>LNEG01000212.1 GCA_001464865.1 Burkholderiales bacterium Ga0074133
CCAGGCCGACAGGTCGGCGGCTTTCATCTGCACGGCATCGGGCGCCTTGCCCGCAGCCACACGCTCGCGCAGCGTCTGTGCCAGCGCCTCGGCGCCACCCTGGACGGCGGGTGTCTTCAGGGTCAGCCCCTTGGCAGCCAGCTGGGGGCGCAGGGCATGCACTGCGCGCGATTCGCCTTCGGAGGTCCACCAGTGCAGCAGTTCGACCTCGGTCGCGGCGGCCTTCCCTGCCGGTGCGCAGCAAAGCGCCGCGGTCAGCACGGCGGTGAGCGTGGCTGCCGCCCGGGTGTGGGCGATGCGGGCGGTCACTGCGGGCGCAGGTGCCAGAGAAGCCTGCGTGCCTGGTGATCGCAGCGTCGCCTGGCTTGCGTCTTCAGGCAGCCGGAATGAATCCACGGCCCGTGCCAGCGCGGCAGCCTGCTGGTCCAGGCTGCCCGCGGCCTGGGCGCCTTGCGCCACGAGTTGCACGTTCTGGTCGGTCATCTGCTCCAGCTGGTGGAGCGTGGCGCGGGCGTGTTCCACATCGCGTGCCTGCTGCTCGGTAGCGTGTCGAATGTCTGCGGCCAGCGCAGCGGCGGCATGGATCTGGTCCAGCACGCCCTGCATGGTGACCCCGGCATCGTGCACATGGGCCACACCGCGCTCCACGCAGGCCATGGATTCGTCGATGAGGTGCTTGATCTCGCGCGCGGCCTCGGCGCTGCGCTGGGCGAGCGTGCGCACCTCGCTGGCCACCACGGCAAAGCCGCGGCCATGTTCTCCGGCCCTGGCAGCCTCCACGGCGGCATTCAGGGCCAGGATGTTGGTCTGGAAGGCGATTCCGTCGATCACGGTGGTGATCTCGCCAATCTTGCGGCTGGAGGCGTGGATCTCGTCCATGGCGGCGCGCGCCTGCCCTGCCTTGGTTCCGCCTTCCGTCGCCACGGCTGCGGCGCTCTGGGCCACGCTGGCTACCCGTGCCGCAGCCCCTGCAGACTCTGCCAGGCTCTGCGCCATGTGTCCGATGGCTTCGGAGGTGTGTCCCAGGTGCAGCGCCTGCTGCTGCGTGCGTTCGGCAAGGTGTGCGTTGCCTGTGGCGATATCGTGGCTGGCGGCCTGTACCGTGTGGGCCGCACCGCGGATCGCGCCCACCGTGGTGCGCAGCTGCATCCGCATGCGTTCCATCGTGCCCTGCACCTGCGCGATCTCTTGTGGCGCAAAGCGCTGCGCGGCCTGGGCCGGTGCCGACAGGTCATTGGCCGCCACGGTTTCGATGTCATGCGCCATGCCGCGCAGCGGCCGCACCAGCCAGCGGCGGGCGCCGCCCCAAAGCGCCAGGCACGTGGCACCAAACAGCGCAGCCAGTACCCACAGCCCGGCCAGGCTGCGCCGGTAGCCCGCCTGGATGTCAGCCTGCGTCTGGCGCGATTGCTCGGTGCGCAAGGTCAGCACGGCATTCACGGCTTTCTCGAAATCGGCGTCCAGCGCGGGTGTGCGGTTGCGCAGGGTGTTGATGTAGTTTTGCGGGTTGCCTGCTTCCAGGGCGGTGATCAGCGGGTCCAGCCCTTCCGCCAGGTAGGCGGCGTAGGTTTGCGCGGCGACCCGTGCCAGGGGTTCTTCGGCGGGGCCTTTGGCCGACTGCTCGTACCGGCCGAAGGCGCTGCGCGAGTCGGCCAGCTTGCTGCGCGCTGTGGCGAGGGCAGCGGCAGACTCTTTGAACATGCCGTAAGAGCCGTATACCGAGGCCTGCACCATCCACACGCGCGACGTGCGGGTGTGGTTCACGGCATCGGAAAGATCCTGGAGTACGGTGATCTCCCGCGTCACCTGGTCCAGCGATCCATTGCTTTTGACCAGCGCTGCGAACGCGCTGGCAGCCGAAGCCGAGAACACCAGTGCCAGTACCGCCAGCGCTGCCACCAGCACGGAGCCAATGGACCGGTGGACCGTGAGGGAATCGGAAGAAAGAGGCTGCATGGTTGGCAAGGCAGCGTGACAGGAACAGTACGCTGATCACTAAATAATTAAAGTAATTAATATTAGTGCGCCGGGTTTCCGCTCCGAGCCGGGATTTACCCTGTCTGCCGCGTGCCGTACCGCAGTCCCAGCGGCTCCAGGCGGCCATTTCCTTCTTTCAGCATTTCTGTGGATAACTTTGTTGACATCCCGGCCCGATGCAGTCCCAGGCCGCGCCAGTACAGCGTTTCAACAGAGTGCCTTGAAAAGAGGCAAGGCCAAAAAAACGTTATGAATCAATCATCTGAGGAAAATTCAGGCAGATTTTTGTGCTAGTCCGTGATGCAGTGAAATTGCTGCGGTGCATCAGTGAATGTGTGCATAAGTCAGTTCCGGTCTGGCCGTCAAGAGGCATTTGGCAGGCGAAACTGTGCTAGCCGCCTGCCCGGCTTTTCAGTGCTTTATGCGGTTTGGTCTGCAAGTCTTTGATTTGACGGGGTTTTTTGCACAAATCCAGAATTTCTGTGGATAACTTTGTTGATATCTCCTGTGGAGCGCCTCCAAAGCCTTGAAAAACCGTGCTTTTGGTGGGTTGCCCATGAAATCGGCAGGGATTCAGATTCCTTACAAATCAAGCACTTGCGTGCGGTGCGAAAAAATTTGCGGGGTTTTCGCCATCCAGCATCCGGCGGCTGCCGCTGCACTGTTTGTGTGCACAAGTACTGCGCCGGGATCGCTGTCGCGCCGCCATGGAATGCAACGGCCGGCTGGACCGCGTGTCCCCTCGGGCAATGACCAGCCCATGCGCGGCCCGGGCCAGGCAAGAAAGACATCCGGCGCGCCAGAAACGAAAAGAGGCCCGCCCAAAGGCGAGCCCCGACCTGGTGTGGGAGGGCCGATCAGGCCTGCCGCTGCGCCCGCGAGTACGTGTGCACGGCCTCCACCAGCGCCGCCACATGCTCGGGAGGGGTGAACTGGCTGATGCCGTGGCCCAGATTGAAGATGTGCGTGGGGCCGGTGGTGGTGCGGTCGGTGTGCGGCCTGCCAAAGCTGTCGAGCACCTTGTGCACCTGCTGCACCACCTGCGCGGGTGGTGCAAACAGAACGTTGGGGTCGATGTTGCCCTGCAGCGCCTTGCCGGGGCCACCCGCCTGGCCGCCCACGATGGCGCGGGCCTTGCCCAGGCTGGCGGTCCAGTCCAAGCCCAGCACCTCGCAGTCCAGGTCCTTCATGTCGTCGAGCCAGATGCCGCCGCCCTTGGTGAACACGATGCGGGGCACATCGGTGCCGTCCACGCCCGTGCGCTTCAATTGCGCCAGCACGCGCTTCGTGTACGCCAGGCTGAATTCCTGGAACGCGCCATCGGCCAGCACGCCGCCCCAGCTGTCAAACACCATCACGGCCTGGGCGCCGGCATCGATCTGCGCATTCAGGTAGGCGGCCACGCTGTCGGCATTGATGGCCAGGATGCGGTGCATCAGGTCCGGGCGGCTGTACATCAGGCTCTTGACCAGGCGGTAGTCGTCGCTGCCCTTGCCTTCGACCATGTAGCAGGCCAGCGTCCAGGGGCTGCCCGAGAAGCCAATGAGCGGAACACGCCCATTGAGCGCCTTGCGGATACTGGTGACGGCGTCAAACACGTAGCGCAGCTTGTCCATGTCGGGCACAGCCAGCTCTGCCACGGCGGCTTCGTCGCGCACCACCTTCGCAAAGCGGGGGCCTTCACCTTCGGCAAAGCTCAGGCCCAGTCCCATGGCGTCGGGTACGGTGAGGATGTCGCTGAACAAAATGGCCGCGTCGAGCGGGAAACGGGCCAAAGGCTGCAGCGTGACCTCGGTGGCGTAGTCCACGTTGGTGGCCAGGCCCATGAAGCTGCCAGCCTTGGCGCGCGTCGCCTTGTATTCAGGCAGGTAGCGCCCCGCCTGGCGCATGAGCCACAGCGGGGTGTAATCGGTGGCCTGACGGCGGCAGGCGCGCAAGAAGGTGTCGTTCTGGAGTGGGGCGAAAGTCATGCGCCCGATTGTCGCAGGGCGCCGCCGTTGGAACTGGCGCACCCCAGGCCAGCGCACCCGCGAAACCGGCTTTGCCGGGCTGCCGGGTGCGTCCCCCCTCAGGGGGAGCTATCGTTCAGCGATGTAGTGCGACATGCGCACCACCTCACCGGGCGCCAGAAACGCTCGCACCTCGGTCTCCAGCGCCTGGTCGGCCATGGTGGCGCGGGCACGCTGGTGCAGGTAGTCGGCCCACGATTCGACGATGAAGCGTTCCACATAGCGCGAGGGTTCGCCCAGGTCCTTGTACACGCGCCAGAAGGTGGCGCCGTCACGCCGGCGCGGGGCCTTCATGCGGCTGATGGTGTCCAGAAAGGCCGCATCGGTGCCGGGGGCGATGCGGTAGCCCACCTCCACCGCCACGGGGCCCGCTTCGGGCAGGGGCTCGGCCTCGATGAAGAGTTCATCCCAGGGGGTGGCCTGGGTCACCTCGTGCAGCGCGCCCATGCGCAGCGGCATCGGCCGCGCCAGCAGCAGGCCCGCTGCCATGAGGGCAGCGGCTGCATACAGCGAGGGCGCCAGGCCCACGATGTCGGACGCCGCGCCCCAGAAGGCCGAGCCCAGCGCAAAGGCCCCCAGTGCGGACACCATGTGCATGGCCAGCGCGCGGGAGCGCACCCACTGCGGCGCGCTGGCCTGCGTGGCCGTGTTGAAGGTGGACATGGCCGACATCCAGGCCGCGCCGGCAAACAGCATGGCCACGTAGACCACCCACGCCGTCCTGGTCAGCGCCGCCACCAGCATGGCCACGGCAAACACGACGCACGCCACGCCCACGATGGACTCCATGCCAAAGCGCGCCCGCAGCTTGCCCAGCACCAGGCCTACCGCTACGGCACCGGTGCCCAGGCAGCCCATCAGCAGGCCGAAGCCCTGCGCGCCAGTGCCCAGCTGGCGCTGCGCAATCACGGGCAGCAACGCCCACAGGGCCGAGCCCGCCGCGCTGAACGCCATCACCCGCACCAGCTGCGCCAGGATCATGCGCGAGTGCCAGGCAAAGCGCAGGCCGCTGAGCGTGCCGCCCCACAGCCGCTCGGCCGGCAGCTTGGAGGGCGGGTGCGCCTTGGGCGGCCACTGGCGGATCGACTGCCACATGACCAGCGTGGTGAGCACCGTGACTGCAAACACCCAGCCCGCGCCCAGCTGGGCAAACACCAGCCCGGCCAGCGTGGGCCCCACCGCGCGCGCGGCGTTGTAGGCAATGCTCACGGCCGTGATGGCCTGCGGCCACTCGTCACGGGGCACGGGGTCAATCACCGACGAATTCCACGCCGGCGTGAGCACCGCCGTACAGCACCCGCACACGAAAACCAGAAACAGTACCGACGCCGGGCCGCCCCAGCCCAGCAGCACCAGCAGGGCGAGGATGGCGCAGGCACCCGTCTGCGTGAGGAGTGCGCCCGAGATCAGCCGTCGGCGGTCCGTGGTGTCGGCCAGCACGCCCGCTGGCAATGCCAGCAGGAACATGGGCATGAACACCGCCGTTTGCACCAGCGCGGCCAGGAACGACGAGCCCGACAGCTCCACCATCAGCCAGGCGGCCGCCATGGTCTGCATGCCGCTGCCGATGAAGAACACCCCGCCTGCAAGCCACAGGCCCCGGAAAGCAGGTTGGCGCAGGGGGCTCCACAGAGATGAGGTCGCAGCGGACATGGGTGGCAAGTGCTTGAGAAAAGTGCGTGGCTGTAGCGGGCACGGAGCGCCGGGTGGGCGCAAGAGGCAGGACGGCGGCAGGGTCTGGCGCGGCCGGTTCTCAAGGATATAGCCTTGCGCCAATCCGTGTGCGTGCCGGGTTCTCAGGCCGCGTCGTGGTGGCGACCACCGCGCAGGCGGTAGGTGCGCGGAACGTCGGTGCGCGTGCTCACCAGCGATTCGGCGCGCTGCTGCATGTGGTGCAGCGCGATGTCGAGCGCCTGCACGGCATCCGGGGCCAACCCGGCCAGCAGCTCCTGGTTGAGTGCCTTGACCTGGGGCAGCAGGGCGTCGTGCACGGCGAGGCCCGCCGGCGTGAGTGACAGCACCGCCTGCCGCCGGTCGCCGGGCATGGACTCGCGCGAAATCAGTTTCTTGGAGAGCAGCGAGGTGACAGCGCGCGAGGTACGGGACCGGTCGAGCCCCAGGCGCCGGGCCAGTTCGGCGGGCGGCATGCCCGGGTGTTGCGCCAGCATCATCACCAGACCCCACTCGCGCCGCGTGATGCCGTATCCACCCTCGCACAGGCGCACCACCAGGCTTCCGGCAACCGCCAGCAGGCGGTTGAGCCGGTACATCAGCAGGTCGTTGGCGGCCTGCGGGTGCATGAGACGCTGGCCGGGTACAGCGGAGGGCATGGGTGCCGGTGCAGGCGAAGACATGAGGGTATTTCCGGGCAGGAGTTGTTTAGATCAATCGTCGGGGTGGCCCATACAGTGCAGTGCATCTGATGACACAAGTCAATCCGGCTGCGCTGGAGCCTTGCGACCGCAGGCACTGGCGTGCCGATCACTGCCCCTGGAGAAACTGACCATGTGGAAACCGCACCCATCTTCCCAGACCCTGAGCACCGGCGGTAGCCGCCCCGGCCAAGCGCGCCGACGCCCCCTGTGGGCAGGCCTGCTGGCCGGCTGCCTCGCCTGTTGCGCCGCGCTGGCGCAGGCCCAGGAGTCGCCACTGCGCATCGTGGTGGGCTATGCCCCCGGTGGATCGACCGACCGCGTGGCCCGCATCGTGGCCGACAAGCTGGGCAGCAAGCTGGGCACCCCGGTGATCGTCGAGAACAAAACCGGTGCCGGCGGGCGGCTGTCGGCCCAGGCCGTGAAGGCCGCGCCTGCCAATCAGCCCACGCTGCTGCTGGCCAACCCGGCAGTGATGCTGGTGGCTCCCCTGGTGTTTGCGGATTCTGGCTATGACCCCGAGCGCGACTTCCGGCCGGTCAGCCATGTCAACAGCTACGAGTTTGGCGTGGCGGTAGCCACTGCCGTTCCGGTGCGCGAACTGCCGCACCTGATGGCATGGCTGCGCGCCAACCCAGACAAGGCCAATTTTGGCGTGCCCGCTACGGGGAGCCTGCCGCATTTCTTTGGCCTGATGGTGGGCGATACCGCACAGGTGCGTGCCGAAGTCGTGGGTTACCGCGGGTCGGCACCGTTGCTCAACGACCTGCTGGGCGGTCAGGTGCCCGTGGCGTTTGACACCTTCGATACGCTGCTGCCCCAGCACGAGGCCGGCAAGATCCGCATCCTGGCGGTCTCCGGTGCAAAGCGCAGCCCGCTGGACCCGAAGATCCCGACCTTCAAGGAAGGCGGCCTGAATCTGGCCGCCACCGGCTGGAACACGTTTTTTGCACCCATGAGCATGCCCAAGGCCCAGGCGGAGCGGCTGGCGGGGCTGATCCATGACGTGATGAAAGACCCCGATACCCAGCGCAAGTTCGAGGCCGCCAAGATGACGCCCGAAGTGGCCACCATGGCGCAGACCGAGGCCATGCTCAAGGCCTACCGGGCGCAATGGGCGCCGGTGGTGCAGCGCTCCGGCTTCAAGCCTTGATCGGAAGCACCCCCTGAGCGGCTTTGCCGCTTCCCCCTCAAGGGGGACGGCGGCATTGCTGCGGGGCGGCCCTTGCTTGCCGCCCCTCGCATCGGCCCCGCCCGTTGCCACGACCTCAGGCCCAGCCTGGCGACATTGGACCTCGACATGACGACTCACCCGCGCCCCAACATCATCTTCATCGTCGCCGACGACCTGGGCTATGCCGACCTGGGCTGCTACGGCGGGCGCGAGGCGGCCTTTGGCCCCGTCTCGCCCGTGCTCGACGGCCTGGCGGCCAAGGGCCTCAAGCTCACGCAGGGTTATGCCAACTCGCCGGTGTGC
>LNEG01000213.1 GCA_001464865.1 Burkholderiales bacterium Ga0074133
GGGACAGGCGTTCTCGTGGGCTTGCTTGAAGAAAAACTCAGACGGAAGCTACGAGAGCCGCCATCGATAGGTGACAGCTGCAAGGGATAGGAGTGGCAAACCTAAAAACGCTTGGGGGGATTCGACAGCCTCCGCCGAGTTCTCCTATGTAGGCGCCCCAGCTACTGACGCAAACCCATCATCAAGCCCATCAATGGCGTTTGACGTGGTGTTGCTTGTTTAGGGTTGGCTGTTTTAGATGGCGACCGGCGAACGGCAAAACATCATCCGCACTGAGGCGGAGCGAAGCTGTTAGCTTCATGGTGCTTCATGAGTTCGCACCTAAACTGATGGGTCCATTGATGGGTGTGAAAGCAAAACGGGCCCAGAGGGCCCGTATTTACTATATCAATGGCGGAGAGGGCGGGATTCGAACCCGCGGTGGGGATTAGCCCACACACGCTTTCCAGGCGTGCGACTTAAACCGCTCATCCACCTCTCCGGAGCCCTCGATTATAGCCATGGCCGCGGTGCGATTTTCTGCTTGGTGTTGCGGCGGCGTAAAAAATGCCGCCGCTTTGCTTGCCCGTGTCCTTGCAAGTGCCGACAAAACCCAAATGACGCCGTCAACCCCTAACACGGCAGGCTGCCGAAATCATGCGTTTGTAGGGTTGGCCCGGCACATCTTTGAAGAGCACCGCTGCTTCGCCCTCGCGGTACTCCTCGCGCCCCACGGTCTGGCCGGCCCAGACGGGCTCCCCGTAGTAGTTCAGCCACAGGTACCAGGCCTTCTGCGTTGAGCAGTTGACGACCGCTTTCGCGTAGTACGAACGGTATTTCTGCCCCCGGAACGAAGTGCGCACCCGGTCACGTGAGACGCGCAGGTCGAGCACCACGCGCTGGTCCAGTCCGGTGGGCTCAGGGCGTACCTCCACGAGGTCATTGGCCCGGTCGTTCGGATCGCCGTGCAAGGTCAGCCACAGGTCGGCGGCATTCGATGACTGGGCGCTCACCGGCATGCTCACTACGGCCAGCGCACATCCAGCCATGGCGACCACCCGCCGGAAACGGGGCACACGCGCTGTGCGGGCCCCGGGTTTCGGCACCCCCCGGATGCGCGCGAACAACCTGCCAAACGCACGGACACCGCCTGCGGCGCAAAGCGGCGCCTTTGGCAAGCCCGGGCGTTGCAGTTCACGCATGGCAGTTTCAGCCAACACGTTGCTGGGCTTGCACCATCTTCATGGCCGAGCCGATGAGGGCCGACACCTCGGTCATGTTGCTGGGCATAATGAGCGTTGTGGTCGCATCTTGCGCCACCCGGCTGTAGGCGTCCACGGCCTTTTCGGCCACCTTGAGTTGCACGGCCTGCTCGCCGCCCGGCTGGCGAATGGCGGTGGCCACCCGCTCAATGGCCTGCGCAGTGGCCTCCGCCACGGCCTTGATGGACTCGGCCTCGCCCTGGGCCTTGTTGATGACAGCCTGCTTTTCGCCTTCTGACCGCGCGATAAAGGCCTCGCGCTCGCCGGTGGCGATGTTGATCTGCTCCTGACGGCGGCCTTCCGACGCTGCGATGAGCGCGCGCTTCTCGCGCTCGGCAGTGATCTGTGCCTGCATGGCGTGCAGGATTTCCTTTGGCGGCGTCAGGTCCTTGATTTCGTATCGCAGCACTTTCACCCCCCAGTTCAGTGCCGCCTCGTCGATGGCCTGCACGATCTGGGCGTTGATGATGTCGCGCTCCTCGAATGTCTTGTCCAGTTCCAGCTTGCCGATCACCGACCGCAGCGACGTCTGCGCCAGCTGGGTGACGGCCATGATGTAGTTGCTGGAGCCGTAGCTGGCGCGCATGGGGTCGGTCACCTGGAAGTACAGGATGCCATCCACCTGCAGCTGCGTGTTGTCGCGCGTGATGCAGATCTGGCTCGGCACATCGAGCGGGATTTCCTTGAGGCTGTGCTTGTAGGCGACCTTGTCCACGAACGGGACCAGGAAATTCAGCCCGGGGCTCAGGGTGCCGGCGTACTTGCCCAGGCGCTCCTTGACCCATGCGTTCTGCTGCGGCACGACCTTGACGGACCGCACAATGAAGATGACGGCAATGACCAGAATGACGATGGCGATTTCCACGGGAACCTCGTTTCTTTGAAAAGTGTGAGCGAGAGTGGCGCCCTCAGACCGGGTCTACCAGGAGTCGGTTGCCCACCAGCTCTGCCACGCGGTGCAGGCCGGTGGCCGGGGTGATGCCCGGTCGGTGTATGGCTGTCCACTGGGCCCCGCGGTACTTCACCAGTGTGGTGCCGTCGGGGTTCCAGCCTTCGATGTAGATGGTCTCCCCGACATCCATGTTCACGCTGCGGTCCGCGCGTGCCGATGGATCGCCAGGGCGCCGCTTCTTGGCCCAGTGCCAGGCCACCACTGCGCCGCCGCCGACCACTGCTGCGCTCACGATCTGCAGCGGCATTGATACGCCCAGGTGGGCCATGACGGCCGCAGCGGCAAGGCCAACGGCCACCATGAGCAGATAGAACGTGCCGGTCAGCAGTTCGGCTGCCACCACCGCACCCGCCGCCAGCCACCAGATTGTGGATTGCTCCATGGTCAGCCCTCCTTGATTGATGTATTTAGCGCACCACATTCTGGGCCCAAATATGGGCCGGACAAAGGCATGTCAACGTTATTCCTTACACTTCGCGCCTCTTTTGATTTTTGGCCGGGCAGGGCACGGTTGCACGGAGGCTGCGCATGAAGTTTCGTTTTCCGATCATCATCATCGATGAGGACTATCGTTCCGAGAACACCTCGGGCCTGGGCATTCGCGCGCTAGCGCAGGCGATCGAGGCCGAGGGCTTCGAGGTGGTGGGGGTGACCAGCTACGGCGACCTGTCGCAATTTGCCCAGCAGCAAAGCCGCGCCAGCGCTTTCATCCTGTCGATCGACGACGAGGAATTCTCGGGCGGCGACGGACTGGACCCCATTGTGCTGAGCCTGCGCAACTTCATTGGCGAAGTGCGTCGCAAGAACACCGAAGTGCCGATCTACGTGCACGGTGAGACCAAAACCAGCCGCCACCTGCCCAACGACATCCTGCGCGAGTTGCATGGCTTCATTCACATGTTCGAGGACACCCCCGAATTTGTGGCGCGTCACATCATCCGCGAGGCCAAGAGCTACCTTGAGGGTGTGCAGCCACCGTTTTTCAAGGCGCTGCTCGACTACGCAGAAGACGGCTCGTA
>LNEG01000214.1 GCA_001464865.1 Burkholderiales bacterium Ga0074133
CAGGGCCTGCAGGCGCGCCTCCAGCTCGGCCAGCTCAAACGGCTTGGCCAGAAAGTCGTCCGCGCCTGCGTTCAACGACTGCACCCGCTGGTCCAGCGAGTCGCGTGCGGTGAGGATGAGGGCGGGCAGCCGCTGGTCGCGGGCGCGCAGCCGCTGCAGCACGGCATGGCCATCCAGCCCGGGCAGGCCCAGGTCCAGCACCAGCGCATCGTGGTCGTTTTGCTGCAAGGCCCGGTCGGCCAGGCGGCCGTCGTTCACCCACTCGACCTGGATGCCCGCATGCTCCAGCGCCCGGCTCAACCAGGTGCCCAGGTGGTGGTCGTCTTCAGCCAGAAGGATGCGCATGGGGGGATGCTACTGTCGTTCCGCGATGGTTCCAGGGGCTCTGGGAGCCTCGGCGGTTGCAACTGGCGGGGCCCCAGCCAGCGCCACCGTGGAACTGGCTTTGCCAGGCCACGGGTGGCGTCCCCCTCGGGGGAAGACGCGAAGCGGCTCAGGGGGGCTTCTTAGTCAGGTTTAACCTTCGCGCGCAAAAGCACCTTCTTCCAGCGCTCCTGCTCGGCCGCAATGAACTGCGCAAATTGCGCGGGCGTGCCGCCGATGGCTTCGGCCGCGTCTGCGTTGAGGCGCTCCAGCGATGCAGGCGCCTTGACCGCCTTGGCAGTCTCTGTGGCCAGCTTGTCGAGGTTGGCGGCGGAGATACTGGCGGGCGCCATCATTCCGTACCACTGCGTCATCTCGAAGCCGGGGAAGCCCTGCTCGGCAACGGTGCCCACGTCGGGCAGCTGCGGCAGGCGCTTGGCCGAGCCGGTGGCGATGCAGCGCACCTTGCCCGACTTGATGAACGGCAGCACCGCAGCCGCACCCACGGCGGACGCCTCAAGACGGCCTGCGAGCAGGTCGGTCATCATGGGGCCGGTGCCGCGGTAGGGCACGTGCAGCATGAAGATCTCGGCCGTCATCTTGAGGTATTCAAACGCCAGGTGGCCCGCGCTGCCGTTGCCCGCCGAGCCGTAGCTCAGGCGGCCGGGGTTCTTCTTGACGTAGGCGATGAACTCCTTGAGGTTCTTCGCGGGCACGTCCGGGTGCACCACGTACAGGCTGGGCACCTTGGCCAGCAGGCTCACGGGCTTGAAGTCCTTGTTGGCGTCGTACGGCAGCTTGTCAAAGATGAACGGGTTGACCGCCAGCGTGCCGATGTGGCCCAGGATCAGCGTGTGCTGGTCTTCCGCGCGCGCCACTTCCGACATGGCGATGTTGCCGGCCGCGCCGGGCTTGTTGTCCACGTAGACGCTCTGGCCCAGGGTTTTGGACAGCTCGGCCGCGGTGGAGCGGGCCACGATCTCCGAGCTGCCGCCCGGTGCAAACGGCACCACAAAGCGCACTGATTTCGACGGCCATGCGGACTGGGCCGAGGCCGCTGCGGGCAGCAGGCCGCCCAAAGCGAGTGCGCCGCTGGCGCCCAGCAGATGGCGCCGGCTCGGGTTCAGGAAGGGGTTTGCGTGATCTGCAGGCATGGGGTGTCTCCGAGATATTGGAATACGGGCGCGCGGGCGGCATGCCCCGCGTGCAACGGACTTCCATGCTGCCCAAAGCCAGCTTTCGGAATGCTGTCAGTCGCCCGATTGCCCGGCCATCCGTTGCCGATGAGGGGCAGTCAGGTCAGCCTGCAGACGATGCAGCGACGCTGCG
>LNEG01000215.1 GCA_001464865.1 Burkholderiales bacterium Ga0074133
TGGCGCGGTCGCCCTGGCTGGCGCTCACCACAAAGGCCAGCAGGCCGTGCTGGCCGTCCAGCTGGCCGCGGTCGAACACGAACTGCGCAGGCTGCGTGGCCGAGCTGCGCAGCGCCAGCATGGGTTGCGGCAGGCGCACGCCCGGGGCATGGGCATAGACGGTGGTGATGGCTTCAAAACGCAGCGCACCGGCGCAGGCGGCCCAGGCGCGGGCCGTGTCCACGTGCTTGGCACCGGAAGCCTGGCCCACATCGTCCACCAGCCGGGCAGCCTCCCACGAGGGGCAGGCGAGCGTGACGTGATCGAACACGGCGGGCGTTGATGCAGGGCTGTCGGTGTCGGCTGCATCTCGTTTGCATTCCAGTGCCCAGCGCCCCCCTGCCAGCGGCTGCAGCGCCTGCAGACGCTGGCCGGTCAGCACCTGCCCGCCGCGCTGCGCCAGCCAGTGCGCTGCCGCCTGCGGGAACAGGCTGCCCAGGTCCACCTTTGGCAGCAGCAGGTTGGAGCCGCCCCGGCCGCTGAACAGGCTGTCGCGCAGCACCCGCAAGAACACCTGGCCGCTGGCCTGGGTAGCCGGGGTGTTGAGGGCCGACACGCACAGCGGGTCGATGAACTCGGCCATCAGGCGCGGGGTGAGTGGTGCGCAGAGCGTGGCCACCGATGTGCCCCGGTCGCAACTGAACCCGCCCAGCTGCCAGGCCGTGGCCGTGCGCAACAGCGCCAGCTTGTCGGCCCAGCCCCAGCCCTTGGCGCGCGCAATGCCCAGCAGGGCATCGAGCGGCGGCGGCAAATCGGGCAGGCGCAGACCCTGGCCGTCGGGGAACTGCAGGGTGAGCGGCAGGCGCAGCAAGGCCGCGTCGGGGTTGACGCCCACGAGCCGCATCAGGCGCAGGCTTTCGGTGTAGGCGCCAATGAGGATGTGCTGGCCGTTGTCGAGCGTGGCGGGCGAGCCGTCGGGCAGCACGCCCGGCACGGCGCGCGCGCGGCCGCCCAGGGTGCGGGCCGCTTCCAGCACCGTGACGTTGTGGCCCGCCTCGGTGTGCGCAATGGCTGCGGCCATGCCGGCCCAGCCTGCGCCCACCACCGCCACTTTCGCGCCGACCTGCATGGCGCGCGCCACTACATCCTGCCCAGCGCCTGCAGCTTCCAGGCCAGCCAGAACTTGCGCAGCGGCGTGAGCTTGATGCGCTGGTGCAGCACCTGGAAGTTTTCGTGCTCGATCTCGCGCAGCAGCGTGCGGTAGATGCTGGCCATCATCAGACCCGGCTTTTGGGTGCGGCGGTCGGCGTCGGGCAGCATGGCCAGGGCCTGGTCGTACAGGCCGTGGGCGCGCTCGGCCTGAAAGCGCATCAGGGCGGTAAAGCGGTCGGAATACGTGCGCTTGAGGATCTCGTGCGCCTTCACGTCAAACTGCTGCAGCTCGCTCACCGGCAGGTAGATGCGGCCGAGCATGGCGTCTTCGCCCACGTCGCGGATGATGTTGGTCAGCTGGAACGCCAGGCCGAGCGTGTGGGCGTATTCGGTGGTGCGCGGGTCGGTCTGGCCAAAGATGCGCGCCGCCACTTCGCCCACGATGCCTGCCACCAGGTGGCAGTAGCCCTTGAGGCCCGCAAAGTCCAGGTAGCGCGTCTGCTCCAGGTCCATCTGGCAGCCGTCGATGACGGCCTGCAGGTGGCGCTGCTCGATGCCGTATTCAGTGGTGTGGGGCATCAGCGCCAGCATCACCGGGTGCGTGGGCTGCCCGGCAAATGACTTGGCCACTTCGCCCTGCCACCAGGCCAGCTTGGTGCGTGCCACACCGGCATCGCTCACCTCGTCCACCACATCGTCCACCTCGCGGCAAAACGCATAGAACGCCGTGATGGCCGCGCGGCGCGGCGCGGGCAGGAACAGAAAGGCGTAGTAGAAGCTGCTGCCCGAGGCCACGGCCTTTTGTTGTACGTACTGCTGCGGTGTCATGGGGCGGGATTGTCCCATGGCACACCGGAGCGGTCGGGTTGGCAGGTTTTAGGGCAATTTTGGCCCCAGGTCCAGGTTAGGTATGCCTGGATAGCTATTGAATTGATAGCTGACCCGCCCAGAAGGCGACGACGGCGGCGAACGCCGGTGCCGTGCCCGGCGCCGTCAGCACTCCACCACATTCACCGCGAGGCCCCCGCGCGAGGTTTCCTTGTATTTGCTCTTCATGTCCGCGCCGGTCTGCATCATGGTCTTGATGACCTTGTCGAGCGAGACCACATGCTGGCCGTCGCCGCGCAGCGCCATGCGCGCGGCGTTGATGGCCTTGATGGCGCCCATGGCGTTGCGCTCGATGCAGGGGATCTGCACCAGCCCGCCCACGGGGTCGCAGGTCATGCCCAGGTTGTGCTCCATGCCGATCTCGGCGGCGTTCTCGATCTGCTCGGGTGTGCCACCCATCACGGCGGCCAGGGCGCCTGCAGCCATGGAGCACGCCACGCCCACCTCGCCCTGACAGCCCACTTCGGCGCCGGAGAGCGATGCGTTTTCCTTGTAGATGAGGCCGATGGCGCCTGCGGTGAGCAAAAAGTCGGCAATGCCGTTTTCATTGGGCTTGTGCGTGCCCTGGATGAAGTTCACGTAGTAGTGCAGCACGGCCGGGATGACGCCCGCCGCGCCGTTGGTGGGGGCTGTCACCACGCGGCCGCCCGCGGCGTTTTCCTCGTTCACCGCCATGGCGTACAGGTTCACCCAGTCCAGCATCGACAGCGGGTCGCGCAGGGCGGCCTCGGGCGCGCTGCTGAGCTGGTGCTGCAGCTCGGCGGCGCGGCGGCGCACCTGCATGGGGCCGGGCAGGTGGCCGGTGCTGGCGCAGCCGCGCCGCACGGCCCCGGCCATGGCTTGCCAGATGGCCATGAGCTGGTGGCGCACTTCGGCGCTGCTGCGCCAGTGCTGTTCATTGGCGGCCATCACCTGGGCGGGTGAGAGGCCTGTGGCCTGGCACTGCGCCAGCAACTCGGCCCCGGTGCGAAACGGGTGCGGCAGACCCTGGCCGTGGCCCGCGGTGTCAGGCAGGGCGGGAGCGTGGTTGAGCACACGCTCGCCAGCGGCATCCACCACAAAGCCGCCGCCCACCGAGTAGTACTCGCGGGTTGAAAGTTCAACACCCGCGGCATCGAAGGCGTGAAAGCACATGCCATTGGGGTGCAGCGGCAGGCTTTTGCGGCGGAACAGCAGGTGTTCCTTTTCGGTGAACGCGACGCGGTGCAGGCCCATCAGCAGCAGCGAGGCGCTGGCGCGGATGTCGGCGAGAGCGGGCGTGATCTGGTCAGGGTCGATGCGGTCGGGCTCATGGCCCGCCAGGCCGAGCAGAACGGCCTTGTCGGTGCCGTGGCCGACGCCGGTGGCCGAAAGCGAGCCAAACAGCTCCACCGTCACGCTGTGCACTTGGTCCAGGCCGAAGGCCTGCTGCAGGTGGCAGGCAAACTGGCGCGCCGCAATCATGGGCCCCACGGTGTGCGAGCTGGACGGGCCGATACCGATCTTGAAGAGGTCGAAAACGCTGACGGGCATGGTGGCAGGGTCGGGCGGTGCCGACGGTCGGTGCAACAAAGAAAGCCTCGCCCGGCGGATCACCCGGCGAGGGCGGAGGCACGCTGCACCGGGGGTGACCTGTGCGTTGAACCTGGCGGCCGCGAGGCTAACTGCCGAAGGGCGCGCTGCGCATGCTCGCAATCCCTTGCCGATGGCGACAGCCCAATCGGGTCGCGCACCCGATGCGCATTTCGTTGCTATTTAATTGATAGCAATAGGGGCAATTAAAACCTTGACTTGAGCCCGATATGGGCCAAATTCGGTGCCTGGAGGCCGCCAGCAGGTTGCCGTGGCTTGCCGCCCATGAATCTTTCTTACATGACCACTGCACGGGCCAGCATCACGCACCAGTCCCAGGCGTGCAGGCGCGGGCGGGTGTGCAGGCTGCCGCCGCGCAGCGCCTCGACCTTGTCGAGGATGCGCAGGCCGCCTTGCACCACCAGGCGCAGTTCCCACCCGGCGCGGCCTGGCAGGCGGTGCACCAGCGGGGCGCCGCTTTCCATCAGGGTGCGGGCCCAGCGGGCGCAGTCGGCAATCAACCGGACGTTTTCGGGCGTGCTCTGCAGGGCCAGCAGCTCGGGCTGGCATGCGCCGTGGGTCACGCAGTCGGCACGGGGCAGGTAGTGGCGGCCGCGCGGGATGTCGACCGAGAGGTCCTGCCAGAAGTTGATGAGCTGCAGCGCAGTGCAGATGTCGTCGCTCTGCGCCAGGGCCTGGTCGTCCCCTACGCCATACAGATGCAGCAGCAGCCGCCCCACGGGGTTGGCCGAGCGGCGGCAGTAGTCCAGCAGCTCGACCCGGTCCAGATAGCCCTCGGCGTCGCGTGTCTTGTGCACGTCCTGGATGAAGGCACTGAGCAGGTCATCGAGCAGCTGCACCGGCAGGTGGTGGGTGTGCAGCACGGCCTGCAGGGGGCCGAACACGTCGGCCCAGCGGGGCGAAGGAGTGCGGCCTTCGGCGATGGCTTGCAGGTCTGCGCGGTAGGCGGCCAGGTCGTCCAGGCGCTGCTGTGCGGGCGCGTCGCCTTCGTCGGCGATGTCGTCGGCCGTGCGGGCGAAGCCATAGATGGCAGCGATGGGCTGGCGCAGGTGGGGTGGGCACAGCACCGAGGCCACAGGAAAGTTTTCGTAGTGGGTCACTGGCGCGGCCAGAGCGGGCTGCACGGTGCCGGGCTGTACTGGGGCGACGGGGGCGGGCGTGGGTTTTGCGTGCGGGTTCACGGCCCGATTGTCGCTTGACAAGGTCAAGCGGTTCTCATAGATTACTAACCGGTCAGTCAGTAATCTGATGACAGATGTTTCACAGGGGCCCCGCGGCCTTCTCCGCGCGCATGCGATGCCCAGCGCTGCGCCGCGGGGAGCTTTGTGCGCCGCGCGCCCCCATTCACCGGATTTCCCATGCGCAAACTTACCGCTCTGCGGCCCTTCACACGGCATTCCAGGTATCTGACGGCGCTGGTCGCTGTCGCCGCGCTGGCGGCATGCTCCCGCCCCGCGCCGCCGGAGGAGCCCGTGCGGTCCGTCAAGCTGATGACGGTGGGTGTGGGCGCCATGGAGTCCACGCTCGAGTATTCGGGCGAAGTGCGTGCCCGGGTGGAGTCCCGCCTGGGCTTTCGCGTGGCGGGCAAGATCGTGCAGCGCCAGGCCGAACTGGGCCAGCGCGTGAAAGCGGGGCAGGTTCTGGCACAGCTGGACCCGCGGGACTACCAGCTGGCGACCGATGCAGCCCGCGCGCAGCTGGCATCTGCCACCACCCAGCGCGACCTGGCGGCGGCCGATTTCAAGCGCTACCAGGCGCTCAAGGACCAGAACTTTATCAGCGGTGCCGAGCTGGAGCGCCGCGAGGCATCGCTCAAGGCCGCGCAGGCCACGCTCGACCAGGCGCGCGCGCAGCTGTCGTCGCAGGGCAACCAGGCGGCCTACACCACGCTGGTGTCGGACGTGGCCGGTGTGGTCACCGGCATCGACGCCGAGCCGGGCCAGGTGGTGTCGGCCGGCACGCCGGTGGTGCGCATTGCCCAGGACGGCCCGCGCGATGTGGTGTTTGCCGTGCCGGAAGACAAGGTCGCGCAGATCGCCACGGGCTCGGAAGTGGCCGTGCGTGGCTGGGCGGGCGGCCAGGCCCTGACCGGCCGCGTGCGCGAAGTGGCTGCCAGCGCCGATGCCGCGACCCGCACCTTCCAGGTGAAGGTAGCCATTGACGGCGTGCAGGCGCCACCGCTGGGCTCGACCGTGTACGCCACGCCCAAGGCCCTGAGCCATGCGGGCATCGCAGCCATCAAGCTGCCCACCAGCGCGCTGCGCCAGGAAGGCCAGTCCACCGCCGTGTGGGTGTATGACCCTGCCAGCAGCACCGTGAAGTCGCAATTGGTGCAGATCGCCACGGCCGACGGCAATCAGGCCGTGGTGGCTGCGGGCCTGACGCCCGGCATGCAGGTGGTCGCCACGGGCGTGCATGTTCTGTCGCCCGGGCAGAAAGTCATGGTTTACCAGCCAAAAGGCGGCCCTGCGCCCGTCAGCAAAGCGCAGACGGCTGCCAATTCAGCGGCGAACACGGCTGTGTCCGCGCCCGCATCCGCTTCGGCGCCTGCCGCCAACTGAGGCCACGCCATGACGCAAATACAACCCAAAGAGGGGTTCAACCTCTCCAAGTGGGCGCTCGACCATCCGGCGCTGACTCGCTACCTCATGGTCGTGCTCATGCTGCTGGGCTTTGCCGCCTACTTCCAGCTGGGGCAGGACGAAGACCCGCCGTTCACCTTCCGCGCCATGGTGGTGCGCACGTACTGGCCGGGCGCCACGGCGCAGCAGGTGGCCGAGCAGGTGACCGACAAGATCGAGCGCACCCTGCAGGAGGTGCCTTACGCCGACAAGATTCGCAGCTACTCCAAGCCGGGCGAGTCGCAGATCATTTTCCAGATCAAGGATTCGTCCAAGGCCAGCGAGGTGGCCAACGTCTGGTACACGGTGCGCAAGAAGGTGGGCGACATGCGCTACACCTTGCCCCAGGGCATCCAGGGCCCGTTCTTCAATGACGACTTTGGCGATGTGTATGGCGTGATCTATGCGCTGGAGTCCGAAGGCTTCAGCTACGCCGAACTCAAGTCGTTTGCCGACGATGTGCGCCAGCAGCTGCTGCGCGTGCCCGACGTGGCCAAGGTCGAGCAGTTTGGCGTGCAGGACGAAAAGGTCTTCATCGAGATCTCGCAAAAGCGCCTGTCGCAGCTCGGCCTGGACATGAACCAGGTGCTGGCCCAGCTGGGCCAGCAAAACGCGGTGGAATCCGCAGGTGCCGTGCAGACGCCGCAGGACCAGGTGCAGGTGCGCGTGGCGGGGCAGTTCAACGCCATTGAAGACCTGCGTGCGATGCCGATCCGCGGGCCGGGCTCTGGGGCAGGCGGCAGCGCCGGGGGCGCGCAGCTGCGCCTGGGCGACATTGCCGAAATCAAGCGCGGTTATGTGGACCCGGCCACCGTCAAGGTGCGCCACCAGGGGCGCGAGGTGATCGCGCTGGGCGTGTCGATGGCCAAGGGCGGCGACATCATTGCGCTGGGCAAGGCGCTGCACGCGACCACCGAGCGCATCGGCACCACCCTGCCCGCGGGCGTCAAGCTGGTGAACGTGCAGGACCAGCCCAAGGCCGTGTCCACATCGGTCAACGAATTCGTCAAGGTGCTGATCGAGGCCGTGGTCATCGTGCTGGCCGTGAGCTTCATCGCCCTGGGGCTGCACAAGCGGCCGGGCAAGCACCCGTTCTACCGCCAGTGGTACATCGACCCGCGCCCCGGGCTCGTGGTGGGCATCACCATTCCGCTGGTGCTGGCCGTTACCTTCCTGGCCATGTGGTACTGGGGCATCGGGCTGCACAAGATTTCGCTGGGTTCACTCATCATCGCGCTGGGCCTGCTGGTGGACGACGCGATCATTGCCGTGGAAATGATGGTGCTCAAGCTCGAAGAGGGCTACGACAAGGTGCGCGCCGCGACCTTTGCCTACGAGATCACGGCCATGCCCATGCTGACGGGTACGCTGATCACGGCGGCAGGCTTTTTGCCCATCGGGCTGGCCAAGTCCACCACGGGCGAATACACGTTTGCCATCTTTGCCGTGACGGTGATCGCGCTGGTGCTGAGCTGGATCGTGTCGGTGTACTTCGTGCCTTACCTGGGCACGCTGCTTTTGAAGGTGCCGCCGCATGTGCTGGCGGCGCAGGCCAACAAGGGCGTGACCGAAGACCCGCACGAGGTGTTCGACAGCCCGTTTTATCGCACCTTCCGCAGGCTGGTGGACTGGTGCGTGCAGCACCGCTGGCTGACGATCGGTGCCACGGTGCTCACGTTTGCGCTGGGCATTGCGGGCATGGGCAAGGTGCAGCAGCAGTTCTTCCCGGATTCAAGCCGTCCCGAGATCCTGGTCGACATCTGGTTCCCGGAAGGCACGTCGTTTGCGGGCAATGAAGAAGTCACCAAGCGCGTGGAGCAGCGCCTGCTGGCCGAGCCCGGTGTGAACACGGTCAGTACCTGGGTAGGGTCGGGTGTGCCGCGTTTCTATCTGCCGCTGGACCAGGTGTTCCCGCAAAGCAACGTGTCGCAGTTCATCGTGGTGCCGCAGGATCTGAAGATCCGCGAGTCGCTGCGGGTGAAACTGCCCGCGCTGCTGGCGCAGGAGTTCCCCGAGGTGCGTGGCCGCGTCAAGCTGCTGCCCAATGGCCCGCCGGTGCCTTACCCGGTGCAGTTCCGTGTGGTCGGCCCCGACCCGGTGGCGCTGCGCGAGCGCGCCGACGAGGTCAAGGCCGAGCTGCGCAAGAGCCCCGACATGCGTGGCGTGAACGACAACTGGAACGAGTCTGTGAAGGTGCTGCGCCTGGAAGTGGACCAGGCCAAAGCCCGCGCGCTGGGCGTGACCAGCCAGTCGATCGCGCAGGCTTCCAAGACCATCCTGTCGGGTACGCAGGTGGGCCAGTACCGCGAAGGCGACAAGCTCATCGACATCATGCTGCGCCAGCCTCTGGATGAGCGCAACGCCATCACGGACATCGCCAATGCCTATCTGCCCACGGCGTCGGGCAAGTCGATTCCGCTCACGCAGATCGCCAAGCCCGTGTTCACCTGGGAGCCCGGCGTGATGTGGCGCGAGAACCGCGACTACGCCATCACCGTGCAGGGCGACGTGACCGAAGGCCTGCAGGGCGCCACCGTCACGGCGTCGCTGCTCCCGTCGCTCAAGGCCATCGAGGCCGGCTGGCGCGCGGCCGGGCAGGGCGGCTATCGCATCGAAGTGGCTGGCGCGGTGGAAGAAAGCTCGAAGGGTTCGGCATCGATTGCCGCGGGCATCCCCATCATGCTGTTCATCACCTTCACGCTGCTGATGTTGCAGCTGCACAGCTTCAGCCGTGCCATGCTGGTGTTCCTGACCGGGCCGCTGGGGCTGGCGGGTGTGGCGGCGGCGCTGCTGCTGCTCAACCGTCCGTTCGGCTTCGTGGCGCTGCTGGGCGTGATCGCGCTCATGGGCATGATCCAGCGCAACTCGGTGATCCTGATCGACCAGATCGAGCAGGACCGTGCCCGCGGTGTACCCGCCTGGGACGCCATCGTCGAGTCTGCGGTACGACGCCTGCGCCCCATCGTGCTGACAGCCGCTGCGGCCGTGCTGGCCATGATCCCGCTGTCGCGCAGCGTGTTCTGGGGCCCGATGGCCGTGGCCATCATGGGCGGCCTGATCGTGGCCACCGTGCTGACGCTGCTGGCTTTGCCCGCCATGTACGCCGCGTGGTTCCGGGTCAAAAGACCCCAGCCCGAGGTTCTTGCCTGAGGTCAGTTCGGGAGGCCTCTCGCATCAGGGTAAAATAGAAGGTTGACCGATTTCATGCAGGCGGCAGCTGTGGTTGCCGCCTGTTTGTTTGTAGAACCGCGCGGGTGGCGAAATTGGTAGACGCACCAGGTTTAGGTCCTGACGCCAGCAATGGTGTGGGGGTTCGAGTCCCCCCCCGCGCACCACCCATGTGAGACTTTGCGGAACACGGCGCTGCTGCGCTGCAGCCAGCACGATCCACATTCATAAGAGGAATAGCCATGGCCGTTACTGTTGAAACCCTTGAGAAGCTCGAGCGCAAGATCACGCTGAGCGTGCCCGTCACCCTGATCCAGTCCGAAGTCGACACGCGCCTCAAGCGCCTGGCACGCACGGTCAAGATGGACGGCTTCCGTCCAGGCAAGGTCCCCATGACCGTGGTGGCCCAGCGCTATGGCTACTCGGTGCAGTACGAAGTGCTCAACGACAAGGTCGGTGAAGCCTTTGCTGTGGCTGCCAACGAAGCCAACCTGCGCGTGGCCGGCCAGCCCCGCATCACCGAAAAGGAAGGCGCTCCCGAAGGCCAAGTCACTTTTGACGCCATCTTCGAAGTGTTTCCTGAGGTCAAGATCGCCGACCTGTCGGACGCTGAAGTCGAAAAGCTGTCCGCCGAAGTGACCGATGCCGCCATCGACAAGACGATCGACATCCTGCGCAAGCAGCGCCGCAGCTTCGCCCAGCGCGCCATGGACGCAGCCGCGCAAGATGGCGACCGCGTGACGGTCGACTTCGAAGGCAAGATCGACGGCGAACCGTTTGATGGCGGCAAGGCTGAAGACTTCCAGTTCCTGGTCGGCGAAGGCCAGATGCTCAAGGAATTTGAAGACGCAGTGCGCGGCATGAAGTCGGGCGAAAGCAAGACTTTCCCCCTGGCTTTCCCTGCCGAATACCACGGCAAGGACGTCGCCGGCAAGACGGCGGACTTCCTCGTGACGATCAAGAAGATCGAAGCCGCCCACCTGCCCGAAGTGAACGACGCCCTGGCCAAGTCGCTGGGCATCGCTGATGGCTCCGTGGACGGCCTGCGCGCAGACATCAAGAAGAACCTCGAGCGCGAAGTCAAGTTCCGTCTGCTGGCCCGCAACAAGGCTGCCGTCATGGACGCCCTGGTGTCCAAGGCTGAGCTCGATCTGCCCAACGCCAGCGTGCAGGCCGAAATCGCCCGTCTGATGGAAGGCGCACGCGCCGAACTCAAGCAGCGCGGCATCAAGGACGCCGACAAGGCCGAGATCCCTGAAGACGTGTTCCGCCCGCAAGCCGAGCGCCGCGTGCGCCTGGGCCTGGTGGTGGCTGAACTGGTGCGTGCCAACGAACTGCAGGCCAAGCCCGAGCAGCTCAAGGCTCACATCGACGAGCTGGCCGCCAGCTATGAGAAGCCAGAGGACGTCGTGCGCTGGTACTTCGGCGACCGTCAGCGTCTGGCCGAAGTGGAAGCCGTTGTCATCGAAAACAATGTGACGGAATTCGTGCTGTCGAAGGCGAAGGTGGTCGAGAAGGCCGTTTCGTTCGACGAACTGATGGCGCAGCAGGGCTGATCGGGCCTGCAGGGCGGTGTGCCTGCCACGATGGCAGGCCCCGGTCCGCTGAAGCCGACAGGGGCTTGTGCTTTCTGGCACAGGCCCCATTTCATTTCTGGGTACAGTATCCGCTTGTCTGGAGAAAACATGAGCGCATTGGAAACACAAGGCCTGGGCATGGTCCCCATGGTCATCGAGCAGTCTGGCCGTGGCGAGCGGTCCTACGACATCTATTCGCGCCTGCTCAAGGAGCGCGTGATTTTCCTGGTCGGCCCGGTCAACGACCAGACGGCCAACCTGGTGGTGGCGCAGCTGCTGTTCCTGGAGAGCGAGAATCCCGACAAGGATATTTCGTTCTACATCAACTCTCCGGGTGGCTCGGTCAGCGCTGGCATGGCGATCTTCGACACGATGAACTTCATCAAGCCTGATGTGTCCACCCTGTGCACCGGCATGGCGGCCAGCATGGGCGCCTTTTTGCTCGCGGCTGGCGCCAAGGGCAAGCGCTTCGCGCTGCCTAACTCCAAGGTCATGATTCATCAGCCGCTGGGCGGCATGCAGGGTCAGGCCACCGAGATCGAAATTCATGCGCGCGAGATCCTCAAGACCCGCGAGCAGCTCAACAGGATCCTTGCCGAGCGCACCGGCCAGCCGCTGGAAAAAATCCAGCGCGACACCGAGCGCGACTACTTCCTGTCGGCCGATGAGTCCAAGGAATATGGTCTGGTTGATCAGGTGATCAGCAAGCGTTCCTGATAGCCACGGGGGTGGTGCGGCGGCGTTTTCCTTCGGGAAGGCGCCGTTTTTTATTTGGTTATCATCCCCTCAACTTACCGAAACAAAGCAAGGCATTGCCCCCATGGCCGAGAAAAAAGGCTCTTCCAGCGAAAAAACCCTCTACTGCTCTTTTTGCGGCAAAAGCCAGCACGAAGTGAAGAAGCTGATCGCCGGTCCGTCGGTCTTTATCTGCGACGAGTGCATTGACCTGTGCAACGAAATCATCCGTGACGAGCTTCCAGCGAGCGATGCCGCCCGCGAGGCGCGCAGTGATCTGCCGACGCCAGTGGAGATCAAGACCAACCTGGACAACTACGTCATCGGACAGGATGTGGCAAAGCGCACACTGGCGGTGGCTGTGTACAACCACTACAAGCGGCTGCGGCACAAGGACAAGGCACACAAAGATGATGTCGAGCTGTCCAAGAGCAACATCTTGCTGATCGGACCCACGGGTTCTGGCAAGACGCTGCTTGCGCAAACCCTTGCGCGCATGCTGGATGTGCCCTTTGTGATGGCCGATGCGACCACGCTGACGGAGGCCGGCTACGTTGGCGAAGACGTTGAGAACATCGTGCAGAAGCTGCTGCAAAGCTGCAACTACGAGGTGGAGCGTGCCCAGAGAGGTATCGTGTACATCGACGAGATCGATAAGATCTCGCGCAAGTCCGACAACCCCAGCATCACGCGGGACGTGTCAGGCGAAGGCGTGCAGCAGGCCCTGCTCAAGCTGATCGAAGGCACCATGGCCAGCGTGCCGCCCCAGGGTGGACGCAAGCATCCCAACCAGGACTTTCTGCAGATCGACACGACCAATATCCTGTTCATCTGTGGTGGCGCCTTTGCGGGCCTCGAGAAGGTGATCGAGAACCGCACCGAAGCGTCCGGCATCGGGTTTGGCGCCTCGGTCAAAAGTAAGAAGCAGCGTTCGCTCACGGAAGTGTTTACCGAGATCGAGCCTGAGGATCTGATCAAGTTCGGTCTGATCCCCGAGCTGGTGGGGCGCATGCCCGTGGTGACGGCACTGGCGGAGCTGAGCGAAGACGCCCTGGTCCAGATCCTGACCGAGCCCAAAAACGCGCTCGTCAAGCAGTACAGCAAGCTTCTGGCGATGGAAGGCGTGGATCTGGAGATCCGGCCTGCCGCCCTGAAGGCCATTGCCCGCAAGGCCCTGGCCCGCAAGACCGGTGCGCGCGGCCTGCGCTCGATCCTGGAGCAGTCGCTGATTGGAACCATGTTCGACCTGCCCAACACCAGCAATGTCGAGAAAGTGGTGGTGGACGAGTCCACCATTGAAGAAAACAAGCCACCGCTGCTCGTGTACCGCGAAGCGGCCAAGAAGGCCTGAGATGCCGGAACGGGGCGCGCAGATGTCGCCCGTGCTGCAACAACCCTTCACGCGCCGCAGCTGCGCGTGAGGGTTGAAAATCCCTCCATGTGGACCATATCCCACAGAGCACTTTGAGGATTTCCATGTCCGGACACACCCACCTGCCAGCCACCCCTATCGATCTGCCACTGTTGCCGTTGCGCGACGTGGTGGTGTTTCCCCACATGGTCATCCCGCTGTTCGTCGGACGGCCCAAGAGCATCAAGGCGCTGGAACTGGCGATGGAGTCGGACCGGCGCATCATGCTGGTGGCCCAGAAGGCCGCTGCCAAGGACGAGCCTTCGGTGTCGGACATGTTCGACGTCGGCTGCGTCTCCACCATCCTGCAGATGCTCAAGCTGCCTGATGGCACCGTGAAGGTGCTTGTGGAAGGCCAGCAGCGTGCCGCAGTGACGTCGATCGAGGACGCCGAAACCCATTTTGCCGCCACGGTGACTCCGGTGGAGGCGCAACCAGAGACCAGCAAGCCCAGCGAAATCGAAGCGCTGCGTCGCGCGGTGATGCAGCAGTTTGACCAGTACGTCAAACTCAACAAGAAGATTCCGCCCGAGATTCTCACGTCGATTTCCAGCATCGACGACCCGGGGCGCTTGGCGGACACCATCGCTGCCCACCTGCCACTCAAGCTGGAGAACAAGCAGGTCGTGCTCGACCTCGCGGAGGTGAAAGCGCGGCTGGAAAATCTGTTTGAGCAGCTTGACCGCGAAGTCGACATCCTGAACGTCGACAAGAAGATCCGTGGTCGCGTCAAGCGCCAGATGGAGAAGAATCAGCGCGACTTCTACCTCAACGAGCAGGGGGCGATGAAGGCGCCGACATCGAAGAGATCGAGAAGAAGATCAAGCTGGCCAAGATGCCTGCAGAGGCACGCAAGAAGGCTGACGCCGAGCTCAAGAAGCTCAAGCTGATGTCTCCCATGTCGGCCGAAGCCACGGTGGTGCGGAACTACATCGATGTGTTGACTGCGCTGCCTTGGAGCAAGAAGACAAAAATCAAGCACGATCTGGTGAATGCCGAGGGCGTGCTTAATGAAGACCATTTCGGCCTCGACAAGGTCAAGGACCGCATTCTTGAATATCTCGCGGTGCAGCAGCGCGTGGACAAGGTCAAGGCTCCCATCCTGTGCCTGGTCGGCCCCCCC
>LNEG01000216.1 GCA_001464865.1 Burkholderiales bacterium Ga0074133
TATTCGACGAGGATGGAGCTTGCCAGGCGCGCCACTTCGTTGGCGATCAGCGTGAGGCGGCCCCGGCCCTCTTCCATGCGGCGCTTGAAGGCGAACTCGTCGGTGGGCAGCGGGTCGAGCAGGAAGGCGCGGTCCAGCGCCACGTCGATGATCTGGCTGCGCAGCGCTTCCTGCGTGCCGCCGCCGGTACCGTCAGCGTTGCGGCCCACCTGCATGTAGGCGACGGCCATCTTCTGCAGGTCGGGGATGTTTTTCTCCAGGTACTTGAGCGCGTCCTTGATCTGCAGCGCAAACAGGCGGCGCAGGCCAGCGCGGTGCTTGGCGGCAGCCACCTCGGGCTCGTCAAAGACCTCGATGGTCACGGCGTCGCCGCCGTCGATGAGGGCCGGAAAGCCGATCAGCGTCTGGCCGGCCTTTTTGATCTCCATCAGCTCGGGCAGCTCGCCAAATGTCCAGGCGGTATAGCGCTGGCCCGCGGGTGCTGCCGGTGGCGCAGATGGTGCAGATGGAGCCTTGGCGATGGCAGGCGCCATCACTCCTGATTTGATAGCAACAGGTGCAATCAAATCCTGGACCTGGGGCACTTTTGACGCTGAATTGGCATTTTCGGCGGCTGTACCAGCCAGTTTGAGCCCCGCCAGCGCCTGGAACGCCCCACGCGCCTTGGCGCCCCACTCGGCCTTCAGGGCGCCCAGGTTGCGGCCGTGGCCCAGCTGGCGGCCGTGCTCATCCACCACCCGGAAGTTCATGAACAAGTGCGGGCTCAACATGTCAAGCTTGAAGTCCGCCCGCTTCACATCGAGCGAGGTCTCGTCGCGCACCTGCTTCAAAAGCACATCCGTCAGGCTGCCCGAGCCAAAGCGCTCGGGCGTGCCCAGCAGCGCGGCCAGGCGCGTGGCCGATTCGGGCAGCGGCACAAAGCGGCTGCGCGGGCGCTGGGGCAGGCTTTTGAGCAGCGCCTGGATCTTGTCCTTGAGCATGCCGGGCACCAGCCATTCGCAGCGCTCGTCGCTCACCTGGTTGAGCACAAACAGCGGGATGGTCACGGTGATGCCGTCGCGTGCATCGCCGGGCTCGTGCAGGTACGCAGCGGCGCAGTCCACACCACCCAGCCGCACCGTGCGCGGGAAGGCGTTAGTGGTGATACCTGCGGCCTCGTGGCGCATCAGCTCTTCGCGGGTGAGCTTGAGCAGTTCAGGCTGCTTTTTGACCTCCTCGCGGTACCACGCCTCGAAGCTGTGGCCGCTGCACACCTCGGGTGGCAGCTGCTGGTCATAAAAGGCGTAGATCAGCTCGTCGTCCACCAGCACGTCCTGGCGACGCGACTTGTGTTCCAGCTCTTCCACCTTGGCGATCAGCTTCTGGTTGGCGGCCAGGAAAGGCAGCCGGGTCTCCCAGTGGCCACCCACCAGGCCCTCGCGGATGAATATCTCGCGCGCGGCGTGCGGGTCTACCTTGCCGAAGTTGATGCGGCGGTTGTTGTAGACCACGATGCCGTACAGCGTGGCGCGCTCCAGCGCCACCACCTCGGCCGACTTCTTCTCCCAGTGCGGGTCGAGCAGCTGCTTCTTCAGCAGGTGCCCGCCGATCTGCTCCAGCCACTGCGGCTCGATGGCTGCAATGCCGCGGCCGAACAGGCGCGTGGTTTCGACCAGCTCGGCCGCAATGATCCAGCGGCCGGGCTTCTTGTTCAGGTGCGCGCCGGGGTGCTTGTAGAACTTGATGCCGCGCGCGCCCAGGTACCAGTCTTCCTCGTCGCCTTTGGCACCCACATTGCCCAGCAGGCCAGCCAGCATCGACAGGTGCAGTTGCTCGTAGCTGGCGGGCTGGGTGTTGATGGGCCACTTGTGCTCGGTCACCACCGTGAGCAATTGCGTGTGGATGTCGCGCCACTCGCGCAGGCGGCGGATGCTGATGAAGTTCTGGCGCAGCAGCTGCTCGTACTGGCGGTTGCTGAGCTTGTGCGTGGGGGCCGGTGCAGCGGCGGGCGCGGCCGATGCCACCACAGGGCTTGCACCGCCGCTGCGCTGCGCCACCGGCAGGTAGGCCTGCGAGGGCGCCTTTTGCGCCGCCATGGCGCGCTGCGCGCGGGCCGACGGCAGGCTGGGCGCCCCGCCCCGCGCCTCGTTGATCCACTTCCACAGCTTCAGATACCCGCTGAATTCGCTCTTGTCGTCGTCGAACTTGGCGTGGGCCTGGTCGGCCTGCTGCTGCGCCTCCATGGGCCGGTCGCGCACGTCCTGCACGCTCAGCGCACTGGCAATGATGAGCACTTCATCCAGAGCCTTGCGGTCGCGCGCCTCGATGATCATGCGGCCCACGCGGGGGTCGAGCGGCAGGCGCGACAGCTCCACGCCCATCGGCGTGAGTTCGTTGGCATCGTCCACCGCGCCCAGCTCACTCAGCAGCTGGTAGCCGTCGGCAATCGCACGACCCGAAGGCGCCTCGATGAAGGGGAACTGCACCACGTCGCCCAGGTGCAGCGACTTCATCCGCAGGATGACGCCCGCCAGCGAGCTGCGCAGGATTTCCGGGTCGGTAAAGCGGGGGCGGCTGTTAAAGCCTGCCTCGTCATAAAGACGGATGCAGATGCCGTTGGCCACGCGGCCGCAGCGGCCCGCGCGCTGGTTGGCTGCCGCCTGGCTGATGGGCTCGACGAGCAGCTGCTCGACCTTGCTGCGGAACGAATAGCGCTTGACGCGCGCAGTGCCCGCATCAATGACATATCGGATGCCCGGCACCGTGAGCGAAGTCTCGGCCACGTTGGTGGCCAACACGATGCGACGGCCCGTGTGGCCGTCAAAGATGCGGTCCTGCTCGGCCTGACTGAGCCGCGCAAACAGCGGCAATACCTCGGCATTGCGCATCACCGGCTGGTGCGACAGGTGCTTGCGCAGGCTCGCCGGGCAAAAAGACCAGGATGTCGCCCGCCGCATTGCCCTGCCAGAGCTCGTCCACGCCATCGGCAATGGCCTCGTTCAGGCCGTAGTCGCGCGTCTCTTCAAACGGACGGTAGCGCTGCTCGACCGGGAAAGTGCGGCCCGATACGTAGATGATGGGCGCAGGGCCTTTGGCGGATTCAAAGTGCCTGGCAAACCGGTCGGCATCGATGGTGGCCGACGTGACGATGACTTTCAGGTCCGGCCGCCGCGGCAGGATCTGGCGGATGTAGCCCAGCAGAAAGTCAATGTTGAGGCTGCGTTCGTGCGCCTCGTCGATGATGATGGTGTCGTAGGCCTTGAGCAGCGGGTCGGTCTGCGTCTCGGCCAGCAGGATGCCGTCGGTCATCAGCTTGACGGAGGCATCCCGCGAGAGGCGGTCCTGGAACCGCACCTTGAAGCCCACCACATCACCCAGCGGGGTGTTCAGCTCTTCGGCAATGCGCTTGGCCACGCTGCTGGCCGCAATGCGGCGCGGCTGGGTGTGGCCGATGAGCTGGCCCCTTACCTTGCCGTCCTTGCCAGGCTTGGCATTGCATTTGCCGCGTCCCAGCGCCAGCGCAATCTTGGGCAGCTGCGTGGTCTTGCCCGAACCCGTTTCGCCGCACACGATGACGACCTGGTGCTTGGTGATGGCCGCCATGATCTCCTCGCGCTTGCCCGAGACGGGCAAGGATTCGGGGAACTCGATGGTGAGAGGACGCGCGTGGGGAGCGGCAGGGGGCAACGTGGAAGAAGACTCTGACGGCCGCTGATCGGGGAAGGACATGGGGCGAATTATCGGGCCGCGCTGTGCGTTTGGCGCGACACCCGGGTGTCTGGACGCGGCCCTCGCTTGCCAACGGCCAACTGCGTTGCCACAATCGCGCCTTCCTTGTTTCAGCACGCACCGGGCCTGTCGCCCGCCGCTGGAACCAGCCTGGAGGCCATCGCTATGTTTGTTCCCTCGTCCGCTCCCGCCTGACCACTGTCCACCGCCCCGGCTGGACCGTGTTTTCACGCATCCAGCCACGGCAGACAAGCGACCTCCTGCACCCTGTGCAGCGCTCCACAAGCCCTGGCTAAATTGCCGGGGTTTTTTGTTTGTGGAACGCACACATGAGTGCAAAAAAACTGTCTCGGGCCTTCGCCCAGGGCGAAATCAAAAAGCTGCGCCGTATGAAGCAGCCCCTGGTTTTGAAGCTTGAAGCCTCGGGTCCGCCCCGAAACCCTGTGGCCGTCGCGCTGGCCCAGCGCAGCCTGTCCAGCGCGGCAGGCAAACACATCCGGACCCGCGGCGCCCAACGCCGGGCCGACAAGGTCGCGTTGCGCAAGGCGACGCAAAACGCTCGCTTTACCGAGAGCGAATGACAAGAACGATTGAAAACCATGGATCTTTCGACCCCAACCCAAGCGCTGCCGAACGGGCAGCACCCCGCCCACATAAACGGCGAACTGCTGGCCCGGCGCCAGCAGGCGCTGGCACAGGCAGCTGAACAACTCAAGGCTGAGTTGTTCGGCATCGATGACGTGATCGACCGCGTCATCGATGCCATCCGCGCGTGGTACGTCCTGCCCCAGCTCATTACCCGGCCTGTGATCGTCTGCCTCTGGGGCCTGACGGGCACGGGCAAGACGCAACTCACGCGGCGCCTTGCCCAACTACTCGGCTTCTACGACCGCTTTGTGGAAGTGCAAATGGATGGCTTCAGCCACGGCGCGAGCTACCGGAACTCTTCGATATCCGGCATGCTGGGCGATTCGGCCATTCATGAAAGCGCACCGGGCATTCTGGTGCTGGACGAATTCCAGAGATTTCGCACAGTGGATCGCAAAGGCGAGGACGTGAAGGTGGATCGCTACCAGGACGTGTGGACCCTGCTCTCCGACGGCCGCCTTCCACCCGCCCTGAGCGCGCTGACCACCGTCGAACGCAAACTGGCCGATGCACACTACGAAGCCGAACGCGCCGAGGACGACCCGAGTGATCGTTCGGGCAAAAACTCCTACCGTTTCCAGCTCGACGCCTGGGATGCACAGGAAATCAAGCGGATGCTGAAGCTCCAGGAGCCCTTGGCCGAAATCATGCAGTGGCCGCCCGCGCAGGTGCAGGCGCTATTCACCCGCTTTCAGCAGTCACTCACGTCCTGGGAAACCGACTACAGCAAGCTGCTGGTCTTTGTGTGCGGCAACCTCGACGAGATGTACCGCGAGACCGCACAACGCGTGGAAGACTGCGATACCGACGCTGACATCTTCCATCGCCTCACGCGCAACCTTTCCATCATCGACGTCAAGAAGGCACTGGCCAAACGATTCAAGCCCGAGCAGATCGCGCGCCTGGGCAACGAGCATGTGATCTACCCATCATTCAGCAAGGCGACTTACGAACGGCTCATCCGCAGCCTGTGCATGCGCTACTGCGACGACATTGCAGCCCAGTGTGGCGTGCGCCTGGACATCGCGCAGAATGTGCGCGACGAGCTATATGCCAACGCCGTGTTTCCCGCCCAGGGGACGCGGCCACTTTTTTCCTCGGTGCACGCCATACTGAGCGCCAACCTCGTTAAGGCTGCGCTGTGGATCCTGGAGCAGGCGCTACCGCTAAGCCCCCGCTACTCCATCACGCTGGCTGCAGACAAGCGTCACCTGATGCTCCAGGCTGGCTCGCAGCAGGCAGTGTTCCCAGTGACGCTCGAGCTCAACAGGCTCAAGCAGCGCGCCAACGCCGACTTTCGCGCGCTGCTGGCCGTGCACGAGGCTGGCCACGCACTGGTGTACGTGTTGCTGTTCGGCCATGCACCGCAGGAGGTGAAAATCAACATTGCCTCGTTCGAAGGCGGCTACAACAGCTTTGCCGGTCTGAAGGCGACTACACGCCAGAACGCGCTGGACATGATGTGCGTGGGCCTGGCGGGGCGGACGGCAGAAGAGCTTGTATTTGGGGAGATGGCTTGCACCACTGGCGCCGAGCAGGACTACAAGCAGGTAACTGCCGAGGCTGCGCGGTATGTCCGCCATCACGGCTTTGGCGCGCGCCTGGCCCGGACTGATGTGACGGTTGAGCCAGACAACCACATCAACACCGATGTAGCGCTCAGCAACGTGGCCATTGAGGAGCTACTGCAAACCCAGCACCAACGCGCAGATGCATTGCTGCGCGAGCACCAGGGAGCGCTGAATCATCTGGTAAGTGCCTTGATGGAACACGGCATGATTACCCCACATGAAATGCGGGCGATCATGGCCCGCTGCGGCATCTGCATCGGCTTGCCACCGACTTGCGGGCCAGAGGAAAACCTGGTGCTCGAGCCATTTGCGGATCGGCTGACGGCGTTTCAGCAGCGCGCGGCCCGGCCTGCAGCGAGACCGGTCGCATCGAATGTGATGCCTGAACGCTCAGCATGCTTATGATGCGCGGTTTGCAGGCCCCACGAGGCTGCCGTCTGCCACCGCAATTTGTGTCATTTTCAGGCCTGCTCCACCGCTAGCACTCACCATGTCCGCCGTATTCAATTTCACCTTTGTGCCCTGGTTCCGCTCGGTGGCGCCGTACATCCACAAGTTCCGCAACCAGACCTTCGTGATCGGGCTCACGGGCGAGGCCATTGCGGCGGGCAAGCTGCACAACATTGCGCAGGACCTGGCGCTGATCCAGGCCATGGGCGTGCGCATCGTGCTGGTGCACGGGTTTCGCCCGCAGGTGAACGAGCAGCTGGCCGCCAAGGGCCATGCTGCCAGGTATTCGCACGGCATCCGCATTACCGATTCGGTGGCGCTGGACTGCGCCCAGGAAGCCGCGGGCCAGCTGCGCTACGAGATCGAGGCCGCCTTCAGCCAGGGCCTGCCCAACACACCCATGGCGGGCGCCACGGTGCGGGTGATCTCGGGCAACTTCCTCACCGCGCGGCCGGTAGGCATTGTGGATGGGGTGGATTTCCAGCATTCGGGCCTGGTGCGCAAGGTGGACGTGGCGGGCATCCAGCGCACGCTGGACATGGGCGCGCTGGTGCTGCTGTCGCCGTTTGGTTTTTCACCCACGGGCGAGGCCTTCAACCTGGCCATGGAAGAAGTGGCCACCAGCGTGGCCATCGAGCTGCGCGCCGACAAGCTGATCTTTCTGACCGAAGTACCCGGCATCCGGATGGAGCCCGGCGAGCCCGAGAGCGAAGACAACCCCATCGACACCGAGCTGCCCCTGGCCGCAGCGCAGGCCCTGCTGGCCCAGCTGCCCACGGCGCAAACGCCCACCGACACGGGCTTCTATTTGCAGCACTGCGTGAAGGCCTGCAAGGCCGGTGTGGAGCGCAGCCACATCCTGCCGTTTGCGGTGGATGGATCGTTGCTGCTGGAGGTGTACGTGCACGACGGCATCGGCACCATGGTGATTGACGAGAAGCTCGAAGAACTGCGCGAGGCCACCATCGACGACGTGGGCGGCATCCTGCAGCTGATCGAACCGTTTGAAAGAGACGGCACGCTGGTCAAGCGCGACCGCACCGAGATCGAGCGCGACATTTCGGCCTATACCATCATCGAGCACGACGGCGTGATCTTTGGCTGTGCGGCCCTGTACCCCTACCCCGAAGCACGCACGGCCGAGATGGCGGCGGTCACGGTATCACCGCAAAGCCAGGGCACGGGCGATGGCGAAAAGCTGCTCAAGCGCATCGAGCAGCGCGCGCGCCTGCAAGGGCTGGACAGCATCTTTGTACTGACCACGCGCACCATGCACTGGTTCATCAAGCGGGGCTTCCAGCCCGTGGACCCCGACTGGCTGCCCGACGCCCGCAAGCGCAAGTACAACTGGGACCGCCGCAGCCAGGTGCTGGTCAAGAAGCTCTGAGGAACCGGGCTTTCAAGTCACACAACCGTTCGGGCTGAGCCTGTCGAAGCCTTGCGCAGCGCTTCGACACGCTCAGCCCGAATGGTTTGGAGGCTTGCCGACCACGGCAAGCGCAAGTCCCCGAGCCCGCAGGCAGACTACCCGACACGCGCCGCTGCCACTGCCCGCGCCACCTGCGCAATGGCAGCATCGCGCTGCTCTGGCGTTGCCGATGAACGCGTGAGGTAGCACGTCACCAGCACCGGCGCAACGCCGCCGGGGGGCCACAGCACGCCAATGTCGTTGGCCGTGCCGCTGTCGCTCGCGGTGCCGGTTTTGTCGCCCACCTTCCAGCCGGGCACGCCGGCGCGCAGGCGCCTGTCGCCGGTGCTCGTGTCCACCAGCCAGCGCTGCAGCCACGCGCGTGAAGCGGGCGACAGCGCATCGCCCAGTACCAGCCTGTGCATGGTCTGCAGCATGGCCATCGGGGTGGTGGTGTCGCGCGGGTCGCCCACGGCGGCTTCGTTGAGCGTGGGTTCGGTGCGGTCCAGTCGCGTGACGGTATCGCCCAGCGACCGCACAAACGCCGTGAACGCCGCCGGCCCGCCGTGGCGCGCCAGCAGCACGTTGGCCGCGGTGTTGTCGCTCAGGCTCACGGTGGCAGCGCACAGCTCGGCCACCGTCAGCCCGCCACCGCCGCCAGCGCGCGGGCCGCTCACGGGGGAATACGCCACCACGTCGGTGGCTGCGTAGTGCACGCGTGCATCCAGCTGCTCGCGGCCCTGATCCACCAGCGCCAGCATCCAGCCCGCCAGCACCAGCTTGAAGGTGCTGCACATGGCAAAGCGCTCGTCCTGGCGCCAGCCCAGTACCAGGCCCGTTCCGGTGTCCAGCATCGCCACGCCCAGCCGGCCCTGGGCCGCCTGCTCGATGCCGGCCAGTGTTTCGCGCCAGCGGCGCCCGGCGTGCTCGGAGGCATCGCCACGGTGCGCAACGCAGGCGGGCAGCATCGGCAGGGTAGCCACACCGGCCAACCCCAAGTAAAACTCGCGTCTTTGCATTGAAAAATCCTGTCGGCAATTCACAAGCGCGAACGATACGCAGAATGCCGCCTGCGCACCACCGACAATAAATAGTCGCCCCTGAAGAATCCCTGGAACCCGCATAAACACTGGCTTTTGGGGTGATCGCGGGGGCGCAGAACTCCCAGTTTGATTTCCAATAGGGGTTGATTTTGCCTGCCCCGCCACCGACGATTTCTTCCGCTCGCGCATCGACCACATGATCGATCTGCGCCATCCGCTGGCCGTGTTGGCCTCGTACATGCCCTGGCAGGAGATCGAAGCTCGGGTGGCCCAGGTGTTCTCCCGCAAAGGCCGCGCCGGTGTGGCCATGCCCGACCTGGATCTCTTTGGCGAACAGGTCCAGCGTGTCGCCGTTGCCAGCAACGCCGGACGCCCGCGCGTGCCGCTGCGCATCATGATCGCGCTGCTGTACCTCAAGCACGCCTTCAACGAATCCGACGAGGGCGTGGTGGCCCGCTGGGCCGA
>LNEG01000217.1 GCA_001464865.1 Burkholderiales bacterium Ga0074133
GGGTGCAATCAAATAAAGGACCTCAAGCCGGTTTTGCTTGTTTTTCGAGTCCGGAGGGCTGTACGGCCCCCATCCACTGTCCTGCCCCTGGCATCGCACTGTTCCATCCGGGGGACTTCTATCCGGGCACCATTGGCGCCATATTCTGGTGTCCGGCCGCCCGATCGGGGCGGCGCCATCCTGAGGAGCCCTGCATGTCTTCGTCCCCCTCTCCTGACACTTCCGTCCTGCCCGTGGTGCAGGCCCAGCTGCTGGGCCCGCAGTGGCCCACGCTGGACCCCTTCCTTTTCTGTGCCCACCATGACGATGCCTACCCCGCGGGGAACGCGGCGTTCGGCCCGGCCGTGCCGATCGATGACCGGCAGATCGGCAGCGACTTCAGCCGCAAGGACGGCTGGAGCATGTACCACGGCGACACGGTGCCCGGTTTTCCCGGTCACCCGCACCGCGGGTTTGAAACCGTGACGCTGGTGCGCAAGGGGCTCATCGACCATTCCGATTCGCTGGGCGCGGCAGCGCGCTTTGGCGGCGGCGATGTGCAGTGGGTGACGGCGGGCAAGGGCATCGTGCATTCCGAGATGTTTCCGCTGCTCAACGCCACCGCGCCCAACCCGCTCGAACTCTTCCAGATCTGGCTGAACCTGCCTGCCCGCCACAAGATGGTGGAACCGCACTTCACCATGCTGTGGAGCGAACGCATTCCGCGGCTGGAGCACCGCGACGCGGCGGGCCGCAAGACCACTGTCACCGTGGTGGCCGGTGCGCTGCCGGGTGCGCCCGCGCCGCTGTCACCGCCGCCAGAGTCCTGGGCCTCCCAGCCCGAAGGCGATGTGGCCATCTGGACCCTGCACCTGGAACCCGGTGCTGAATGGACCCTGCCCGCTGCAGCGGGTGCCGGCACGCAGCGCATGCTGTACTTCTTTGTGGGCGAGAGCCTGCGCGTAGGCCCGCAGGAGGTGGACCGCCATGCCGCGCTGCAGTTGCGGGCCGGGCACGACTGGCTGCTCGCCAACACCGGCACCACGCCGGTGGAATGCCTGCTGCTGCAGGGCCGGCCCATTGCGGAGCCGGTGGCGCAGTACGGCCCGTTCGTGATGAACACGCAGGCCGAGATCATGCAGGCCATGAACGACTACCGCCGCACGCAGTTTGGCGGCTGGCCCTGGCCCGATCAGGACCCGGTGCATGGCACCGCGGCGCGGCGTTTTGCGCGCTACCCGGGGCAGGCCAGCGAGGAGATTCCCGAGGCATCTCCGGCCAGCAGCGCCGCCGGTTGAGGGCGGCGCTGCTGCGCGCGCAGCAACGTGCGCTGGCTGCTCCAGCACGTCGGTGCCCGTGCTGCGGCAGCGCGGCGTCTGCGCGTCGTGGACAATGCGCGGTCCCGGCCCACGCGCGGTGGTCTGGCCTGCCCTGCAGGGCCGATGCCGTGTCCCCATGCCGCGCCCCTGCGGGCCCAACCGATTGAAAGCGCACCACCATGAACATCACCAAAGACTCTGCCGTCACCATCACATACAAGGTGACCAACCCCCAAGGCAAGCCGCTGGATGCGGGCAGCCTGGCCTACCTGCATGGTGGCTACGAGAACATCTTCCCCAAGGTCGAGGCCGCCCTCGAAGGCCAGACGGTGGGCTTTGCCACCACACTGGACCTGGCCGTGGAAGACGCCTTTGGCGTGCGCGACGAAAGCCTGGTGCGCACCATCCCCAAGAGCGAGTTTCCGCCTGGCGTGAAGGTCGGCGGCCAGCTGCAGGGCGTGGGCAATGACGGCCAGCCCGCCGTGTTCAACGTGGTCAAGATCAAGGGCCCCGAAGTGCACCTGGACGGCAACCACCCGCTGGCCGGGCAGGCGCTGAAGTTCAGCTGCAAGGTCTCTGCCGTGCGCGCCGCATCGGCCGAAGAGATTGCGCACCGCCATGTGCATGGCGCGCATGGGCACCAGCATTGATGCAAAGGGCCGCTGGCTGAAAGGCAGATTCGCTCCATCGCAGCCCGCCTGCCGCCACCCCGCTGTGCCCGCCTGCAGGGCACCCGCCGGGTGGCTTTTTTACGCCCGGGCTGTCTTGCCCGCAATGCGTCGGCGCGGTTCTGTGGCGTCGGCTTCCACCATCTTGGCGCTGCGCTCGTGCGCTGTCTGCGCCAGCTCGGTGATGAGCGCGGCCTCGGGCAGGTTGTGCCAGTAGCGCGTGGGCATTTCCTTTTTCATCATGTTCAGCTTGAGCCGCGCGGGGTTGAAGATGTGGCGGTAGTAGGTCAGCCACAGCGCCTCGCCGGCATCGGGCGGCGGCGCGTCGCTGCGCTGGCCGCCGGGGCCGGTATGCAGATGCTTGCCATCCCAGCGCACGCTGGCGTCGGGCGTGAGGATGGCCCAGCGCATCTGCGTGAAGCGGCGGATGAAGAAGCCCGCGTTGGCCTCGGTGATGTAGTGGTCGGGCTCGAACCAGGCCATGTGCAGCGTTTGCCCATCGGGCTCCACCACGGGGCGAAAGCGCACAAAGGCGTGCATCTTGTGCTTGTCGCGCGCCACGGCGCGGGCCATGTGGTGGGCCTGCATGCGGTCGGCGTCCAGCGGGTCGTGCCGCGCGGCTTCGGCGTCGGCACTGCCCTGCGCCATGCGCCACAGCAGCCGGTACATCAGCGTGAAGCGGGCCGGGTCGCGGTGCAGGATGAGCTGTTCGCACAGGCGCACAAAGTCGGGCGACACGCGCAGCGGCGGCGCGTGGGGCGCCGGGCCGGGCAGGGTGTTGCCCACGATGCCGCTGCTTTCGGGCTCGGGTGCGAACAGGTCTTCAGCGGCATCCGCCGGGCAGCGCCAGTCCACCGCGTGCGGCGGCACGTTGGCCTGCACCAGTGCGCGCGCGGCAGTGCGGAAACCGGGCCAGTCGGTGGGGTGTTCCAGGGTGATGGTGTGGCGCTGCATGCGGACCTCACGCGCTCAAAACAGGCTGCGCTGCACCGGCGGCGGCGCCAGTTGCGCAGCCAGGTCCGTGGCATCCAGCGCGCGGCCGGGGCGGTAGTCGGCGGCCTCCACAAAAGGCAGCACTTTCTTCAAAGGCACATGCAGCCGCGCCAGGTCGGCATGGCGCAGGCGGCGCACGCGGCGGGCGGCCAGCAGGCGCTCGACTGTCTGCACGCCAAAGCCGGGCACGCGCAGCAGCAGCTCGCGCGGGGCGGTGTTCAGGTTGACGGGAAAGCGCTCGCGGTGCGCCAGCGCCCAGGCCAGCTTGGGGTCCATGTCCAGCGAAAGCATGCCTGTTTGCGCGGATGGCACGATCTCGTCGTGGGTGAAGCCGTAAAAGCGCATCAGCCAGTCGGCCTGGTACAGCCGGTGTTCGCGCACGGTGGGCGGCGCTGCCAGGGGCAGGGCACGGGCCGCGTCGGGGATGGGGCTGAAGGCCGAGTAGTACACCCGCCGCAGCTGGTGCGCGCCATACAGCCGCGCGCTGGTGGCCAGGATGGTGCTGTCGCTGGTGGCGTCGGCCCCCACGATCATCTGCGTGCTCTGCCCGCCGGGCGCAAAGTGCGGCACGCTGGCGCGGCGCGTGGTGCGCGACTGCGGCATCGACACGATGGCCTGCGCGGCCTGTTCCTTGCGCGCGGCGCGCGATTCGCCAATGTGCACTGCCATGCGGGCCATCGACCGGTCGATGGCGGCGCTGTCCTTCTCGGGCGCCAGCGCCTTGAGGCCTTCGGCGGTGGGCAGCTCGATGTTGATGGACAGCCGGTCGGCATAGCGGCCGGCGCGCTCCATCAGCTCGGGCGACGCATCGGGAATGGTTTTGAGGTGGATGTAGCCCCGAAAGTCATGCTCCTCGCGCAGCACGCGGGCCACCTCCACCACCTGCTCCATGGTGTAGTCGGGGCTCTGGATGATGCCGCTCGAAAGGAACAGGCCCTCGATGCAGTTGCGGCGGTAAAAGTCGAGCGTGAGCTGCACCACCTCATCGACCGTGAAGCGCGCGCGGGGCACGTTGCTGGTCACGCGGTTCACGCAGTACAGGCAGTCGTACTGGCAGAAGTTGGTGAGCAGGATCTTGAGCAGCGAGATGCACCGACCATCGGGCGCATAGCTGTGGCAGATGCCCATGCCTTCCGTCGAGCCCATGCCGCGTCCGCCCACCGAGTTGCGTGGCGCAGCACCGCTCGATGCACACGAGGCGTCGTACTTGGCGGCATCGGCCAGGATGGCGAGTTTGGACTGTAAATTCACTGGATGAATTTACAGCTTTTTGATCCCTTGTGCCATTCAGGGGTCAAATCATAGCCGTCACTTGCTATTTAATTGATAGCAATTAGTGCAATCAATGAAAGGACTTGCGGCTGATTTTGCCCAATTTTGCGGTGACGGGCGGCCGCAGTGGCTTCGCGCTGGCTTTTCGAGGCTACCGGGCCGCTTCACGGTTGCGCCGCAGCGCCGTGCGCAGCAGCCGGGTGGCGCGGTCCCGCAGGCCCGCCGGCTTGTTGGCCTGCTGCGCGGGGGCGCGGCCCCGGGCGTCCTGGCACGCCGCCAGAAAGTCCTTCAGGATGGCCGTGTCGTCCAGCGTGTCCGAGCCCTGCTGGTGGAACTCGGGGTGCCACTGCGTGGCCGCGATGTAGCTGCGCCCGGGTGCAGGCTTGACGCGGATGGCCTCGGGCACGCCATCGGGTTCGCTCAGGGCCTCGACCACAAAATCGGGCGCCACGCGTTTGATGCCCTGGTGGTGGATGCTGTTGACCCGCGCACGCGGCATGCCGGGGTAGAGCTGCGCCAGGCGCGAGTCGGGCACGATCTGGATGTCGTGAAAATGCTGGTCGTACGTGGTGGCGTTGCGGTGCTGCAGCGCGCCGGGGTGCTGGGTTTCGATGTCCTGGTACAGCGCGCCGCCAAAGGCCACGTTGATAAGCTGCAGGCCCCGGCACACGCCAAAGATGGGCTTGCCCACCTCGGCAAAGGCCTTCACCAGCGCCAGGTCGTAGATGTCGCGCACGCGGTCGCCCGTCCACTCGTCGCGCAGGGGCTCCTCGCCATAGTTGCCGGGCCACACGTCGGCACCACCGTGCATCACCACGCCATCGAGCCACTGGGCGTAATGCTGCAGCGTGACGTCGCCGCGCGCGGTTTCGCCGGTGGGGCAGGGCACCATCACCACGATGGCGCCCGACGACATGATCCAGTGGGCGATGGACTGCTCCACGTACTGCAGCGTCTTGTTGGTGAACAGCGGGCGGGTGGGGTCGGCGTGCTGAAAGCAGGCCGATAGACCGATCTTGAGGCGGGGTGCGGAGGCCATGGGTAAAACGGGCTTCGGGCAACGTTGCTGCGCACAGCGCCGCTGCAGAAAAACGGATGGATGTGGTCTTGCATTGTGCGCGGCGCTGCGCCAGGCAGGTGTAGGAATTGGGCTTGCATGGCCCTGTGGTGTAGGGCCCTAAGCCCCGTGGCTGCACAGGTTCTTACCGTCGGGTTGCCGTTTGGTGCGACGATGGGTCTGACGCAGGGCATGCCCGGCACAGTGCGCCGGGCGGTTCCAGGCCATCACCCTTTTCACAGGAGATTCCATGCAAGTCCAAGTCAACACCGACGACCACATCCAGGGCGGCGATTCGCTCGCGCAATGGATCAGCGATGAGTGCAAGAGCCGCCTGTCGCGCTTTCAGGACCACGTGACGCGGCTGGAGGTGTACCTGTCGGATCTGGATGCCGGCAAGTCGGGCGCCAACGACAAGCGCTGCCGCATCGAGGCGCGCGTGACCGGCCGTCAGCCTGTGACGGTGAGCGACGACTCGGACAAGATGGCCACCGCCTTCATCGGTGCCTCCGACAAGCTCGCCCGCGCGCTCGACACCGACCTGGGCCGACTCAAGGACCGCCACGGCCGCGACACCATCCGCACGGCGGCGGAAGAGTAAATTTGGAATGAAATAGGCCGCTAGCGCTTGATTTAATTGGCTTGATTGCTATTTAATAAATAGCAATTTGTGCCAAGTGCCAAGTGCCCAGAGGCTGGCAACTGGCGCGCCCAAGGCCAGAGACGGCTAGCAAGGGCCGCCCCGCAGCGAGGGCGTCGTCCCCCTTCAGGGGGAAGGCGCCGCAGGCGACTCAGGGGGTGTTCAAATTCACAAATCCAGCACCAGCACCTTGCTGCGCGCCCGCGAGCAGCAGGGCATGAACTGCTGGTTGCCCGCCTTTTCCTCGTCGGTCAGGTACATGTCGCGGTGGTCCACCTCGCCTTCGAGCACGCGGGTGATGCAGGTGCCGCACACGCCCTGCTCGCACGAGGTGAGGATGTCGATGCCCTCGCAGCGCAGCGCCTCCACCACCGAGGTGTCGGCGGCGATGGTGTAGGCCTTGCCGGTGCTGGCAATGCGCACCTCAAAGGCCTGGTCGCCCGAGGTGTCCTGCGTTGGCGCGCCGAAGTATTCCAGGTGGATGCGGTCCTGTGGCCAGCCCCTGGCCTTGGCGGTGTTCACCACATGGTCGATGAAACCTGCAGGGCCGCACACATACAGGCGCTGGTCGCCGCCCGGCGCGGCCAGCACGGCAGCCAGGTCGAGCTTTTGTTCGGGTGCACCGTCATCGACGTGGAACTGCACATGCCGCGCCATGGCCGATGCGGCGATCTCGGCGGCAAAGGCGGTGCGCTCTTCTGACCGGGTGCAGTAGTGCAGGGCAAAGTCGGCACCGGTGCGCGCCAGCCGGTCGGCCATGCACAGCAGCGGCGTCACGCCGATGCCACCGGCCAGCAGCAGCGTGCGCTGCGCCGGGTGCAGCGGAAAGTGGTTGCGCGGCGTGCTGATGGTGATCACATCGCCCTCGTTCACCTGCGCATGCATGGCTTCCGAGCCACCGCGCGAGGCGGGGTCGCGCAGCACCGCGATGCGGTAGCGGTGCGATTCGTGCGAGGCGTTGCACAGCGAGTACTGGCGCACCAGCCCGCCGGGAACATGCACGTCGATGTGCGAGCCCGCGCTGAACGGGGGCAGTGGCGCGCCGTCCACACGGGCCAGCTCGAAGCTGGCGATGCCTTCGGCCTCGGCCTGCTTCTGGACGACGCGGACCTGGATGGTTTCCTGCGCGGTCATGCGGCCACCATCTGGGGTGCAGCGGCGGCCTGCTCGGCGGCGATCAGGCGGTCCAGGATCTTGCGCGACTGCACGCCGCCAGCATCGATGTTGAGCATGAGCAGCTTGCGGTCGGGCCAGCGCAGCAGGTTTTGCTGCTGCATCTCCAGCATGTCCTGGTCCTCGGCAAAGATCTTGCCCTGGCCCTCGCGGATCTGCGTGGTCAGCGCGGGGTCCTGCGGCTTGAAGTGGCGCGCCATGCCCCAGAAGTAGTGGATCGAGGTATCGGTTTCGGGCGTGATGAAATCCACCACGATGCTTGACGCCTTCTTGTCGGCCGGCGCGTTGTAGCCGCCGTGCCCGGCCAGCGCCACGCCCACTTCGATCAGCACATGGCTGGGCGGCGTGAAGTGGCAGATCTGCCAGCGGTCCACCGGCTGGTCGTCGGGCAGGCCGTTCATGCGCATGGCCATTTTCCAGAAGGGCGGTGCCTCAATGCCTTCCATGAAGCGGCTGGTGATGACTTCATCCCCCTCCACGCGGGTCTTGCACGGCACCTCGTCGATTTCCTTTTGCCCGATGCTGGTGGAGTGCACATAGGTTTCGTGCGTCAGGTCCATCAGGTTGTCGATCATCAGGCGGTAGTCGCATTCGATGTGGTACAGCCCGCCGCCGTACGCCCACTCCGGGTTGTCGGCCCAGTGCAGGTGGTGGATGGTGGCCGGGTCGGCCTTGTCGGCATCGCCGGGCCACACCCAGATGAAGCCGTAGCGCTCCACCACCGGAAAGCTCCTCGTCCTGGGAAAGCCCTGCACGCGCTGGCCGGGCATAGAGACCGACTTGCCCGTGCACTCCACCCGCAGGCCGTGGTAGCCGCATTGCAGATGGCCTTCGCACACCGTGCCCAGCGACAGCGGCGCGCCCCGGTGCGGGCAGAAGTCGTCCAGCGCGGCGACCTGACCTGGCGCAGGGCGGTAGAACACGATCTTTTCGTTGCAGATGGTGCGGCCCAGGGGCTTGTCGGCGATCTCGTCGGCAGTGCAGGCAACGTACCAGGCATTTTTGGGGAACATGGCGGGTTCTCGTTTCGTGGGGGTGGGGCGGCAGACCGTTGCGTTGACCGGGCTGCGGTGCATCGCATTGTGCGAAAAGGCACGATTGCTGTATACAGAAAAAACCTGCACATCAGTTATGCTGATGCGGCATTTCTTGTAAGTGACTGATTTGTATGAATATCCTGATTTTTGGATTTCTTGCATGCGATTTTTGTGTATACATTAGGTGGCTGTCGCGCACGCCGCCCACTTTGCTCTTGGCGGCTTTTTCTCTGGATACAACGCCATGCACCCTGCTGACGAAGCCCCGATCGCCCCGCTGGCCGAGGCCGGAACCTCCCAGGCCGTGAAGGCGCAGCTGCGCCTACGCGAAATGGTGCTGGCCGGCGAGCTGCCTGGCGGCGCACGCATTGCAGAGCTCACGCTGGTTGAAAAGCTGGGGGTGTCGCGCACGCCCATCCGCGCTGCGCTGATGCGGCTGGAGCAGGAGGGGTTGCTCCAGTGCCTGCCTGGCGGTGGCTACGCGGTGCGCACGTTCTCGGAGATCGACGTGACGGATGCCATTGCGCTGCGTGGCACGCTGGAGGGGCTGGCCGCGCGGCTCGCGGCAGAGCGCGGGGTGGACCCGGCGGTTCTGGACGACGCCCAGGCCTGCCTGGCCGCCATCGACGCCACGCTGGCGCCCCCGGCACTGGATGACGAAGGCTTTTCGCGCTACGTGGCACTGAACGCCCACTTTCACGAGCTGCTGGGCCGCATGGTGGGCAGCGAAGTGGTGGCGCGCGAGCTGGAGCGCGTCAGGTGCCTCCCGTTTGCATCGCCGTCGGCGTTTGTCATGGTGCAGACCCATTCCCCGCAGGCGCGCGACCTGCTGGTGGTTGCGCAAGACCAGCACCGCCAGCTGCTGGATGCCATTGAACACCAGGAGGGCGCCCGGGCTGAGGCCATCATGCGGGAGCACTCTCGCCTGGCGCAGCGCAACCTGCGGGCGGCGCTCTCGGGCCACGCCACCGGGCGGGGGCCTGCCAACATGCCCGCGCTGACCTTGATCCGCCGTGGCTGAGCGGCGTTCCCGAGAAGCGCTCTTTTGTGCCTGAAAGCCTCCGAGTCGCTGTCTGCGCGGGCTGTGGCAGCGATGGCAGACTGCCGTACCAGTTTCATAACATTACGGCATAGCTGAAAGTCCGCCATAGAACTGGCATGTGGGCGCCACCCCATGCACAGTGTGGGGGCTGATGATCCCGCAAGCCGTGTCCGCTGGCACCCCGCGGCCCGCGACACAGATACCTACAGACAGACCGGAGACAAGACAATGAACTTCCTGAAGCGACGCACCGCACTGGCGGTAATGGGTGCGGTAGCCCTGGCCACCATGGCCTCCAACGCCGCGGCGCAGACCGTGACGCTGCGGCTGCACCAGTTTCTGCCGCCACAGGCCACCATTCCGGCCAAGGCCCTGGTGCCCTGGGCCCAGAAGGTCGAGGCCGAATCGGGCGGCAAGATCAAGGTGCAGCTGTTCCACGCCATGCAGCTGGGCGGTGCGCCACCGCAGTTGTTCGACCAGGCGCGCGATGGGGTGGTGGACCTCACCTGGACGGTGCTGGGCTACACGCCGGGTCGTTTCCCCAAGACCGAAGTGTTCGAGCTGCCTTTCATGAGCGGCAATGCCGAAGCCTCCTCGCGCGCCATCCAGGAATACGTCGAGAAGTTTGCAGCCGACGAATTCAAGGACGTCAAGCTCATCGCCGTGCACACACATGGCCCCGGCCTGTTCCACACCAAGACGCCTGTGACGGGCCTGGAAAGCCTGCGCGGCATGAAGGTGCGCGGTGGCTCCCGCATCATCAGCAACATGCTCACCAAGCTGGGTGCCACGCCAGTGGGCATGCCCGTACCGGCGGTGACCGATGCGCTCAGCAAAGGCACCATCGACGGCACCACCATCCCGTGGGAGGTGACGCCTTCGCTCAAGGTCACCGAGCTGGTCAAGAACCACACCACCTTTGCCGGCAAGGAAGGCCTGTACACACAGACCTTTGCGTTTTCGATGAACAAGGCCAGCTATGACAAGCTGCCCCCCGACCTCAAGGCCGTGATCGACAAGAACTCCGGCATCGAGACTGCTGCCATGCTCGGCCGTGCCATGGACGAAGGCGACAAGGTGGGCCGCCAGATTGCCGAGCGCGCCAAGAACAACATCGTGGCCCTGGACGTGGCCGAGACCCAGCGCTGGCGCCGCACCGCTGCCAGCGTCGAGACCGACTGGATCAACGAGGTCAAGGGCAAGGGTATCGACGGTGCCAAGCTCGCGGCCGAGGCGCGTGCCCTGATCGAGAAACACAGCAAATAAGCGTGGTGTTGCTTTCGGGCGTACCCGGGCGTGCCTGGGGGCGCCCGCACACGCCGATCCGCACTGGCAGGCGCCGGGACGGATCGGTTTGATTTTTCTGACAGGACCCTGCCTTGAAGTTCCTATCGTTTCTCGCCCAGGCCTGCGCAGTGCTGGCCGGGGTCATTCTCACGGGGGTGACGCTGGTCACCTGTGCCAGTCTCATCGGCCGCAACACCACGGGGTGGACCCTGCTGGGTGACTATGAGCTGACGGCCGTGGCCGCAGGGGCTGCCGTTGCGCTGTTCATGCCCTGGTGCCAGTTGCGTCGCCAGAACATCATCGTGGACTTTTTCACCGCCCGGGCCTCCTCGGCGGTGAACGCCCGGCTGGACCGCTTTGGCGCGCTGCTGCTGTCGGCCATGTTCCTGGTGCTGGCCTGGCGTACGGCCACCGGAGGGCTCAGTGCCCACCGCTCCATGACCACCACCATGATGCTGGGCTTTCCCGAGTGGATCACCTACGCCGCGATGGTGCCGCCCCTGCTGCTGACCGGGGTGATTGCTCTGGTGCAAGCCTTCGGCCCTGCGCAACCTGAGGAGGCTGCTGCATGAGCCCGCTGCTTCTCGCGCTTTGCATCTTCGGCGTCATGCTGGCGCTCATGGTGGTGCGTGTGCCCATTGCGGCGGCCATGTTTGCCGCCGGTGCCTTTGGCTACCTCTATCAGGTGGGGCTCCCTCCGTTCCTCAACAACCTCAACGGCCTGGCGTTTGCGCGGTTCGCCAGTTATGACCTGTCGGTGATTCCGCTGTTCATCCTCATGGGCAACTTTGCCACGCAGGGGGGCATCTCCAAGGCGCTGTTCCAGTTCGCCAGTGTGCTCATGGCGCGCTTCAAGGGTGGGCTGGCCATGGCGGCCGTGGGGGCCAGTGCTGCCTTTGGCGCCATCTGTGGCTCGTCGATTGCCACTGCCGCCACCATCACCTCGGTGGCGCTGCCCGAGATGAAGCGGCACGGCTACTCCGGTCGCCTGGCCACCGGCACGCTGGCGGCGGGTGGCACGCTGGGCATCCTGATCCCGCCCTCGGTACCCCTGGTGATCTACGCCATCCTGACCGAGCAGAACATCGCCAAGCTGTTTGCTGCGGCCACCATCCCCGGCATCCTTGCCATGCTGGGCTACATGATTGCAATTGCGATCTACGTGCGCATCCGCCCCGGCCATGCGCCCGACCACACCGTGGACCTCCCCAGGATGTCATTGCAGGCGTTGCTGGGCGTGCTGCCCATTGCCATCGTGTTCCTGGTGGTGTTCGGTGGCATCTACGGCGGCCTGTTCACACCCACCGAGGGTGCGGGTGTGGGCGTGGCCTGCACTTTTGTGGCGGCGCTGCTCAAGCGCGAGCTGACGCTGCAGAAGATCAAGCAGTGCTTTCTGTCCACCGCGTCTGCCAGCGCAATGATCTTCATGATCTTCATCGGCGCCGACATGATGAACACGGCGCTGGCGCTGACGCAGGTGCCCGGGCAACTGGCCAGTGTGATCCAGGGCTGGAACGTGTCGCCCTACCTCGTGGTGACAGGTATCCTGGTGTTTTACGTGGTGCTGGGTGCGGTCATGGACGAGCTGTCGATGATCCTGCTGACCATCCCCATCTTCTTCCCGGTGATCATGGGGCTGGACTTTGGCATGTCGCAGGAGCACACCGCCATCTGGTTCGGCATCATGGTCCTCATGACCGTGGGGTTTGGCCTGCTTGCGCCGCCGGTGGGGCTGAATGTGTATGTGGTCAACGGCATGGCCAAGGACGTGCCCATCGCCGAGAGTTACAGGGGCGTGCTGCCGTTCCTGGCCAGCGATGTGGTGCGCACCACGCTGCTGCTGCTGTTTCCGCCCATCTCGCTGTGGATGGTGCAGTTCGTGGGCTGAGGGGCACGGCTCCAAGGCTGTCTGCGCAGGCCTGGCCGTTCCCGAAGCGCTGCTGCCCCTGGCGGCTGCACCCAGCAAGGGGCGCAGCGCCTCAGGGGGTGCTCCTGTACAAGGCCTGCAGCGTGGACCGGATCCGCTCGGCCATCGCCTGCTGTGTGAGTGTGGCCGGGCGCTGCGAACTCACCGCCAGGTAGAGCTTGCTGCGCAGGCGGGCACTGTCGCCGCTGCCGTCGCCGCCGCTGGCGCCCTGGATGGGCCGGGTGTGGAACACCTCGGACTTGCCTGAGGTGGTGACCGCGTTCATGGGCAGCACGGCGCAGCCCGCACCGTCTGCCACCAGGTCCAGGATGGCGGCCACACCGTCGATCTCCAGGCTGATCTGCGGGCGATTGCCGCGCGCGGCCAGTTCCGACTCGACCAGCATGCGGATCGAGTTGGGGCGGGTGGGGATCACCAGCGGGTAGCGCGGCAGTTCATCGCGTGGCAGGGCCAGGTCGCCCGGCGCATCGTTCAGTCGCCGTTTGGTGCCACGCCCGAGGCCATCCGCGACAACTGGCTGCGCGCCATGGCCATCGGCATTCCCGTAACCGCCAAGCTCGCGCAGACCACGGGCTTTGCCTCGCAGGACCTGTTCGAGTTCCACCGCTCGGCCGACGTGATGCTGATCCTGGTGATCGGCGGCGTGGGCTGGCTGTATGGCGGCATCCTGGGTGCCATCGGCTTCAAGCTGCTGCAGGACGTGATCTCGTCCATCACCCCGCAGTACTGGACGTTCTGGATCGGCCTGTTCCTGGTGGTGCTGGTGCTGGTGGGGCGCGAGCGGCTGTTCCGCCCGTGGACGTGGTGGGGTGGCGCGCGCAAGCCTGGCACTGCATCCGGCACAGGAGGCCACTGACATGACCACGACCACCTCCACCACCGTGCTGTCGGCGCAAGGCCTGGTCAAGCGCTTTGACGGCATTACCGCCACCAACAACGTCACGCTCGATCTGCAAAAGGGCGCGCGCCACGCGCTCATCGGCCCCAACGGTGCGGGCAAGACCACGCTCATCAACCTGCTGACCGGCGTGCTGGAGCCCACCGAAGGCTTCATCACCCTCGAAGGCCAGGACATCACCCGCCTGGCGCCGCCTCAGCGCGTGCAGCGCGGCATGGTGCGCACCTTCCAGATCAACCAGCTGTTCGACACGCTCACGCCGCTCGAAACCCTGGCACTCACGGTATCGCAGCATCAGGGCCTGGGCGGCAAGTGGTGGCAGCCGCTGGGCGCGCGCAGGGCCGTCACCGAGCGTTGCGAGCAGCTGCTGGAGCAGTTCCACCTGACCTCGGTGATGACCGAAGAAACGCGCGTGCTGGCCTACGGCAAGCGCCGCCTGCTGGAGATTGCGATTGCGCTGGCCTGCGTCCCCGCGGGCGAGCGCGAGGAGCTGCTGCAGACCGTGGCAGTCCTGCCCGCAAGGGCTCCACCGCGCGGCAATGGCTCCCCGAGCGCGTGTACGAGATGTTCCCGAGGCTGGCCGAATGCAAGACCAACCCGGGTATGCAGCTGTCGGGCGGCGAGCAGCAGATGCTGGCCGTGGGCCGCGCGCTGGTGCTCAACCCGCGCCTGCTGCTGCTTGACGAGCCGCTGGAAGGCCTCGCGCCCATCATCGTGGAAGAGCTGCTTCGCGCCATCCGCCGCATCACGCGCGAAGAGGGCCTGTCGGCCATCGTCGTTGAGCAGCACCCGCAGGCCATCCTTGCCATCTCGGACCACGCCGCCTTGCTGGACCGCGGCACCGTGGTGCACACCGGATCGGCCGACGACCTGGCATCCCAGCCAGCCCTGCTGGACCGCTTGCTGGGCGTGGCGCGCTGATGCCACTGCCGATGCAGCGCGAGCGGCGGCGCCTGCTGGCTGCAGCCGCCCTCGCGGCGCTCAGCCCTCTGGCACGTGCGCAGGCCTACCCCGTGCGCCCGGTGCGCATCGTGGTGCCCAACGCGGCCGGCGGTGCGGCGGACATCACTGCGCGCACGGTGGGCCAAAAGCTGGCCGCCGCACTGGACCAGAGCGTGGTGATCGAGAACAAGCCCAGCGCGGGCGGGGTGGTCGCCGGCGAGCTGGTGGCGCGCGCTGAGCCCGATGGTCACACGCTGCTGCTGGTGAGCAGCGGCACGGCGGTGAGCGCTGCGTTGTTCCAGTCGCTGCCCTTTGACACGCTCAAGGACTTTGCGCCCATCTCGCTGCTGGCCACGTTCGACCTGGCCATAGTCGTACGGGAATGCGGGCGCTTTGCCACTTTGGCTTACCTGTTGGCCCACGCCCGCGCGCATCCAGGCCAGCTCAACATCGGCACGCCGCAGATCGGCACCACGCAGCATCTGGCGGCCGAGCTGTTCAAGGCCATGGCAGGCATCGACGCGCAGACCGTGCCCTTCAACGGCACGCCGCCGGTGATCACGGCCGTGCGTGGTGGCGAGGTGGACGTGACGGTGGACATCCTCGGCGGGCTCATGCCGCAGATTGCCGCCAAGGCGCTGCGCCCCCTGGCCGTGTTGGGCGCCCAGCGTGCGCCGCATTTGCCCCAGGTGCCCACCGTGCGCGAAAGCGGCGGGGCGCTCGCGTCGTTCAACGTCACGTCCTGGAACGGCCTGGCCGCACCCGCCCGCACGCCGCCGGCGGTGGTGGAGCGCCTGGCGCGCGAGGTGCAGGCCGCGCTGGCGCAGGCAGACGTGAAGCAGCGCCTGCAGGATCTGAACCTGCGTGCGCAGGGCCGCACGCCTGCACAGCTTTCGGAACACCTGGCGGCCGATGTGCGTCGCTGGAGCGACGTGATCGCCCGGTCCCGCATTCCCCGGCAGTAGGCAGCCTGGCGCGGGGCACGGGTGCGGCGTGCCCCAGTGAGGCGGGGCCGATCAGGCAGGCCCCGGTTTCTTGCGCCCGCGGGGCGGCTTCGCTGGCGGCTCGGCAGCGGACTCTGCGCCAATGCCGGGAAACACGCTGTGCTCCACGTTCAGCCACGGCGGGTTTTCGGCATACATGGCCGCCACCATTTCCTTCAGCGCCGGGATGTACCACGCGTTGTCGTTGAGCCGGTGGCTCATGATGATGGGCGAGGTGATGCGCGGGTCGTCGATCAGGCGGTAGTGCACATCGCTGCGCAGCCGCGCCGACGCCGGGATCACGCACATGCCCGACGCGGCGGCCACCAGGCCGAGGGCGGTCTGGATCTCGCGCACCTCGTGGATCTCGGCCGGCCGCACGGCATGGTCGTTGAGCAGGCTCAGCACGTGGTCGGCAAAGCTGGGGCGCGGCTCCTTGGGGTAGACGATGAGTTTCTGGCCCTGAATCACGTTGAAGGGAATGCGGCTGGATTCACCGGCCAGCGGCGAGTCGGGCGGCAGCGCCAGCACCAGCCGCTCCTCGCGCAGGATGGTGCGCGCCACGGTGGCATCGTTGCCCCGCACACGCCCGAAACCCACGTCGATGCGGCCTGACGTGAGCGCCGCAAACTGCTGCTGCGAGGTCAGCTCCACCAGCTGGATGTCCACATCCGGGTAGTGCTGGCGCAGCTTGCGCACCAGCATGGGCAGCCCGCCGTACAGCGTGGACGCCACGAACCCTATGGACAGCGTGCGCTGCTGGTTCAGGCCGATCTGCCGGGTGGCGGTCTTGAGCTGGTCCAGCCGGTTGATGATCTGCAGCGCCTGCTCATAAAACGTGCGGCCTGCCTCCGTAAGGCGCAGCGGCCGGCTGTTGCGCAGGATGAGCTGCACGCCCAGTTCTTCCTCCAGAAGCTGGATCTGCCGGCTGAGCGGCGGCTGTGCAATGTGCAGCACCTCGGAGGCCCGGGTGAAGTTGCGCGCATCGGCCACGGCCACGAAGTACTTGAGCTGGCGGATATCCATCAGGGTAAACCATAATTGTGCAGATAGTAGGTCTGCAAGTCGTTGATTTGATTGGCTGAAAAGCACAACTATACCTGCAGGGTATCGAATAAGACCTATTTGGTGTTGGATCGTTTCGGGGCTGCGCGGTCCAATCCACACCATGCAACAAACACCACGCCCTGAATCCCTCGCAGGCTCGGCCGTTGTCGAGCGTGTCGAGACCCTGCTGCTGGACCTGCCCACGATCCGCCCGCACCAGCTGTCGATGGCCACCATGAACGGCCAGACGCTGATGATCGTGCGCCTGTACTGCTCGGACGGCACCGTGGGCGTGGGCGAAGGCACCACCATCGGCGGCCTGGCCTACGGCGCCGAGTCGCCCGAAGGCATGAAGCTGGCGGTGGACACCTACTTTGCCCCGCTGCTGATCGGCGCCGATGCCAACCATGTGCCCGCCATCATGGCCCGGCTCAACAAGGCCATCAAGGACAACCGCTTCGCCAAGTGCGCCATCGAGACCGCGCTGTTCGACGCCCTGGGCCACCGCACCGGCCTGCCCGTTTCGCAACTGCTGGGCGGCCGGGTGCGCGACAGCCTGCCGATTGCCTGGACCCTGGCCTCCGGCGACACGGCCAAGGACATCGACGAGGCCGAGCGCATGCTCGCGCAGCGCCGCCACAACATCTTCAAGCTCAAGATCGGCCGCCGCAGCGTGGCCGATGACGTGGCCCATGTGGCCGCCATCAAGAAGGCCATGGGCAGCCGTGCATCGGTGCGTGTGGATGTGAACATGGCCTGGAGCGAGCTGGATGCCCAACACGGCCTGGCCGCACTGGTCGATGCCGGCTGCGACCTGGTGGAGCAGCCCGTGGCATCGGTCGATGCGCTGGCGCGCCTCAAGGGCCGCTACCCCATCGCCGTGATGGCCGATGAATCGCTGACCGGGCCCGCCTCGGCCTTTGCCCTGGCCCGTGTGGCGGGCGCCGATGTGTTCGCCGTGAAGATCGAGCAATCGGGCGGCCTGCTGGAAGCCCTGCAGGTGGCCGCCATTGCCGATGCCGCCGGCATCGAGCTGTACGGCGGCACCATGCTCGAAGGCGCGGTGGGCACCATGGCATCGGCCCATGTGTTTGCCACGTTCCGCCAGCTGCAGTGGGGCACCGAGCTGTTCGGCCCGCTGCTGCTGACCGAAGAAATCCTGGCAGAGCCCCTGCAATACAAAGACTTCCAGCTGGCGGTCCCAACGACGCCAGGGCTTGGAATTGCGCTGGACGAAGACCGTGTCCAGCACTTCCGTCGCGACCGCAAACGCAGCAATGCCGTGGGGGTGGGGCAACCCGCCGCCGCGCACTGATCCCGGCACGCGTCTTTCACGTTCGCCACAGTCCAGTTCCCGTACCCACCCCACGATCCGAGGAGACAACCATGACCACCCACATTTTCAACACCTCTGAAGTCCAGGACTTTCTGCGCATGGCCAGCGGCCTGACCCAGCCTGGCGGTGACGCACGCGCCAAGCAGATCGTGCACCGCCTGCTGTCGGACCTGTTCAAGGCCATCGACGACCTGGACATCACTTCGGATGAATACTGGGCGGGCATTGCCTACCTGAACACGCTGGGTGCGCGCAGCGAAGCCGGCCTGCTGTCGCCCGGACTGGGCCTGGACCGCTTCCTGGACATGCGCATGGACGCCAAGGATGCCGCACTGGGCCTTGAAAACGGCACGCCCCGCACCATCGAAGGCCCGCTGTACGTGGCCGGTGCGCCTGAAGCCACAGGCTTCGCACGCCTGGACGATGGCAGCGACAAGGCCGGCCACACATTGGTCATGCACGGCACCGTGCACGGCGCCGACGGCAAGCCGCTGCCCAACGCCAAGGTCGAGGTGTGGCACGCCAACACCAAGGGCTTTTACTCGCACTTCGACCCCACGGGCGAGCAGCAGGGCTTCAACATGCGTCGCACCATCATCACCGACGCACAGGGCCGCTACAAGTTCCAGAGCATCGTGCCCAAGGGCTACGGCTGCCCACCCGACGGCCCCACGCAAGCCCTGCTGACCACGCTGGGCCGCCACGGCAACCGCCCCGCACACATCCACTTCTTCGTCACGGCCGATGGCCACCGCAAGCTGACCACGCAGATCAACATTGACGGCGACCCGCTGGTGAACGACGACTTTGCCTACGCCACCCGCGAAGGCCTGGTGCCACCACTGGTCGAGCGCACTGACGCCGCCAGCATCAAGGCGCAGGGCGTGGATGGCCCATTCGCAGAAATCGTCTTTGACTTCACGCTGAGCGCGCTGGTCAACGGCGTGGACAACCAGCTGGTGGACCGCCCCCGCCTGGCGGCCTGATCGAGCGCAGCCGGGCCCACAACTGCCCGGCTGATCCCCGCCCCCTTTTGCTTTCTCCCCTGTACTGCCGCGCACGGCGCGGCGGGGGGACAGCTGCACCCTGAGGAATCACCATGAACACCACCGCTGCCCCAGCCGTGCGATCGGATGTCGAGACACTGATCGAAGGCGCCCTGCAGGACGACAAGGAAAACGGCGTTTTCCGCTGCCGCCGCGACATCTTCACGGACCCCGACCTCTTCGAGCTGGAGATGAAGCACATCTTCGAAGGCAACTGGGTCTACCTGGCACACGAAAGCCAGATCCCCGAGATCAACGACTACTTCACCACGTACATCGGCCGCCAGCCCATCGTCATCACGCGGGGCAAGGACGGGCAGCTGAACGCGGTCATCAACGCCTGCGCCCACCGCGGCGCCATGCTGTGCCGCAAGAAGCACGGCAACAAGGGCAGCTTCACCTGCCCCTTCCACGGCTGGACGTTCAACAACACCGGCAAGCTGCTCAAGGTCAAGGACGAGAAGACCACCGAGTACCCGGTGCAGTTCAACAAGGAAGGCTCGCACGACCTCAAGAAGGTGGCGCGCTTTGAAAGCTACAAGGGCTTTCTGTTCGGCAGCCTGAACGCCGACGTGCAGCCCCTGCAGGACTACCTGGGCGAGACGAAAGTCATCATCGACCAGATCGTGGACCAGGCCCCCGATGGCCTGGAAGTGCTGCGCGGCAACTCGTCCTACATCTACGACGGCAACTGGAAGCTGCAGATGGAAAACGGCTGCGACGGCTACCACGTGAGCTCGGTGCACTGGAACTACGCCGCCACGATGGGCCGCCGCAAGGAAGGCGGCACCAAGGCCGTGGATGCCAACGGCTGGAGCAAGAGCGTGGGCGGTGTGTACGGCTTTGAAAACGGCCACATCCTGCTGTGGACCAACACCATGAACCCCGAGGTGCGCCCGGTCTACAACCGCCGCGACGAACTCAAGGAACGCCTGGGCGAAGACAAGGCCGAGTTCATCGTCAAGCAGACGCGCAACCTGTGCCTGTACCCCAACGTGTACCTGATGGACCAGTTCTCCACGCAGATCCGCGTGGCGCGCCCCATCAGCGTGGACAAGACCGAAATCACCATCTACTGCTTTGCCCCCAAGGGCGAGAGCGCCGAAGACCGCGCCATCCGCATCCGCCAGTACGAGGACTTCTTCAACGTCTCGGGCATGGGTACGGCCGATGACCTGGAAGAGTTCCGCTCGTGCCAGAACGGCTACGCCGGCAAGGCCGCGCCGTGGAACGACCTGAGCCGCGGCGCACCGCTGTGGATCGAAGGGCCGGACGAGAACGCCCGCAAGATGGGGATGAACCCCCTGCTGAGCGGCGAGCGCAGCGAAGACGAAGGCCTGTTCGTGTGCCAGCACGAATACTGGGCGCAAGAGATGCGCAAGGCCGTGGCACTGGAGCGCAAGGGAGACGCAGCATGAACGCCGACTACAACGCCATCTGCACCTTCCTGTACCGAGAAGCGCGCCTGCTGGACGACCGCCAGTGGGACGAATGGCTGGAGCTGTACGCCGAAGACGTCGAGTACTGGATGCCTTCGTGGGATGACGACGACCGCATCACCGAAGACCCGCACAGCCAGATATCGCTCATCTACTACGGCAACCGCCATGGCCTGGAAGACCGCGTGTTCCGCATCAAGACCGAACGCTCCGGTGCCTCCACGCCCGAGGCCCGCACGGGCCATGCGGTGCTCAACGTCGAGGTGTTGGCAGACCGCGGTACCGAGGTGGATGTTCGCTACAACTTCCACACGATGTGCCACCGCTACAAGGCCACCGACGCGTTCTTCGGGACCATGTTCGTGACGCTGCGCCGCCAGGAAGACACCTTCCTCATCGGCCGCAAGAAGATCGTGCTGAAGAACGACTACATCCGCCAGGTCATCGACGTGTACCACGTCTGACCAGCCAGGAGACCATCATGAGCAGCAGCTACCGCATCGCCCTGAATTTCGAAGACGGGGTCACCCGCTTCATCGCCTGCGGCCCCCAGGAGAAAGTCCTGGATGCCGCCTTCCGCCAGCGCATCAACCTGCCCATGGATTGCTCCGACGGCGTGTGCGGCACCTGCAAGTGCCGCGCCGAAAGCGGGGACTACGACCTGGGCGACGACTTCATCGAAGACGCGCTGACGGCCGAAGAGGCCGGGCAGCGGCTGGTGCTGACCTGCCAGATGGTCCCCCGTTCCGACTGCGTGATCGCGGTCCCTGTGCCCTCCACGGCCTGCAAGACCGGCACGGCGAAGTTCGGTGGCACGGTGGCTGGCGTGGAGCGTTTCAGCGATGCGGCCTACGAGCTGGCGCTGGATGTGCCCGAGGATGCTCCCGCCTTCCTGCCCGGGCAGTACGTGAACATCGGCGTGCCCGGCAGCGGGCAGCACCGCTCGTACTCGTTCAGCTCGGCCACCGGCGCACGCCGCATGACGTTTCTGATCAAGCATGTGCCAGGCGGCCTGATGAGCAGCTGGCTCACCGAGGCGCAGCCCGGCAGCAAGCTGGAGATGACTGGCCCGCTGGGCAGCTTTTACCTGCGCCCCGTGGCACGGCCGCTGCTGTTCCTGGCCGGCGGCACCGGCCTCGCACCCTTCCTGTCGATGCTGGAGACGCTGGCCGTGCAGGGCTGCGCGCAGCCCATCCACATGCTCTACGGCGTGACGCGCGATCAGGACCTGGTGCTGGTGGAGCGCCTGGAAGACTACGCGCGCCGCATCCCGGGTTTCACTTTCGGCACCTGCGTGGCCGATGCCGCCACCACGCATCCGCAGCGGGGCTACGTGACCGACCACCTGCCCCCGCAGGCCCTGCATGAAGGCAATGTGGACGTGTACCTGTGCGGCCCGCCGCCCATGGTCGATGCGGTGCAGCGCCATTTCAAGGCGGCGAGCATTGCACCCGCCAGCTTCCACTACGAAAAGTTCACGCCCACGCAGGCCGCAGCGCCCGCGGCTGCGTGAAAGAGGAGCCCACGATGAACAAGCGATTTGAAGGCAAGGTGATGCTGATCACCGGCGCCGCACAAGGCATTGGCGAACGCGTGGCCGAGCGCGCCGCCGCAGAAGGCGCCACGCTGGCCCTGGTGGACCGCTCGCCGCTGGTGCGCGAGCTGCGCGACCGGTTGGCCGAAGTCACCCGCGTGATCGCCATCGAGACCGACCTGGAAAAGTTCGAAGGTGCACTGCAGGCCGCCGAGGCCACGCACAAGGCCTTTGGCCGCATCGACGTGCTGGTGAACAACGTGGGCGGCACCATCTGGACCAAGCCCTACGAGCATTACAGCCCCGAGGAGATCGAGGCCGAGGTGCGCCGCTCGCTGTTCCCCACGCTGTGGGGTTGCCGCGCGGTGCTTCCCTACATGCTTAAGAAGAAAAAGGGTTCCATCGTCAACGTGTCGTCGATTGCCACGCGCAGCGTCAACCGCGTGCCGTACGGCGCAGCCAAGGGCGGCGTGAACGCCATGACGGCCTGCCTGGCGTTCGAGAACGGCGAGCGCGGCATCCGCATCAATGCCGTGGCGCCCGGGGGTACCGAGGCACCGCCCCGCCGCATTCCGCGCAACAGCGCCAAACAGAGCAAGAAGGAACAGGGCTGGTACCAGCAGATCGTGGACCAGACCGTTTCCAGCACCCACATGAAGCGCTACGGCACCCTGGACGAGCAGGCCTCGGCCATCCTGTTCCTGGCGTCGGACGAGTCGTCCTACATCACCGGCACCGTCATCCCCGTCGGCGGTGGCGACCAGGGCTGATCTGCTGCCCGCTTTTCACGCCCCCCTTCCTGGCAAGGCGCCCGCCACAGGGCGCCAGTCCATCCTTTGACGAGAGAGACAACCCGACATGAAAACGATCGAGATCAACCCGGTCATCGACAACGCGCGCTTCACGCGGTTCCACTGGATGGTGGTGGCGCTGTGCGCCCTGCTGCTGATTTTTGACGGCTACGACCTGTTCATCTACGGCGTGGTGCTGCCCGTGCTGATGGCCGAGTGGGGTCTTACGCCCGTGCAGGCCGGCGCTTTAGGCAGCTACGCGCTGTTCGGCATGATGTTCGGCGCCTTCATCTTCGGCCCGCTGGCCGACCGCATCGGCCGCAAGAAGGGCATCGCGATCTGCTTCGTGCTGTTCAGCCTGGCCACCTTTCTGAACGGGTTTGCGAAGACGCCCACCGAGTTCGGCATCTACCGCTTCATCGCCGGGCTGGGCTGCGGCGGCCTGATGCCCAATGCCGTGGCGCTGATGAACGAGTACGCCCCCAAGCGCGCACGCAGCACGCTGGTGGCACTGATGTTCAGTGGCTATTCGCTGGGGGGCATGCTGTCGGCCGGGCTGGGTATCTACATGCTGCCGCGCTTTGGCTGGCAAGCCATGTTCTTCGCTGCAGCGGTGCCGCTGCTGCTGTTGCCGCTGATCATGTGGAAGCTGCCGGAATCGGTGGGCTTTCTGGTGCGCCAGGGCAAGGACAAGGAGGCCCGCGACATGCTGGTCCGCGTGAACCCTGATGTGAAGATCGGCGCCGATGTGCAGCTGGTGGCCACCGACGCCAAGGGCGCTGGTGTGCCCATGCTCGACCTCGTCAAGGACGGCCGCGCTGCCGGCACGATCATGATCTGGCTGGCGTTCTTCTGCTGCCTGCTCATGGTGTATGCGCTCGGTTCGTGGTTGCCCAAGCTCATGGCGGGCGCGGGCTACAGCCTGGGCTCGAGCCTGTCGTTCCTGCTGGCGCTCAACTTTGGCGGCATGGCCGGTGCCATTGCCGGCGGCTGGCTGGGTGACCGCTTCAGCCTGCCCAAGGTGGTGCTCGCGTTCTTTGCTGTGGGCACGGTAGCCATTGCCCTGCTGGGCTTCAACAGCCCCATGCCGGTGCTGTACCTGCTGATCTTCATTGCTGGCGCCACCACCATCGGCACGCAGATCCTGCTGTATGCGAACACCGCGCAGTTCTACCCGCTGGCCATGCGTTCCACCGGGCTGGGCTGGGCTTCGGGTGTGGGCCGCACGGGCGCCATCGTGGGCCCGCTGCTCGGTGGCTCGCTGCTGGCTGCAGCCCTGCCGCTCAAGCTCAACTTCCTCGCGTTTGCCGTGCCAGGCCTGGTGGCTGCACTGGCCATGGTGGCCTTCATCATCTGGTACCGGCGCGACGACAGCCAGGCCCAGGCGGCCCCTGCCGCGCACCTGCAGCCTGCCCGGACCGCCACCGCGCGCTGAAGAAAAAGCGCAACATTCAGCCAGCCGCCAGCGCCCTTTCAGCGCGGGCGGCTTCGATCATTCAAGGAAATTCATGAGCAACCCACCCACCGCACTCGCCACCGCACGGGGCACCTTCCGGGTCGCCGTCGATGGCGATGCCACCGCGCCCGCACTGGTGCTGGGTAACTCGCTGGGCACCACCCTCGAGATGTGGGAGCCCCAGGTGCTCGCGCTGTCCCAGGCGTTCCGCGTGATCCGCTACGACACGCGCGGCCACGGCGACAGTCCCGTGACGCCCGGTCCCTACAGCTTTGAAGAGCTGGGCCAGGATGTGCTGGCTGTGCTGGACGCACTGGGGGTGGACAAGGCATCGTTTTGCGGCATCTCCATGGGTGGGCACACCGGCTTATGGCTGGGTGTGCATGCCGGCCACCGGCTGCAGGCACTGGCGGTGTGCAACAGTGCCGCCCGCATTGGCGCGCTGGGCCCGTGGATGGAGCGCGCAGCCATGGTGCGCAGCTCGGGTGCCGCCGGCATGCGAACGCTGGCCGACTCTGCCCCCGGGCGCTGGTTCACCCCTGAGTTTGCACAGGCGCAACCGGCCGTGGTGCAGGCCGCCCAGGAATGGCTTGCAGGCATTGACCCCGAAGGCTACGCCGCCTGCTGCGAGGCATTGGGTGCATCCGACCTGCGCAACGCGCTCGGCCGCATTGCCACGCCCACGCTGCTGGTGGCGGGCGATGCCGACCCCGTGACCACGGTGGCCGATGCCGAGGCCATGCAGGCTGGCATCCCCGGCGCCCGGCTGGTGGTGCTGCCGGCTTCGCACCTGTCCAACCTGGAGACGCCGCAGGCGTTCTCGGCAGCACTGCTGGGCTTTCTGGCCGGTGCGCTCGCGGCTTGAACGACCTCAGGCCCCCCTCCACATTCCCTGTCCGCAACCGCATCACCCACCCAACCCCGAAGGAAAACCATGCTGTACCTCGTCCACATGATTGTCGACATCCCCGCAACACTGGCCCCCGAAGAGGCCGCGCGCATCAAGGCCGAGGAGAAGGCCTATTCGCAGCAGCTGCAGCGCAGCGGCCAGTGGGCGCACCTGTGGCGCGTGGTGGGTGAATACGCCAACTACAGCGTGTTCGACGTGCCCGGCAACGACGAGCTGCACGACATGCTGAGCAAGCTGCCGCTGTTCCCGTACATGAAGATCGGCGTGACGCCGTTGGCCCGGCATCCATCGTCGATTGCCTGACTTGCCCCGCTGGCGCACGCGCACCGTGGCCAGCGGTTTCCGCGCCCATCCGGAGAGACCCCATGAACCCCACCCGTCGAATCCTTGCAACCGCGGTGGCCGTTGCTGCCGCAACGCTGGTGCTGCCCGCACCCGCATGGGCCCAGACCGATGCGGCCTGGCCTTCCAGGCCCATCAAGTGGGTGGTGCCGTTTCCGCCCGGGGGCGCCATGGACGTGATCGCCCGCACGCTGGGCGAGAAAGCTGCGCGTGAACTGGGGCAGGCCGTGGTGGTCGAGAACCGGCCGGGCGCAGGCGGCAACATCGGTGCCGACTACGTGGCCAAGCAGCCGGCCGACGGCTACACCATCATGGTCACGTCGATTGGCATGGCGACCAACCGGGCGCTGTACCCCAAGCTCACGTACGACCCGGTCAGGGACTTTGCCCCCATCAGCCTGCTGGCCGTGGTGCCCAACGTGCTGGTGGTCAACGCCGCCAACACCAGCGACCGCAGCGTGAAGGATGTGGTGGCGCGCGCCGGCAAGGAGCCCGGCAAGCTCACCTACGCATCGGCAGGCAACGGCACATCGATCCACCTGGCGGGTGAGGTGTTTGCGTCCATGGCGGGTGTGCAGATGACGCACATCCCCTACAAGGGCAGCGGCCCCGCCGTGACCGACATGCTGGGCGGCCAGGTGGACCTGATGTTTGACAGCATCACATCGGCGCGCCCGCACATCCAGTCGGGCAAGCTGCGCGCGCTGGCCGTGACCACCGCGCGGCGCTCGCCCGCGCTGCCTGATGTGCCCACCGTGGCCGAGGCCGGTGTGCCCGGCTACGAGGTGTCGCCCTGGTTTGCCGTGTTTGCCCGCATGGGCACGCCGCCCGAGGTGATTGCGCGCCTGAACAAGGTGCTCAACGACGCCATGAAGCAGCCCGAGACCCTGCGCAAGCTCGAAAGCGTGGGCGCAGAGCCCATCGGCTCCACACCGCAGGAACTGGCCACGCACCTGAACCGCGAACTTGAGCGCTGGGGCAAACTCATCCAGCAGCGCGATATCCGCGCAGACTGACGCGCGGCCTGCGGGCCGCACAGAAAGGCGTGTACACATGCGGTTCAAGGACTGGTCTCTGACCGCCTGGGTGGCGGGCTTTCTGGCGGTGCTCATCTCGTACTGCGGGCCGCTGGTGATCTTTATCCAGGCGGCGCAGGCGGGGCATATTCCTGCGGAGCAGGTGTCTTCGTGGATCTGGGCGATCTCCATGGGCGCAGGCGTCAGCGGGCTGCTGCTGAGCTGGTGGCTGCGGCTGCCGATTGTCACGGCGTGGTCCGCGCCGGGCACGGCACTGTTGCTCACGCTGTTCCCGCGCATCGGCATGCCCGAGGTGGTGGGTGCCTATCTGGTGGCGGCCGCCATCGTGGTGCTGCTCGGCGCCACCGGCTATTTCGAGAAGGTGGTCAGCCGCATTCCCAAGGGCATTGCGGCCGGCATGATGGCTGGCATCCTGTTCCAGTTTGGCGTGCAGGCCTTCCGCGTGAGTGGCGATGCGCCTGCCGTGGTGCTGGCCATGCTGGCGGCCTACCTGCTGGGCCGGCGCCTGTGGCCGCGCTATGCGGTGGTGGGGGTGGCCTGCACGGGCTTTGCCGTGGCGTGGGCGCTGGGCACCACCCACCTGCAATCCCTGTCGCTGGCGCTGGCCACGCCGGTGGCCATCGTGCCCCGGTTCGAGGCGGGCGCCATGCTCAGCCTGGCGGTGCCGCTGGTCCTGGTCAGCCTGACCGGGCAGTACCTGCCGGGCATGGCCGTGCTGCGGCTGGCCGGCTACCCGGTGCCCTCGCGCGCCATCGTCACGGGCACCGGCGTCGCATCGCTGGCCGTGGCCTGCTTTGGCGGCATCTCCATCGTGCTGGCCTCCATCACGGCAGCGCTGTGCACCGGCAAGGACGCGCACCCGGACCCTGACAAGCGCTATGTGGCCGGCATGGCCAACGGGGTGTTCTACATCGTGGGCGGCACGTTTGCCGGCACCATCGTGCAGCTGTTTGCCGCGTTCGCGGGGCCGCTGATTGCGGCCCTGGCGGGGCTGGCGCTCATCGGCGCGGTGGTGTCCAACATCCGCGCGCTGGCAGACGAGGGCTCTTACATCGAGCCCTCGGTTATCACGTTTGTGGCCACGGCGTCGGGCATGTCGCTGTTTGGCCTGGGCGCAGCGTTCTGGGGCGTGGTGCTGGGCATGGCGGCCTACTGGCTGATCCCGCGCACGGGCGGCCCTGCCGCCCGCTGACGCCGCACCCCGGGCGTGGCCCGCGCCGAATCACGCGACGACGGACGAGGGGTACAGCGTGCGCAGCGTGTGGCGGATCAGCTCTGCCATCGCCTGCTGCGTGAGCGTGGCCGGGCGCTGCGAGCTCACGGCCATGAAGAGCTTGCTGCGCAGGCGGGTGCCGCCGGCGGCGGGCTCGCCCGCGTCTGCCGCCGCATCGGCCGTGGCCCCCTGGATGGGACGCGTATGGAACACCTCGGCCTTGCCCGACGTGGTCACCGCGTTCATCGGCAGCACGGCACAGCCGGCGCCATCGGCCACCAGGTCCAGGATGGCGGCCACGCCGTCAATCTCCAGACTGATCTGCGGGCGCTTGCCGCGTGCGGCCAGTTCCGATTCGACCAGCATGCGGATCGAATTGGGCCGCGTGGGGATGACCAGCGGGTAACGGGGCAGCTCATCCAGCGGCAGGGCCCGGTCGGCCAGCGCATCGTCGGGCGCGCCCGTGGGGCCCGGGGCGCGGCGCTGCACCAGAAACAGATCTTCCTCCAGCAGCGCGGTGGTCTCGATGCCCGGCGAGGGCGTCGTGTTGTAGAGCAGGGCAATGTCGAGCAGGCCGGTGGTCAGCGATTCGCGCATGGCCACCGTGAGTCCTTCGCTGATGGCCAGCGCGGCGTCGGGCATCTTCACGCGAAACGCGCGGGTGAGCGGTACCGTCAGCACCTTGGCAATGCTGGGCGGCAGGCCGATGGCCACGCGCCCGGCCAGCGCACCGCGCACGCGTCCCAGCTCCTCGCGCGCGCGCTCCACCTGGTGCAGGATGCCGCGGCCGTGTTCCAGCAGCAGCCGGCCCGCTTCGGTGGGCGTGGCACCGCGGCCGTTGCGCACCAGCAGGTTCTGGCGCAGCTCCACCTCCAGCAGGCGCACCTGGCGGCTCAGCGCGGGTTGGGCAATGTCCAGCACCACCGAGGCGCGCGTGAAGCTACCCAGCTCGGCCACCCGTACAAAGTATTCGATCTGCTTGAGGTCCATGGGTAAGGCCCTGATTGCAATAGCTGTGGGTCATCAATCACGGAATGATATAGCTGGTAGTGCCCGCGCCGACTTCATGAATGCAGCCGCGCTCTCCACAATCGGTGCCACAGAAAGCCCGTTGCGGCTTTCCAGGCGGCCCTTCCAGGGCTGCACGGAGCCCGCCAGGAGACGAACACCCATGACCACTGCACCGCTGCTGCGCGGAATTTCTTCCATGGCCACCCGCCAGGTGCTGGCCGAGCTGACGGCGGCCTATGCCGCCAGCGCCGCCGGTGCGGGTGTGGTGCAGATCGAATCGGTGGGCGGTGTGGACGCAGCCAGGCGCGTCGCGGCCGGTGAGGCCTTTGACGTAGTCATCCTCGCGTCGGACGCCATCGACAAGCTCATGGCTGCCGGCCACCTGCTGCCCGGCAGCAAGGTGGACTGGGTGCACTCCGGCGTGGCCGTGGCCGTGCCCGCAGGCGCAACGCTGCCCGACATCAGCACCGAAGACGCCGTGCGCAATGCCGTGCTGGCCGCGCCCAGCATCAGCCTGTCCACAGGCCCCAGCGGCGTGGCGCTGGCCCAGCTGTTCGAGCGCTGGGGCATTGCCGGGCAGATCGCCCCGCGCATGGTGCAGGCGCCCCCCGGCGTGCCTGTGGGCTCGCTGGTGGCCAGGGGCGAGGTGGCGCTGGGCTTTCAGCAACTGAGTGAGCTGCTGCATGTGCAGGGCATCGAGATCGTAGGCCCGCTGCCACCGGCCATCCAGATCACCACCACGTTTTCCGCAGGCGTTGGCGTGCATTCGCAACAGGTGGATGCCGCGCGTTCGCTGCTGGCCTACCTGTCTTCTCCTGCTGCCGCAGACGCCAAACGCAAGCAAGGCATGGAACCCGCCTGACCAGCTATCAAAAGAACACCTTCCAGGAGCACCCAAAAATGAGCCTCATCATCGACTGCCACGGCCACTACACCACGGCCCCCAAGGCGCTGGAGAACTGGCGCAATGCGCAGATCGCCGGCATCCAGGACCCGGCGGTCATGCCCAAGGTGGCCGACCTGCACATCAGCGACGACGAGCTGCGCGAGTCCATCGAGGCCAACCAGCTCAGGCTGATGAAGGAGCGCGGCAGCGACATCACGCTGTTCAGCCCGCGTGCGAGCTTCATGGCTCACCACATCGGCGACTTCAACGTGTCCAGCACCTGGGCGGCCATCTGCAATGAGCTGTGCTTTCGCGTCTCCACGCTGTTCCCTGACCATTTCGTGCCCGTGGCCATGCTGCCGCAGTCACCCGGTGTCGATCCCGCCACCTGCATCCCCGAGCTGGAAAAGTGCGTGCACGAATACGGCGCCGTGGGCATCAACCTGAACCCCGATCCTTCGGGCGGCCACTGGACCAGCCCCCCGCTGACCGACAAGCACTGGTACCCCATCTACGAAAAGATGGTGGAGTACGACCTGCCCGCCATGATCCACGTGAGCACCAGCTGCAACGCGTGCTTTCACACCACCGGCGCGCACTACCTGAACGCCGACACGACGGCCTTCATGCAGCTCATCCAGGGCGACCTGTTCAAGGACTTTCCCACGCTCAAGTTCCTGATCCCGCATGGCGGCGGCGCGGTGCCTTATCACTGGGGCCGCTTCCGGGGCTTGGCGCAAGAGATGAAGAAGCCCCTGCTCGACGAGCACCTGATGAACAACGTGTACTTCGACACCTGCGTGTACCACCAGCCCGGGATCGACCTGCTGAACACCGTGATCCCGGTGAAGAACGTGCTGTTTGCCAGCGAAATGATCGGCGCGGTGCGCGGCATCGACCCCACCACCGGCAACTACTACGACGACACCAAGCGCTACATCGAGGCCTCCACCATCCTGAGCGCCGACGACAAGCACCAGATCTACGAAGCCAACACGCGCCGCGTGTTCTCCCGACTCGATTCACGCCTGAAGGCAAAGGGGCTCTGACATGTTTGAACTGGGCGTTGTCTACCGCAACATCAATCGCGCCGACCGCGCAGCCGCCGACGGCCTGGCCGCCCTCGGCTCGGCCACCGTGCACGAAGCCATGGGCCGCGTGGGCCTGCTCAAGCCCTACATGCGCCCCATCTACAGCGGCCAGCAGGTCAGCGGCACGGCCGTCACCGTGCTGCTGCAGCCGGGAGACAACTGGATGATGCATGTGGCGGCCGAGCAGATCCAGCCCGGCGACATCGTGGTGGCAGCCGTCACGTCTGAATGCACCGACGGCTACTTCGGCGACCTGCTGGCCACCAGCTTCCAGGCCCGGGGCGCACGCGCACTCGTCATCGACGCCGGTGTGCGCGATGTGAAGACGCTGCAGGCCATGAACTTCCCCGTCTGGAGCCGCGCGATCAGCAGCAAGGGCACCATCAAGGCCACGCTGGGCTCGGTCAACATCCCCGTGGTGTGCGCCGGTGCGCTGGTCACGCCCGGCGACGTGATCGTGGCCGACGACGACGGTGTGGTGGTCGTGCCTGCCGCCCGCGCGGCAGAGACCCTGGCCGCCGCGCAGAAGCGCGAGAGCTTTGAAGGCGAAAAGCGCGCCAGGCTGGCCAGCGGCGTGCTGGGCCTGGACATGTACAACATGCGCCCCGCGCTGGAGAAGGCGGGCCTCAAATACCTCGACTGAAGGCAATTTCAAGCGTTTTAGGCCGCAAGTCCAATTTTTAATTGCCTGTGTAGCTATTGAAACAATAGCAATCTGACCATGAATCCATCATCGACCGTCCTCTCTCCGGATCCGGCATTCACCAAAACGCCTGGCTGGCTTGACTGGTACGCCGGCCCCAGCCAGCCGCGCTTTCAGGTGCCCGCGGGCGCCGTGGATGCGCACTGCCACGTGTTCGGCCCCGGTGCCGAGTTTCCGTACGCGCCGGAGCGCAAGTACACGCCCTGCGACGCCAGCAAGCACCAGCTGTATGCACTGCGCGACCACCTGGGCTTTGCGCGCAATGTGGTCGTGCAGGCCACCTGCCACGGTGCGGACAACCGCGCCATGGTGGATGCGCTGGTCCACTCCGGCGGCAAGGCGCGTGGCGTGGCCACCGTCAGGCGCTCGGTCACCGACGCAGAGCTGCAGGCCATGCACGCCGCCGGTGTGCGCGGCGTGCGCTTCAACTTCGTCAAGCGCCTGGTGGACTTCACGCCCAAGGACGAGCTGATGGAGATTGCCGCGCGCATCCACCAGCTCGGCTGGCATGTGGTGATTTACTTTGAAGCGGTGGACCTCCCCGAGCTGTGGGACTTCTTCACCGCGCTGCCGACCACCGTGGTGGTGGACCACATGGGGCGCCCCGATGTGGGCAAGCCGGTGGACGGGCCGGAGTTCGAGCTGTTCCTCCAATTCATGCGCCAGCACCCCAATGTGTGGAGCAAGGTGAGCTGCCCCGAGCGCCTGTCCGTCACCGGCCCCAAGGCACTGCACGGTGAGCAGGCGGCCTACCTGGACGTAGTGCCCTTTGCACGCCGGGTGGTCGAGGAGTTCCCCGACCGCGTGCTCTGGGGCACCGACTGGCCGCACCCCAACCTCAAGGACCACATGCCCGACGACGGCCTGCTGGTGGACTTCATTCCGCACATCGCGGTCACGCCCGAGCTGCAGCGCAAGCTGCTGGTCGACAACCCCATGCGCCTGTACTGGCCCGAGGAAGAATGACCCCCCTGAGTCGCCTGCGGCGCCATCCCCCAAGGGGGACACGGCCTTTGCTGCGGGGCGGCCCTTGCTGGCCGTCCCTGGCGGCGGCAGCGCCGGTTTCAATCTCCGCGTGACATGTGCGCGCGGCGAACCAATGACGAGGTCTGAATAGGAAACACGATGGCCCTCCACAAACCCTACCTGGACGTGCCCGGCACGACCATCTTCGACGCTGACCAGAGCCGCAAGGGCTACTGGCTCAACCAGTTCTGCATGAGCCTCATGAAGGCCGAGAACCGCGCACGCTTCAAGGCCGACGAGAACGCCTATCTGGCCGAATGGCCCATGACCGACGAGCAGCGCGCGGCGGTGCGCGCCCGCGACCTGAACTGGGCCATGCGCACGGGCGGCAACATCTACTT
>LNEG01000218.1 GCA_001464865.1 Burkholderiales bacterium Ga0074133
GGCAACCGCGTCACGGGCGAAGGCGGTAACGCCCAGGGTCCTGCAGCCCAGTCAGATGCCTGGAAACAATGGGAGCTGACGCAGCAGCAAGCGCTGGCCGCGCAGATCATGAGCGACCACGCCACGCAGCAAACCGCCACTGGCAACGCCGCAGCTGGGCCGGGTGCGGTGGAGCACGCGCGCATCACAGCATCGGTCTACACCTCGCATGTGCCCGCCATCGGCGCCGCCATCGACCTGGGCAAGACCGGCGAGCCTTACTGGCAGCCCCTGTTTGCGGGCTATGAGCCGTCCAAGCAATGGATGCGCGAGAACCAGCCCGACGTCGTGTTCCTGGTCTACAACGACCACGCCACCAGTTTTGACTTGGGGCTCATCCCCACCTTTGCCATCGGCACCGCCGCAGAGTTCGAGCCCGCCGACGAAGGCTATGGCCCGCGCCCTGTGCCCAAGGTCATGGGCCACCCCGACCTGGCCGCACACATTGCGCAGTCGGTGATCCAGCAGGACTTTGACCTCACCATCGTCAACGACCTCAAGGTGGACCACGGCCTGACCGTGCCCATGAACCTGCTGTTCGGCTCGCCCGAGGCCTGGCCGGTGAAGGTGATTCCGTTCCACGTCAACGTGGTGCAGTACCCCGTGCCGTCGGGCCAGCGCTGCTTTGCGCTCGGCCAGGCCATCCGCCGTGCCATCGAGTCGTATGACGCGCCGCTCAAGGTGCAAATCTGGGGCACGGGCGGCATGAGCCACCAGCTGCAGGGCCCGCGCGCCGGCCTCATCAACAAGGAATGGGACAACAGGTACCTGGACCGGCTGATCGCCGAACCGGCCGAGCTGGCCAAGGTGCCGCACATCGAATACGTGCGCGAAGCCGGCAGCGAAGGCATCGAGCTGGTGATGTGGCTCATCGCCCGCGGCGCGATGAGCGACGTCGCCGGCACGGGCCCTGCGCCCACCGTGAAGCACCGCTTCTTCCACGTGCCCGCCAGCAATACGGCGGTGGGCCACCTGATCCTCGAGAACCAGTAAGGGACCCCGCAACATGACCATCAAAGTAGCCCTGGCCGGTGCCGGTGCCTTCGGCATCAAGCACCTGGACGGCATCCAGAACATCGACGGCGTCGAAGTCGTCTCGCTCATCAGCCGCGATCTGGAGAAGACCCGGGAGGTGGCCGACAAGTACGGCATCGGCCACGTCACCACCGACCTGAACGACAGCCTGGCGATGAAGGAAGTAGACGCCGTCATTTTGTGCACCCCCACGCAAATGCACGCCGAGCAGACCATCGCCTGCCTGAAAGCCGGCAAGCACGTGCAGGTCGAGATCCCGCTGGCTGACAGCCTGAAGGGCGCGCAGGACGTGGTGGCGCTGCAAAAGCAGACCGG
>LNEG01000219.1 GCA_001464865.1 Burkholderiales bacterium Ga0074133
CCCCCCCGCCGCTTCAACCCCAGCCACCAGTACGTGCACCACCAAATCCAGAAGGGCGAGTTCCACATCCAGCAGATGGATGTGCAGACCTACTTCTTTCGCCGTACCAATACCAACGCGCTGGGCCAGGCCCGCAGCTGGACGGACCACCTGCTGTGGCACCACGCCGCCCACACGGTAGACCTGTTTGCCTACCAGGCGGGCAGCCCCATCGTCAAAGCCAACGCGATCCAGGGGCCGATCCACCCCACGCTGGGCATCGCCATGGACATGAGCATCCAGCTCAAGGCGGCCAATGACGCCATCTGCACATTGAGCCTGAGCTTCAACAACGATGGCCCGCTGGGCACGTACTTCCGCTACATCGGCGACACGGCCACGTACCTCGCGCGCTATGACGACCTTTACAACGGCAAGGACGAGAAGATCGATGTGTCGAAGGTGGACGTGTCGATGAACGGCATCGAGCTGCAGGACCGCGAGTTCTTCGCCGCCATCCAGGAAGGCCGCGAGCCCAACGCCAGCGTGGGCCGGGTGCTGGCCTGCTACGAGGTGCTGCACGGGCTGGAGCAGCAGCTCAACGCGGGCTGATTTCGGGCTGGATCGGCCGGTAGCCCTGGAATATCAATCCCTAAGTGCTATCAAAATAATAGTATTTGGGTGTGTGCTGGCAGAGGTCTCCCTGGAGACCTCGCCCGCGGCACTGTTCAGCCAGCGGCCACCCGCTGCCCCGGCGCAATGGTGGGCGGTGCTGCATTCAGCGTTTCGATCGCAAAACCCGCAGCCGCCTTGTAGCGCGCCATGAAGCCCTCGCGCTCCTCGCGCGGCAGCACATCATCGATGTGGTCGAACACACCGCCACAACGCTCGTCCACCAGCCCCAGCAGGCCAAACGGGCCAGAGCCGCGGTTGCGCAGCACCAGCGCCGAGATGTCCTTGCACAGCTTGTCGTCGTAGGCCCTAAGCGCTGCTGGCCCCACACCGTGCGCTATCAGCTGCGCACCCAGAACGCGCGCGTCCACGATGGCCTGGCTGGCGCCGTTGGAGCCCACGGGGTACATCACATGCGCTGCATCGCCCAGCAGCGCCACACGGCCGTCCACCCAGGTGGGCACAGGGTCGCGGTCGATCATGGGGTACTCGAACACGTCCTTGGCGCCGCGCAGCATGGCGGGTACATCGAGCCAGCTGTAGTTCCAGCCGTCAAAGTGGTGAATGAAGTCCTCCAGCGCCACGCGCCGGTTCCAGTCGCCCTGCTGCCAGCCGCCCTGGTTGTCCACCGTGATCTCGGCAATCCAGTTGATCGTGGCCAGGCCCGTGGCCGGGTCGGGTGGCGTGATGGGGTAGCACACCACGCGGTGCCGCAGCGAACCCACGCCTACGAACGACGCCCCCGTGCGCACGGGCACCCCTGGCGTGGTGCCACGCCACATGATGGCGCCGCCCCACTGGATGGGCGGCTGGGCAGGGTGCATCTGCGACCGCACGGCCGAGTGCAGGCCATCAGCGGCCACCAGCAGCGAGCCCGTCACTTCGTGCCGCGTACCGTCGCGCGCCTCGACGATGGCCGTCACGCCATCGGCATCCTGCTGGTAGCCCACCACGCGTTGCCCCAGCTGCACGGCATCGCTGCCCAGGCGCTCTTTCACGGCGTGGTACAGCATCATCTGCAGCTGCCCGCGGTGCACGGCGTACTGCGGCCAGCGGTAGCCCGCCTGCAACCCGCGGGGCTCGGCATATACCTCGTTGCCGTTGCGCCCCACCAGCGCCCATTCACGCGCCTGCAGGCCAATGGTGTCCAGCACGTCGTTGCCAAAACCCAGGTCGTGCAGCTCGCGCACGGCATTGGGTTGCAGGTTGATGCCCACGCCCAGGGGCTGCAGTTCCGGCACCGATTCAAAGACGATGCAGGGCACACCGATCTGGTGCAGGGTGAGGGCGGTGGACATGCCACCAATGCCGCCGCCGGCGATCAGCACGGGGCGCGGGGAAGACGGGTGTGAAATCGCAACAGGCATCGCCGGATTGTCCATGCAATGGACCCAAGGAGTCTTTCACCGCCTGATGGTCAGCGTGCGCAATGTGGTGCTCCACCCGCCGGGGTTTCGCCGTTGCCGTAAGCTTCCGCCATGCAACAAAGAAACCTCGGATCTTTCTCCGTCTCGGCCATCGGCCTGGGCTGCATGAACCTCTCGCACGCGTACGGCGCGCCGGTGTCTCCCGAGCAGGGTGAGCGCGTGCTGCTGGCCGCGCTCGATGCAGGGGTCACATTGTTCGACACCGCCACGCTCTATGGCTTTGGTGCCAACGAGACGCTGGTCGGCCGGGTGATGAAGCCGCATCGCAGCCGCTTCACCCTGGCGAGCAAATGCGGCATGCAGGGCGTGGATGTGAACGGCGATGGCAAGCTGGTGCGTGTGATCGACGGCCGCCCCGCCACGCTGCGCCAGACCTGTGAAGACAGCCTGCGCCGCCTGCAGACGGATGTGATCGACCTGTATTACCTGCACCGCTGGGATAAGAGCGTGCCCATCGAAGACAGTGTGGGCGCGCTGGCCGATCTGGTGCGTGCGGGCAAGATCCGTAGCATCGGCCTGTCGGAAGTGTCGGCCGCCACACTGCGCCGCGCGCACGCAGTGCACCCCATCGCGGCGCTGCAGACCGAGTATTCGCTGTGGACGCGCAACCCCGAGATTGCGGTGCTGAAGACCTGCCGGGAACTGGGCGTGGCGTTCGTGGCCTTCAGCCCGGTGGGCCGGGGGTTTCTGTGTGGCGAGCGCATCGATGTGGATGCACTGGACGCCAAGGACATCCGCCGGACCATGCCGCGCTTTGCGCCCGAGGCCTACGCAGCCAACCTGCGCCTTCTGGACGGCTACCAGGCCCTTGCGCGGGAAGCGGGCTGCACCCCGGCGCAACTGGCACTGGCGTGGCTGCTGCACCAGGGCGAGGACATCATTCCCATCCCGGGCACGACGAGCGTGGAACACCTGCACGACGACCTGGGTGCCGCCAGTGTGCAGCTCAGCGAACCGCTGATGGACCGGGTGGAAGCACTGATCAACGAGCGTACGGTGGTGGGCAACCGCTACAACGCCCAGAGTGCGAGCGAAGTGGATACCGAGACGTTTGAAGATCGCGCAGCGTAGGCGGCGCGCAGCACCTCGGGATGATGTGCGTTATCTGCCGCGCAGGTTGCCCTTGTCATCCGCAATCACGATCTCCACGCGCCTGTTCATCGCCCGGCCCTCGGGTGTGGCGTTGTCGGCCACCGGGTGCGCCTTGCCGTATCCGCGTGCGGTGATGCGGCCCGTGTCCACGCCACGCTGCACCAAGGCATCACGCACGGCCTGGGCGCGGCGGTCGGACAGCTCCTGGTTGTAGCTGTCGCCTCCGACGCTGTCGGTATAGCCCTCGATCAGCAGCTTGCGGTCTGGAAACTGCCTGAGAAAACCCGCCAGCTTGTCCAGCCGCGGTGCGGCCTGCGCCGATAGCTCGGCCTTGTTGAAGGCAAACAGCACGTCACCCAGGGTGACCAGCAGGCCGCGTTCGGTCTGCTGCGCCTCCAGATCGCGCAGCTGGGCTTCCAGCATGCGGACGCGGTCTTGCGCTGCCGCTGCCTGGGCCTGCTGCTCGGCGGCGCGCTGCTCGGCACTCATCGCCTGTTGCTGGGCCAGTTGCGCGTTGCGTGTCTGCACATCGGCGCGCAGGCGGGCCGCGTCGGCCTCCTGCGTGCGGGCCTGCAGTCGGATACGGTCGGCCTCGGAACCGGCCTGCTGGATGTTTGCATCGAGCTGGCGGGCGCGGGCGGCATTGGTGGCGATTTCAGCGCGCTGGCGCGCCAGATACGCCAGGTGGCCGGTATCGGCGCTGTCGCGGTCGCTGGACCAGGCCTGGTCAGCCCGTGCCAGGGCCTCGGTGGCTTCCTTGAGTTCCAGCTGTGCGTACTGGTTGACGGCGGGGTCACCCGCGGCAGTGCTGACCGCTGTGCGTGCCGATTCGAGCGTCGCTGGTGGGACGGTGCTGGCGCAGGCAGCCAGCAGGCTGGCAGCCACAAGGCTGGAGCACAGGGTGGCGGTGCGCTGGATCAATGATGTTTTCATGGCTTGGATTCCTTGAGCGGTTTGCGGGTGATCCGGTCTGGATGCACTCCCGCGCAGCGGGTGGCTGCGAAAGTGCGGGTGGCCAGTGCAGCGGCTCGCCGCACGTGGCGTATGGATGAGAGGCGGATGCAGCGCGGGACCCGCGGTTGCGGCCGGTCAGCGTGGTGAGCGCCGGTTGATCTCTTCCTGCAGCGCACGAATGCTGTCCTGCACCTGGGCCAGGTTGGCCGCGTTGCGGCTGGCGTCCGCGCGGGTCTCTGCCACGCGCGCATCCACTTCTGCCTCAGCCGCCAGGCGGCGTGCCGTCACATAGTCCTCCGTAGCCATGGCTCGCTCGGCCTGCATGTATTTGTCCCGTGCCATTTGCAATTCCACCGGCGCGCTGGTAGCCACGGAGGGAGCCGCTGCCACACGGTTGACGGTGGTGCGCGTCACGGCCATCTGCTCGGTCGGCGGCGGTGTGGAAGAACATGCAGTCAGGGCGGCAAGCGCAATCGCTGCGGCGGCCGTTCGGAAATGTGCTGGTGAGGGCATTGTGGAAAGCCTCCTTGAAGTGTGGTGATGACGGATGCCGGACCGGGTTGCGAGACCGCGGTGCAGGTGCCTGGGGAGCGGCCCATACCGGTTCCTGCCGTGTTTCGATTGTTCGGCAGCCGGGCCAGCGCCTGCGTAGGCCCTGCATGGGCTTGTCTGTGGGCCATGTCTGACGAATGCTTGCCGCTGTCCATGCCAGAGTCATGGGTGCGCGGATGCCAACGGGAGAGAACCCGGCACCGAACGGCCCGCAGGGGTCGCTTGCCCCCGCGATAGGTGTGAACGCTTTCGGCGTTCATGGCGATGCAGGCAGCGTGCGTGTCGCTCGCACGGCTGGCGGGTTGCGGGTGGTTACGCCGTCCTTGGTTTGCGCACGCGCCTGTTTGTTCATGCACCGGTGCCGCCGCGCATCGGATCGCGTCCACCCCCGTGCCGCGCATTGCGGTCACCCACCATGAAGAGGAGCTTTCCTGCATGCAGCCACCGTTGTTCATCACCTGGGTTCAGGACACCACCTTTGCCGGTGTCCCGCTGTGGAGCCTGCTGGTCGCCCTCACTGCGGCTGCGGTCACGTATGCGGCCATCTCCGCCGCATTGCATCTGCTCACGGGCCGCGCGAAGGGCTGGGCCACCCGCTCGGGCAGCGCTGCTGCCACCACCATGGTCGATGTGCTGGAGGGCACCAGCCGGCTGCTGATGTTGCTGGTGGCCGTGCTGGTGGGCCTGGGTTTCCTGGAGCTGCCTCGGCGCTGGGAAAGCCGGGTGGCGCAACTGTGGTTTGTAGCGGTGGCACTGCAGATGGGCCTGTGGGGCATGCGGGCCATCGGCATTGGCGTGCAGCGCTATGTGACGCGGCACAGCTCCAGCGGCATGACGCAGGTGAGTGCCTCGGCCACGCTGCTGTCGTGGGGGCTGCGCACGCTGCTGTGGAGCGTTGTCGCGCTGGCCGTGCTGTCCAACCTGGGCGTCAACATCACTGCATTTGTGGCCAGCCTGGGGGTGGGTGGCATTGCCGTGGCGCTGGCCGTGCAAAGTATCCTGGCGGATCTGTTCGCATCGCTCTCCATCGCGGTGGACAAGCCTTTTGAAGTGGGCGACTTCGTGGTGGTGGGCAGCGTGGCCGGCACCGTGCAGATGATTGGCCTGAAGACCACGCGCATCCGCAGCCTGCAGGGGGAGGAGGTGGTGATGTCCAACACCGACATCCTCAAGCAGACCATCAGCAACTACCGGCCCATGCAGGAGCGGCGCATTGTCTTCACCTTCGGCGTGGCGTACGACACGCCGGTGGACAAGGTCGAGGCGATCCCGGGTGTGGTCAAGCAACTGGTCGAGGCGCAGGCGGTGCTGCGGTTGGACCGAGCGCATTTCAAGGGGTTTGGCGACAGTTCGCTGGACTTCGAGGTGGTCTACATCGTCAAGGATCCGGGCTTCAACGTGTACATGGACATGCAGCAAACCATCAACCTCGGGCTGATGCGCGAGTTTGCGGGCCTGGGCGTGGAGTTCGCGTTCCCCACCCGCACCATCCACATCGCCACGGTGCCTGCCGGCCGCCCGCAGGCGGCAGCGGGCGTCACGCCGGGTGCAGGCGATGCCGCCGCCCCCGGCCCGCTCGCGGCCCTCAGTGCGCAGGCCTGAGGGCCGCGAGTGGTTTCCATACGGTGGAGACGGGCCAAAAAAAGGCCGACCACCTTTGCGGGTGGTCGGCCTGAACGAGTTGTTGCTGTCTTAACGCTTCTTCAACTTCTGTTGGTGGAGGGATGCACTGCGCGGCACCTGCGGATGGCCACACGGGCCACGCGGATCACTTGGCGACGACGCGCACCATTTCCAGGTACTTGTTCGAGTAGCCCCATTCGTTGTCGTACCAGCTGACGATCTTCACGAAGGTGCCATCCAGGGCGATACCGGCGTCGGCGTCGAAGATCGAGGTGCGGGTGTCGCCACGGAAGTCGGTGGCCACCACCTTGTCTTCGGTGTAGCCCAGCACGCCCTTCAGGGCGCCTTCGGACTGGGCCTTCATCTCGGCCTTGATCTCGTCGTAGGTGGCAGCCTTGTCCAGCTCCACCGTCAGGTCCACCACCGACACGTCGGAGGTGGGCACGCGGAAGGACATGCCGGTCAGCTTCTTGTTCAGCGCAGGAATCACCACGCCCACGGCCTTGGCAGCGCCAGTGCTGGAAGGGATGATGTTTTCCAGAATGCCGCGGCCGCCGCGCCAGTCCTTGTTGGAAGGGCCGTCCACGGTCTTTTGCGTGGCAGTGGCAGCGTGCACGGTGGTCATCAGGCCGCGCTTGATGCCCCACTTGTCATTCAGCACCTTGGCCACGGGAGCCAGGCAGTTGGTGGTGCACGAGGCGTTGGAGACGATGGCCTGGCCAGCGTAGGTGTCGTGGTTCACGCCGAACACGAACATGGGCGTGTCGTCCTTGGAAGGAGCCGACAGGATGACCTTCTTGGCGCCTGCATCGATGTGCTTCTGGGCCGAGGCCTTGTCCAGGAACAGGCCGGTGGATTCGATCACCACGTCGGCGCCGACTTCGTTCCACTTCAGGTTGGCGGGGTCGCGCTCTTGCGTCAGGCGAATCTTCTTGCCGTTGACGATGAGGGTGTTGCCTTCCACGGCCACGGTGCCCTGGAAGCGGCCGTGCACCGAGTCGTACTGCAGCATGTAAGCCAGGTAGTCGGGCTCCAGCAGGTCATTGATGCCAACGACTTCGATGTCGCTGAAGTTCTGGATGGCCGAGCGCAGCACGTTGCGGCCGATACGGCCGAAACCGTTGATACCAATCTTGATCGTCATAGCTTGTAGTCTCTCAGTTAAAACAAAAAACAAAGGAAATTCGGGTCAGGCATTTGCAGGTGGGGCGCTCTTTTTCTTGCGTGCGCTGGTGGTCAAAGGCGTTTTTCTGGGCTTCGCTTGGGCGCTATTGAACTCGACGACCTTGTCCCATGAAATCACTCCGCTGGGTTGCACATATTCCAGCATGAATTCACGTAGGAGTTGCTGGTGCTTGGTGGCGAAGGCTTGTTGGTAAGCGGGGCCGTGCTGGCCTGCGAACTGCTCCATTGCATGGGAGATGCGCAGGTAAAAATCCCGCTCGCCAGACAGCAGCTCCCAAAACACCTGGCCTGCTAATTTTTCTACCGGTGTTGCCTTGCGCTCGGTTTTGCGGCCATAGCCATAACCGATGATGGGGCGGAACCCTTTGTTCAGCTTTTTAAGCCGGGCTTGCAGGGCTTGAAATTCGCTCCCTTGCCCCTTCGCGCTTTGGGAGTTGAAGATGTTTTTGCTGGACTTGACGGAAATGGCCAAATAACTATTGGCCGTCTCGATCGCGATGTCCTGTCCCGCACCTGCGCCTACGGTCACGTTCCGCAACTCGCCATCGGACGCTGTGCCATGTGTAGCTGCAAAAATGGCCAGCGGCTCGATGAAGTCGTTACCAAAAATGGTTTCATCCGAGCTGGACACAAAAGCGATCATGAGCTGTTGTATGAACTCCAGAGAGTCTGCAATGCCTAACGCCCTGTAGAGGTATGGGTTCTTGCTTAACAGCCTGCCTAGGCTGAGTTTGTCTAGGGCTGCAAAACGCTTGGCATAAAGAATACCAAGCAGCCTGCCCACTTCTGCATGGAGTTGTGCGTCAGGAATCATCGCCCCAGTCTTCCTCTGGTTGATCCAGCTTTCTATGCACCGATGTTCCACGCATGCGTTTGGCATTGACCTTGGCATTCCCTTGCGCCACCGACACCAGCATTTGTCCAAGGGCGCAGCCCAAGGGCGTGGGGACGGCATTCCCAATTTGGCGGTAGCAATCAGCAGTCTTGCCTTCAAACTTCCAGTGATCAGGAAACTTCTGAATGCGTGCGTATTCGCGGACGGACAGCGGCCGCAACTCCGTGGGGTGGCACAGCATGGTCGCTTTCTGGATGGGACTGGTCACCAGGGTGGGCGACGGTTCAGCGCGGTTGAGTCGCCGATAAAACCCCACCTTGCCACCGCCGGACTCAAACGCGCCACCCATGGCTTCCTGCACCACGTGGGCGGGAAGATGCTTCCAGTTGCAGCCCTCGCCCAGCATGGCCAAGTAGCGTTGCACGGCTGGAGAGAACTGCGCATATGGGCCAATCTCCTGCAAGTCGTGGATGGCGCTGCCTAGGGTTTGCCAGCGCATGGCCGGGTTCTGGTGGCGTTGAAAGTGGGTGGGTGCCGGTAAAAAAATATCCTCCCCGTCGCGGCTGCCCACAATCACCAGCCGCTCCCGAAACTGCGGGGTGCCGTAGTGCACGGCATCCAAAATGCCGTGCACGGTGTGGTACCCGATGGCTTTGAAGGACTCCAAGATGGTGTCCAGCACAGGCTTGGATTGCTTGTCTGCGGGGTCGCAGGGCATGGACGCCAGCCCTTTGACGTTCTCCATGATGAAGAATCGCGGGCGCAGGGCAGAAACGACCTTGATGAACTCTTGGTATAGCTGGCCGCGTGCGTCCTCCACCCCCTTGCGTTTGCCTGCCGTGGAGAAGGGTTGGCAAGGGGGGCCGCCCACCACGGCAAACAGTGCTTCGCGTGTGACACCACTGGCCTGCAGAAAGAACTCGCAGCTAGGATCGCTTTCAATCAGATCGCGTATGTCTCCATCAATGGCCAGATGGGAGTTGCGCCGCATGGTTTCGATGCACCACTTGTCCATATCCTGCGAGACGGCTACGCGTAAGCCTGCCTCATTCAGCCCCAAATCCAGGCCCATAGCACCCGAGAACAGCGATACAACAGGATAGGGATGGCGTGCGTTTTCCAAGCGCGTGGCACTGTCCGCGTCAAAAAATGGAAGTCGGCTGTTCATGTGCAGGCTCTGAGTGTTCTGCGATCACCGCTGGCGCTGGAGCACCGCCCGTACCGTGTCGGCCACGTTTTCTTCGGTGAAGCCGAAGTGCTTGAACAGCACGGGCGCAGGGGCCGACTCACCGTAGGTGTCGATGCCGACCACGGCGGCGCAGCCGTATTTCCACCAGCCGTCGGTCACGCCCATTTCCACGGCCACGCGGGGCACGCCAGCGGGCAGCACGCTGCTTTTGTACTTGGCGTCTTCGCGGTCAAACGTGGTGGTGCTGGGCATGGAGACCACGCGCACGGCGATCTTCTTGTCGGCCAGCAGGCGCTGCGCCTTCAGGGCCAGTTGCACTTCAGAGCCGGTGGCAATGATCACGGCCTGGGGCTTCTTCTTGATGCCCACGTCAGCGGGCTCGGAAAGCACATACGCGCCACGGCTGATGTCGCCCAGCACGCGCTTGGGTGCTGCGGCCGAGAGGTGTTGCAGGTTCTGGCGCGACAGGGCCAGCGCGGTGGGCTTGGTGCGGTTGGACAGAGCCACGCTCCAGGCCACGGCGGTTTCCACCGTGTCGGCAGGGCGCCACACGTCCAGGTTGGGTATCAGGCGCAGGCTGGCTACATGCTCGATGGACTGGTGTGTGGGGCCGTCTTCGCCCAGGCCGATGGAGTCGTGCGTGAACACATGGATCACACGCTGCTTCATCAGCGCGGCCATGCGGATGGCGTTGCGGCTGTAGTCGCTGAACGTGAGGAAGGTGCCGCCGTAGGGGATGAAGCCACCGTGCAGCGCCACGCCGTTCATGATGGCGGCCATGCCGAATTCGCGCACGCCATAGTTGATGTGGCGGCCGCCGACGCCAGCCTCGTTCTTCACGACCTTGCCTTGCATGTCAAAGCGCAGGTTGGGCGTGCTCTTGGTGTTGGTGAGGTTCGAGCCCGTCAGGTCAGCGCTGCCGCCCAGCAGTTCGGGCAGCGCGGCGGTGAAGGCTTCCAGTGCGATCTGGCTGGCCTTGCGGCTGGCCACGGTCTCGCCCTTGGTGTGGGCGGCCACCACGGTGTCCACGGCCACTTGCGCGAAGTTGGCGGGCAGGTCGCCCTTCATGCGGCGCGTCAGTTCGGATGCCAGTTCGGGGAAGGTGGCGGTGTAGGCGGCAAAGCGCTCGTTCCAGGCAGCCTCGGCGCTCTGGCCGGCAGCCTTGGCGTCCCAGCCGGCGTACACGTCTTCGGGGATGGCAAAGGGTTCGCTCGTCCAGCCCAGTGCTTCGCGGGTGAGGGCGATTTCTTCGGCGCCCAGGGGCTCGCCGTGGGCCTTGGAGGTGTTGGCGCGGTTGGGGCTGCCCTTGCCGATGTGCGTCTTGCAGATGATGAGCGAGGGGCGCTCGTTCTGCTTCTTGGCTTCGGCCACAGCGTCGGCCACCTTGTCGGCGTCGTGGCCGTCGATGGGGCCGATCACGTTCCAGCCGGCGGACACAAAACGCAGCGCCGTGTTGTCGGCAAACCAAGGGGCAACCTGGCCGTCGATGGAGATGCCGTTGTCTTCGTACAGGGCGACCACGAAATCGCTTCCTGGCTGATGCCTTCCATCAGGCAGCCGTCGCCCAGGAACACGAAGGTGTTGTGGTCGACCACGGCATGGCCTTCGCGGTTGAACTCGGCGGCCAGCAGCTTTTCTGCCAGCGCAAAGCCGACGGCATTGGTGATGCCCTGGCCCAGCGGGCCGGTGGTGGTTTCCACGCCAGCGGTGTAGCCCACTTCGGGGTGGCCCGGGGTCTTGCTGTGCAGCTGGCGGAAGTTCTTCAACTCGCCGATCGGCAGGTCGTAACCGGTAAGGTGCAACAGCGCGTACAGCAGCATCGAGCCGTGGCCGTTGCTCAGCACGAAGCGGTCGCGGTCGAACCACTGGGGGTTGGTCGGGTTGTGCTTGAGGTGGCGAGCCCACAGGCCCACGGCCATGTCGGCCATGCCCATGGGGGCGCCGGGGTGGCCGGAATTGGCTTGTTGAACGGCGTCCATGGCCAATGCGCGGATCGCATTGGCCATTTGTTGGGATTGCTGGGTGTTGGCCATGGGGGTGGGGTGGGTTCAGGGGAAACCCGGCATTTTACCGGGGGTGGCTGCCGGCCCGGCGCGGCCCCCGCGCGCAGGCGCCAGCGCCATGCGATGCACTACAGTGCGGGCCATGCAAGGACTGCACCTCACTGCCGATCTGCGTGGCTGCCGCTGCGCCCCCGCGTGGCTGCTGGATGCCGCCCTGCTGGGCCGCGCCTGCACCGAGGCCGTGCGCAATGCCGGACTGCAGCCCGTAGACCAGATTTTTCATTCATTTCCGCCCACAGTGCTCGGCCCGGGTGGAGTTACTGCTACTGTTTTGCTAGCAGAATCCCATCTTTGTGTGCACACCTGGCCCGAGCAGCAGGCGGTGACGCTGGACGTTTACGTGTGCAATTTCGGTGGCGATCACTCGGACGGCGCGCACACACTGATGGACGCCCTGCTGGCCCTGTTCGATGCGGCCAGCGTCGAGCGCCACGCGCTGCAGCGCGGCACCCTGACGCCTGCCATTGCCCCATGAGCCAGTCTTCCCCATCGCCATTTTTCCAGGTCCCCGCCATGCTGCTGGCGGCGGGGCGAGGCGAGCGCATGCGCCCCCTGACCGACGCCACGCCGAAACCGCTGCTGCAGGTGCAGGGGCAGCCGCTGTTGCAGTGGCACCTCCAGGCGCTGCTGGCGGCGGGGGTTTCGCGGGCGGTCATCAACACGGCGTGGCTGGGTGAGCAGATCAGCGACCGGTTTTCAGATCAATTTGGCCAAAGGTCCCCGCCGGGTGTGGATAGTTTGCTATCAATTTCATACTCGCATGAGGGTTTGGACTTTGGCTGCGCGCTGGAGACCGCGGGCGGCATTGCACGGGCACTGCCGCAACTGGCACCCATGTTCTGGCTGGCGGCGGGTGACGTGTTTGCCCCGGATTTCGTCTTTGCCAGCACGGCGGTCCAGGCCTTTGCGCGCAGCAGCCACCTGGCCCACCTGTGGCTGGTGCCCAACCCGGCGCACAACCTGCGGGGGGACTTCGGCCTGTCCCCGCAGGGGCTGGCGCTGAACCTGCCACCCGACGACCCTGCGCCCCGCTACACCTACAGCACCATCGCGCTTTTGCGCGCCGAGCTGTTCGCAGCGCCCTGGTGCGATATCCCGCCTGGCAATCCGTCCGGCGTTCCGGCTCCGCTCGCGCCCTTGCTGCGCCGCGCGATGGATGCGGGGCGGGTGTCCGCATCCCTCTACACCGGCCGCTGGACGGATGTCGGTACGCCTGAGCGGCTGGCCGAACTGAACGCGCACCACGGTTGATCCGCTGGCGCCTGCCGGCTGGGAAGGCGCAGGCCTCGCCAAGGCACCTTGTCTTGCCGATGGCAAGGGCACAGCCCGTGTGTGTCGCGAAATGTAAGGACAAGCGTGGTGGCCGGGGTGGTGGGGCCACAACACGCGTCAAAATGTGCCAATGAGCCCTCAGCACCAATCCCTCTACGCGCAGCGCCGTGCGCACCTGGCTTCCCAGCTCGGGACAGGCGGCATCGCCATCATCCCGACCGCAGTGGAGCGCCAGCGCAATCGCGACAGCGACTTCCTCTTTCGGCACGACAGCTACTTTTATTACCTGACGGGCTTTACCGAGCCGGGGGCGTGCCTCGTGCTCACAGCTGAAGGCCAGAGCACGCTGTACTGCCAGCCCAAGGACCTGGAGCGCGAAATCTGGGACGGCTACCGCCTGGGGCCTGAGGCAGCGCCCGCCGAACTGGGCGTGTCGGCAGCAGCGTCGATGACCGACCTGGACAGCAGCCTGCCGCGCCTGCTGGAAAACCGCAGCCGCGTATGGTTTCCGTTTGCCACGCACACCGGGCTGGCCGCGCGGGTGGAAGGCTGGCTCAACGCCGTGCGCGCCCGCGTGCGCTACGGCGCGCTGTGCCCCGCCGAGCAAAGCGATGTCTGCCTGCTGCTCGACGAGATGCGCCTCATCAAGGACGCGCATGAGCAGGACATCATGCGCCGCGCCAGCGCCATCAGCGCGCAGGCCCACATCCGCGCCATGCAGCGCTCGGCCCGCATGCTGCGCGCCGGTCAGGAAGTGCGCGAGTACCACCTTGATGCCGAACTGCTGCACGCCTTTCGCGATGCCGGCTCGCAGTACCCGGCCTACGGCTCCATCGTGGCGGCGGGCGCCAACGCCTGCGTGCTGCACTACCGCGCCGACGCCGCGCCGGTGCGCGATGGCGAGCTGGTGCTGATCGATGCGGGCTGCGAGCTCGATGGGTATGCCAGTGACATCACGCGCACCTTCCCGGCCAACGGCCGCTTTACCGGCCCGCAGCGCGCGCTGTACGACCTGGTGCTGGCCAGCCAGGATGCGGCTGTGGCGGCAACCAAAACGGGCGCGCGGTTTACCGACCCGCACGACGCCACCGTGGCCGTGCTGGCGCAGGGCATGCTCGACCTCGGCCTGCTCGACCGGAACCGGTACGGCAGCGCGCAGGACGTCATCGAGCAGCGCGCGTATTTCCAGTTCTACATGCACCGCACCGGTCACTGGCTGGGCATGGACGTGCACGACTGCGGCAGCTACGTGGAGCCTGGCGAGGTGGGCCAGACCAGCGAGCGCAAGGACCCGCTGTCGGGCGAAACCATCACCAACCGTCCCAGCCGGGTGCTGCGGCCCGGCATGGTGCTCACCATCGAGCCCGGCATCTACGTGCGCCCTGCGCCGGGCGTTCCCGAGCAGTTCCACAACATCGGCATCCGCATCGAGGATGACGCCATCGTCACCGGGTCCGGCTGCGAGCTGATCACGCGCGGCGTACCCGTCCAGGCCGATGAGATCGAAGCGCTGATGCGCGGCTGACGGCGCTGCCACGGCATGCCACCCCCGCCAGACATGGACGCGCACGCCCGCGGCGCCGAATCTTCCGCAGCAGTGCCAGAAACCCCCGACTTGCCGCAGCCCGGGCGCTGGCGCCTGGGCGTGGCCCTGTGGTTGCTGGGCATGCCGGGCGTCGTGGCCGTGGTGTGGGCATTGCTGCCCCCGCTGGCCGCCAGCCAGGCGCTGCTGCCGCTGCCGCTGTGGGCGGTGCTGTTCCTCAGCGGGCTGCAGACGGCCGTGATGCTGGCGCTGGCTGTGGCGGCGGGGGTGCTGCTGGCCCCCAGGGTGGGGCTGGGTGCGCCCGTCCTGGCTGCGTGGCTGTCAGGCGTCTCCGGCACCCGGGTGCATGTGTCGCGCTGGCTGGTGCCCGGGGCGTGGGGCGGCCTCGCCGGAGCAGCGTGGCTGTTCATGCTGTCCGCGATCGCCCCCGAGTCGCTGCGGCCCGCGGAAGCCGGCGGTGATGTGGTCACCGTGCTGGTGAAGCTGCTGTATGGCGGCGTCACGGAGGAGCTGCTCGTGCGCTGGGGTGTGATGACGTTGGTGCTTTGGGGGGCGTGGCGCCTTGTCCAGCGAGGCCGGGGTACGCCGGGCCGCGGACTCGTGGCCATGGCAATCGTTGCGAGTGCATTGCTCTTTGCGCTGGGGCACCTGCCCGCGGCGCAGGCGATGGCCGGCTCGCTGACCATGCCGGTGGTGCTGTTCGTGCTGGTCGGTAACACCGCTTTCGGGCTGCTGGCCGGGTGGCTGTTTGCCCGCCGCGGACTGGAGGCCGCCATCACCGCCCATGTGCTGGCCCACGCCCTTTCGACACCCTGGATGTGATCGGGCAGCGCTGTGCGGTTCCCGTTACAGGCCAGCGCGCTCGCCCGGGGGTGATCGCGCAGTGGTAACGGGCATGTAACCGCATCGTGTGAGAATTGGAAACCCGATTACAAAACTACCGAAAGAGACAAGACATGCCAACACGCCGCGCCACCAAGATCGTTGCCACCCTGGGCCCCGCCTCCAGCGACCCGGCGCTGCTGGAGGCCATGATTCGCGCGGGGGTGAACGTGGTGCGCCTGAACTTCAGCCACGGCAAGGCGCAGGACCACATCGACCGGGCTGCCACGGTGCGCGCCGCAGCCCAGCGCGCCGGACGCGAGGTGGCCATCATGGCCGACCTGCAGGGCCCCAAGATCCGCGTGGGCAAGTTTGCCGACGGCAAGGTACAGCTGGAGTCAGGTGCGAAATTCGTGCTCGACGCGTCGCGCACCGAGCCGGGCGACATCAACGGCGTGGGCCTGGACTACAAGGAGCTGCCCCGCGACGTGAAGGCCGGCGACCTGCTGCTGCTCAACGACGGCCTCATCGTGCTGACGGTCGACGCCGTGCGCGGCGAGGAGGTGCACACCACCGTGAAGATCGGTGGAGAACTGTCCAACAACAAGGGCATCAACAAAAAGGGCGGTGGCCTGACGGCGCCGGCGCTGACGGCCAAGGACATGGAAGACATCCGCACGGCGATGAGCTTCCAGGCCGACTATGTGGCGGTGAGTTTCCCCAAGAACGCGACCGACATGGAAATGGCGCGCCAGCTGTGCAACGTGGCTGCCTCAGAGTACCGCCACAAGCCCGGCCTGATCGCCAAGATCGAACGCGCCGAAGCCATCCCGCACCTGGAAGCCATCCTGCGCGTTTCCGACGGCATCATGGTCGCGCGTGGCGATCTGGCGGTGGAGGTGGGTAATGCCGCCGTGCCTGCCTTGCAGAAAAAAATGATCCGCATGGCGCGCGTACTCGACAAGGTCGTGATCACCGCCACGCAGATGATGGAAAGCATGATCACCGCGCCCGTGCCCACGCGCGCCGAGGTGAGCGACGTGGCCAACGCCGTGCTCGACGGGACCGACGCGGTGATGCTCAGTGCCGAGACCGCCGCCGGCCGCTACCCGCTGGAAACCGTGGAAGAGATGGCCACCATCTGCGCTGCCGCCGAGGCCGCGGAAGACCACCACCTGGATGCCGACTTCACGGGCCAGACGTTTGGCCGCATCGACCAGTCCATCGCCATGGGCGCGCTGTTCACGGCCCACCACCTGGGCGCCAAGGCCATCGTGGCCATGACCGACAGCGGCGCCACGGCGCTGTGGATGAGTCGCCACAGCATCGACATCCCCATCTACGCCCTGACGCCCAAGGTGGCCACGCAGCGCAAGATGGCCATGTACCGCAACGTGCGCCCCCTGCTGATGGACACCAGCGCCGACCGCGACACCGCGCTGGAGCAGGCCGAGCGGCACCTCAAGAGCCGCAACATCGTCCAAAAGGGCGATGTCTACGCCATCACCTGCGGCGAGCCCATGGGTGCCCCCGGCGGCACCAACATGCTCAAGATCTGCGTGGCGAGCTGAGCGAACGCCGGGGCCGGGGTGTGCAGGGTCAGTGCGCCCTGGCCTGGGCCTGACGCTGCATCGCAGATTGCACGCCCGGCAGACGACCCACCGCTCGGATGGCCCCGTGCACTGCGGCAGCGGCGAGCATGCCGGTGAGCAGGCCTGCCACGACATCGGACGGGAAATGCACGCCCAGGCACACCCGGCTCCACATCATCAACGCTGCGCTGGCCACCGCCAGTGCGCCCAGCCCGGCAACCGGCCTGCGCGCGAGGCTCGCCGCCAGGGCGGCCGCCGCAGCGGCGTGCATGCTGGGGAAACCGGCACGGGCGGCATGTTCGATCCACTGCACTCCCATGCCCAGCTGCGCCGGACGCTGCGCCGGACGCTGCGCCGGCACGGCGTGCCGCAGCCATTGCACACTGATCCAGGCGACAGCCATCGAAACCAGGGCCTGCGCGATAGCGCGGCGCTGGCCTGGGTTGCCGAAGAACAACCCACCCAGCAGCGCGCCGCCGGCTGCGATGGGGAGCTGCTGAGAAATCCATCGTGCCGCCGTCAGCACGGCTGGTGCGGTGGTGGCATCGGCATTGACGAGGTGAAAAACCGCCAGGTCCAGTTCAAGCATGCGTGCTCCCCGAGGGGTTGCCGTTGTTCTCAAGGCCGTGGAAGCGCGGGCGCAGTGATTGCGCTGCCATGTGGCACAGCCACCCGGTGGTCCAGCACAGCCAGCCCGTCCAGAGCGTGTGGCTCATGAAATGGGCTCCGCGTACCTGCTGGGCTCCGCCCAGGATGAATCCCGCCAGCAGTGCCCCTGCCAGCCACCAGCGGGCCGCCACGGGTGCCTGGCGGCGCAGGGCGAAATAGCCGCCGAGAAAAGCGAAGCCCGCCGATGCATGGCCGGCTGGAAAACAGCGGCCTCCCCCCCCGTCCAGCACGCCCAGGGCCCAGTGCGACACATGGCGGGCCACGCCGCCGAACTGTGTGATGTCCCACGGACAACTGGTGGCGCTGAGGTTCTTGCCCACGCTGACCACGGCCAGCGCCACCAGCGCGCTCACTGCCATCTGCAGCCGCTCGCTGGTGTCGAGCTTGCGCAGCACCCCGCGCGGCCACCAGACGCTCAGGGTCAGCAACAGCACCAGCAGCCACCCCAGCCGGCGGGCACCTTCATGCAGTACCTGCACGAAGAACCACTGCTCCCGCATCGGGAAACCGTTGGACGAGCCGAACAGCTGCGCCAGGGCCATGTCCTGGCCAGCGGTATCCCAAAGCACCACGCACGCGAGCAGTGCCAGTGTCCAGACCAGCCAGCGGCGTCGTTCCTGGATGTGAGGTGGTGGGCGTGGCGTGACGGATGCGGGTGTGGAGAGCATGGACGCACGATAGGCGGCCGGACTTAACGCCGTCTTAATGGCGCCATGGGCTGGCCCGGCGCGACGGGCTCCGCCAGCGCGCCTGCGCTGCGACAATGCAGGCATGCGAATCCTCGTGGTGGAAGACGATCCCGGCATAGCCAGCGGCCTGCGCGCCAACCTGCAGCATCGCGGCTACGCGGTGGATCTGAGTGACGGTGTGGCCACGGCGTGGAGCGCCCTGCGTGCCGAGCGGTTCGATGCCGTGCTGCTCGACCTGGGGCTGGTCGATGGAGACGGAACCGAACTGCTGCGGCGCCTGCGTCTGAGTCCGGGGCAAAGCGGCGCGACCCCGGCCCTGCCCGACCCCGCGACGCCGGTGCTGATCGTGACGGCGCGCGACCAGGTACACCAGCGCATTGCCGGGCTGGACGAAGGTGCCGACGACTACCTGGCCAAGCCCTTTGACGTGGACGAACTTGACGCCCGTCTGCGCGCCCTGCTGCGCCGGGCAGCCGGGCGCGCGTCGCCAGTGATCCGCTATCGAGACATCGAGCTCGACCCGGCAGCCCGCACGCTGCGCCACGGCGGGCAGCCCGTGGACCTGTCGCCGCGCGAGTTTTCGGTGCTGCTGGTACTGCTGGAGGCGCGGGGCCGGGTGCTGTCGCGCCAGCAGATCGAAGAGCGCCTGTACAGCTGGGATGCTGCCATCGAGAGCAATGCCGTGGAGGTGCACATCCATCACCTGCGGCGCAAGCTGGGCAGCGCGTGCATCCAGACGATGCGTGGCGTCGGTTACTTCATGCCGCAGGAAGACAGGCTGACATGAGTGGCACCGCGCCTTTCCTGCCTGAACGCGGCCGCCGGCCGTCGCTCACGCGGCAGCTCATGCTGTGGTCGCTGGGCGCACTCGCCCTGGTGTGGGCCAGTTTTGTGTTGGTCGGCTACCAGACCGGCGTGCACGAGGCTGACGAGCTGACCGACGGACATCTGGCCAGCGTCGCCGCGCTGCTCCTGAATCTGCGGACGGCCGAAGCCGGGCCGGAAGCTCGGTTGACCGAGCGCGCGGCCACTCCCTGGCTCAAGGCGCACGACTACCAGCAGTCGCTGAGCGTGGTGCAGTGGGATGCCCAGGGCGTGCTGCTGACCCGAAGCGGCAGGGCGCCGCTGCCGCCGTTTGCTGCGGCCGAAGGCTTTGCCAACATCACTCTGGGGGCGCCTGCCACCGTGTGGCGCACGTTCTCGCAGTGGGATGCTGCCCATACCCGCAAGATCATGGTGCTGGTGGAACTGCATGAGCGCGACGAGCTTGCACAAGACATTGCCGAGCAGATGATCGAGCCCGGCCTTTGGCTTTTGCCCGTGGTGGCGCTGGCGCTCGGGCTGGCTCTGTGGCGCGGCCTGCGCCCGCTGTATGCCCTGTCGGCCGATGTGGCGGCGCTGGACCCCGCCAGCGCCCAGCGTCTGGCAGTCCGGCATTCCTGGAGCGAGTTTGCGTCGGTGGTGGCATCGATCAACACGTTGCTGGATCGCCAGCATGAGGCCATGGTCCGTGAGCGGCGACTGGCCAACGAAGTGGCCCACGAGCTGCGTACGCCGCTTTCATCCATCGCCTTGCAGGCCCGTGCGCTGGAAGGTGAACTGGACGCTGCCGCCCGCACCGCGGCCGTGGCACGCATTGGCCAGGATGCCCTGCGTGCCGGACATGTACTCAACCAGCTGCTGGCACTGGCCCGGGCCAGCCGGGCCGAGCTGCACGAGGCCAAGGCGCCGGTAGACCTTTCGGCCCTGGTGCGCGATGTCTGTGCAGATTACGCCCAGGCCGCCTGGCAGCGAGGTGATGACGTGTCGGTAGTGGCCTCGCAGGGGGTGATGGTGCAAGGCCATGCGGTGCTTCTGGACATCGCGGTGCGGAATCTGCTGGAAAACGCGCTCAAACACACTCCACAAGGCACCCGCATTGCCGTCGAGGTGGGGGGGGCCTGGCTGCTGGTGTCGGACGACGGCGGGCGCGCCCTGGCTGGCGAGGCGGCTGTACCCGTGCAGCGTCCGGTGGACAGTCTGCACCTGGGGCATGAAATCCTGCGCCGGGTGGCCGACCTGCATGGCGGCAGGTTCGCGCCGGTCGCGCCGGGTCCGACTTTTACGACCTGCTTCCGGCTGGATTTGCCTGCATCGCCTTCGCGGGCCGCCGGTTAAAATTGCGGGTTACAACGCGGTTACGGCCGCAGGAGCCGGTGCCGGCGCGCTACCCTCACGCGTCGGCTGCTCCGTTTTTCAACCCTCCCACCGGACCTTACGACCATGCCCCTCGTTTCGATGCGCGAACTGCTCGACCATGCTGCCAGCAACGGCTATGGCATTCCTGCCTTCAACGTCAACAACCTGGAGCAGGTGCAGGCGGTCATGGCTGCTGCTGACGAAGTAGGCGCGCCGGTGATCCTGCAGGCGAGCGCCGGTGCGCGCAAGTACGCGGGCGAGCCCTTCATCAAGCACCTGATCCAGGCTGCCGTGGAAGCCTTCCCGCACATTCCCCTGGTGATGCACCAGGATCACGGCACGTCGCCCAAGATTTGCCAGGGCGCCATTGACCTGGGCTTTGGCTCGGTGATGATGGACGGCTCGCTGATGGAAGACGGCAAGACGCCGTCGAGCTTTGAATACAACGTGGAAGTGACACGCAAGGTCGTGGACATGGCCCACAAGGTGGGCGTGACGGTCGAAGGCGAGCTGGGTTGCCTGGGCAACCTGGAAACCGGTGACGCCGGCGAGGAAGACGGCATCGGCGCCGTGGGCAAGCTCGACCACAGCCAGATTCTGACCGACC
>LNEG01000220.1 GCA_001464865.1 Burkholderiales bacterium Ga0074133
TTCGATTTGTTCTCCGAGCCGCCACCCTTGGCGGCCACGGTAATGTCCACGGTGTTGCCGGGCACGATCTCGGTGAAGATCACGGCAGGCGTGTTGTCCTTGGTGTTCTTGCGGTCGAACTGCGGGTCGGCCACCACGCTGGCGCGCAGCGTGTTGTCGGGGTGGTTGTAGCCGCGACGCACGCCTTCGTTGATGGCGTCGTCCAGGCTGCCGGTGAAGCCTTCCCAGCGCACGTCCATACCCACCTTCAAGAAGACGTTGACGATACCGGTGTCCTGGCAGATGGGGCGCTGGCCAGTCGCGCTCATCTTGCTGTTGGTCAGGATCTGCGCAATGGCATCCTTGGCGGCCGGGCTCTGCTCGCGCTCGTAGGCGCGGGCCAGATGGGCGATGTAGTCGGTGGGGTGGTAGTAGCTGATGTATTGAAGTGCAGCAGCAACGGATTCGATCAGGTCGGCCTGGCGGATGGAGGTGGTCATGGCGTGTGAGGTCGGGGGCGTGGGGTCTGTCGTGCCGGCCCGCTGGCGCGGAGCGCTGCGGTAAGCGCCCAGTATTTTGACAGAGCCCCCGTACCCTGGCCTTACGCCAGCCCGACGGCGCCCCAGCGGGGCTTAGGGCACATCTGCGGGCGAACCTGCAGCAGCCGGATCTGCTTCCGCCGCTTCATCGGCCATTGCGTGACAACACGGGTTGCTGCTAGCGCTCGCGGCCAGCCTCACCGTCGTCGAAATTCAGTTCTTCGGTATCTTCAGAAATGTCGTCCGCATCCAGTGGACGGTGGGCCTGGCCGCTGGCACGGCCGCGCTGGTCGGGCGCGGGCAGGCCCGCAGCCAGCGCGAAGTCGGCGCCCACGGTGTTGTCGGTGCCGCGCGCGCTGACGCTGCCGTCACCCGCGTTGTTGCCCGCCGGCCCATCGTCGGACGAAGTGCCGGCCGCATCATCGTCTGTTTCGTCTTCGGGCACGGCCAGGGTGTCATCGCTGGGCACCATGCTTTCGACATGGTCGGGCAGGATGTCCACGGCGTCCGGTTCGGAAGACCTGCCCACGCTGCGACGCTCGCCGGAGCCCTGGCTGTCGGTGTCGCTGTCAGGGTCTGCCCCGTAGACGCCCAGGCTGTCGCTGCCGGAGTCGGAGAGGTCGCTCGGCCCCATGCTGTCGATGCCGGTAGGGCTGTGCGTGGGGAGATCATCGGCGTCAATGCCGAGAAGGGGGCTGGTGGCCATGGTGTGCTCCTGCTGATGGACATGCGCCCGCGGATCAAAGGCGCGGGCGGGCAACCCGCGGCCGCCCATGTCCGATGGTGGGCGCGGTGCAGCGCGCCCACCGTCAGGTTTGGCTGACATGCATGTCGTCCTTGTTCCCCGTGCGCGCAGGTAGCGATGCCGTTATCGTAGAGATCTCGACACGGCCGTGAGCCAGGAGGCTGGGTGTGGGAGGATGAGGATGCGTCGGCCAGGCCGGCGGCTCCTGCTGGGCGGCACGGCGCATTCCGGTCATCCATTTTTACCGCGGGGTGTCATGGGCCTCCGCGGGCGTTTTCCTCTTGAAGGCTTTGCATGACTGACCGCATCGAACACGACACCTTCGGCCCCATCCACGTGCCTGCCGACCGGCTGTGGGGTGCGCAGACCCAGCGCTCGCTGCAGAACTTCGACATCTCGGGCGAGCTGCAGCCGCGCGAGATCATCAGGGCGCTGGCGCAGGTCAAGCGCGCATCGGCCACCGTGAACCACGCGTTGGGACTGCAGGGCGATGAGAAGACAGAGGCCATCGTGGCAGCGGCCGACGAGGTGATTGCAGGCAAGCACAGCGGCGAGTTTCCGCTGGTGGTGTGGCAGACAGGGTCGGGCACGCAGACCAACATGAACCTCAATGAAGTGCTGGCCAACCGCGCCAGCCAGATCCTCGGCGGCCCCGTGGGGGAAGGGCGGCTGGTGCACCCCAACGACGACGTGAACCGCAGCCAGTCGAGCAACGATGTGTTTCCCACCGCCATGCATGTGGCCGCGGTCGAGGCCCTGACGGACCGGCTGCTGCCGGCGCTCGGCAAGCTGCGCGCCACGCTGGCCCGCAAGGCGGCAGAGTTTGATGACATCGTGAAGATCGGGCGCACCCACCTGCAGGACGCCACGCCGCTCACGCTGGGGCAGGAGTTCTCGGGCTACGTGGCGCAGCTGGACCATGGCGAGCGCCATATCCGCGCCTCGCTCCCGCATCTGTGCGAACTGGCGCTGGGCGGCACTGCGGTGGGCACGGGGCTGAATGCGCCGCCCGGCTATGCGGAGCAGGCTGCGGCCGAACTGGCGAAGCTCACGGGCAAGCCCTTTGTCACCGCGCCCAACAAGTTCGAGGCGCTGGCATCGGTGGATGCTCTGGTGCACGCGCACGGCGCCCTCAAGACGCTGGCCGCCAGCCTGATGAAGATTGCCAACGATGTGCGCTGGCTGGCCAGCGGGCCGCGCAGCGGCATTGGCGAGCTGTCCCTGCCGGAGAACGAGCCGGGCTCGTCCATCATGCCCGGCAAGGTCAACCCCACCCAGTGCGAGGCCGTGACGATGCTCTCGGCCCAGGTGTTCGGCAACGATGTGGCCATCAATTTCGGCGGCGCATCGGGCAACTTCGAGCTCAACGTGTTCCGCCCCATGGTGGCCCACAACTTCCTGCAAAGCGTGCGCCTGCTGGCCGATGGCATGGTGAGCTTCAACGACCACTGCGCGGTGGGCATTGCACCCAACCATGCGCGCATCACCGAACTGGTGGAGCGATCGCTGATGCTGGTGACGGCGCTGGCATTCATCGCCAAGAAGGCGCACAAGGAGGGCACCAGTCTGCGTGAGGCGGCGGTGGCGTCGGGCCACGTCACGGTTGAGCAGTTTGACCAGTGGGTGGTGCCTGGCGATATGGTGGGGCGGTAGAAGGGCTGGCTGCCAGCGGTTGCGTCGTGACACTGCAGAGGGTAGCCCGACCGAGCTTCTGCCCTGCCTGGTTCCGCAGGGGGGGGCACGGCCCACCGACGGCTCGGCTGGCGCATAAAACCCAGTAGCTGTCGCTCGGCCGATTTCAGCCCGCGTACCGCAGCGCTTTTGCCGATGCACGGCCATACATCCTGCATGCTCGGGCCCGCGTCGGACGCGAGCAGCGAGACGGGCTCCAGCAAGGCGGAGTGCACGTACGACTTTTGGGACACCGCCGGCGTGCTGCCCGGCTGCCGCGCCACCTCGGCCAGGATGTGCTTGGCGCGTCAGGTGTCGGAGCCCTGCTGGCTGCACGCCAGGCGGGTCAGCGCCAGGGCCTGGGCGATGCCGTACCGGGTGCGAACGTCCTGGGTATGTGAAGTGCTCGCCATCCGTGTTGTTGCTGATCTCGCGCAGCTATTAGTTCACGTCCTCGGACCACACTGTGCGGGCCACGCCGTCGTCGCGCCGCAGTCGTCGCCCGGATGGTAGCGGTGCTGCTGCCGGCCCCGGGCTTCGAGGCCGGTGGCTCGAAGGTGTCCGTTGGGACGGGGGCAGATCCACACGTTGGTGTATGCAGGCGAAATGGCGAGTCGCCCGATGCGCGTACGCTGTGCGTAGCGTAGCGTAGCGGGGTGGGGTGATCCGGGCGTGGACGGTGTGGGTTCAGCACGGGGCGACTGCATGCCGTTTCGGGTGGCGGGCGGGGCCGCAAGGCATCGCCGGGCATGGGCTACAGACGCTGTGAATGGGACGCCTGCCCAGCGTCGGCGGCATGTCGGTGCGGCACGCAGACTGACATGCGATCCTGTGACCACGCGTGTGAAAAATCAGGTCAAACTAGCCCGTAGTCCTTGATTTTTCATGCCTGGTTGCTACAAATAATATAGCAAATCTGGGCATCCACGCCGCAGGCCCGGCCTGTTGTTCCGCCGCGGCTTGAACTGCGAGGATGCTGACCGACTGACCGACTGACCGACTGACCGACTGACCGCCAGAAAGACCATCGCTGCCGCGTGCGGCGAAGAGTCCTGTGCGGCCCTGTCGCCCGCGCCAGGGGGCCGTGCCCGGCGTGTCCGTATTACTGCGCGATCCTTGGTCTGGTCTGCCTCGCTTCGCTGCCAGTCCGGGCAGGCTCCAGCCTGCTGTATCGGCGCTCACATCAATACGCGTCCTCAACTCACTCCACCGGTTTGACTCCGTTGGCGAAGGGGTGATGGATCGCGGGCAGTGGGACCGCTTGAGGGTTCAATCGGCGGCTCGCCGCTCGGGCACCGCATCGTCGGGTGCTGGCGCCTTGCTGGCCACGCGCAAATGCAACGCGGCCTGCGCCATGAGGTTGGCGGACACAGGCGCCGTCACGAACACGAACAGGGTGATTAAAAGCTCGGCAAATCCCATGCGCCCCTGGGTGGCGGCAAGTACCATGCTCGCGAGAAGCACCCCCCCGACCCCCAGCGTGGACGCCTTGGTGGGCGCGTGAAGCCGCATGAAGAAGTCGGGCAACCTGACCAGGCCAATGGCGCCTACCAAAGAGAAAAAGGCCCCTGTCAACAGCAAGGCAGCGGCGAGCCATTCGGCAAGGATGGACAGGGTCATCGGTGGCTCCTTGAAAAGTCGGCCTGCATGGGGTGGTGGTTCATTCGACAACATCCCCACGCGTCAGGTAGCGCGCGAGGGCCACGGTGGACGCAAAACCCAGCATGGCCACAATGAGCGCCGCTTCGAATAACAGCGATGTCTGCCAGCGGATGCCCAGCAACACCACCAGGGCCACGCCATTGAGGTACAGGGTGTCGATCGCGAGCACCCGGTCGACCGGGCCTGGCCCGCGCAGCAGCCGCCAGGCACAAAGCAGCACGCTCACTGCCAGCACCGCGGTGGCGATGTCGAGTGCCAGGGGGAGGACGCTTGTCGCGTTCATGAAGTCTCTCCTTGCAATGCGTCGGCGTGGCCTGCTCCGTCTTCGAAGATGGCCAGCAGCGGCGCCTCGTACCGGACCTTGATCTCGGCGGCCATTTGCGCAGGGTCGGTGCAGTTCAGCGCGTGCACAAGAATTTCATGGCGTTCTTCGTCCACGGTGCAGGACACGGTTCCCGGCGTGGTGGTGATGATGGTCGCTAGAAGCGCGATGGCGGTCGGGTCGGTCAGGGCAAGGGGCACGGGCACCCATGCCGGCTGCATGCGCGCCATGGGGCCCAGCACCAGGCGGGCCACGGTGATGTTGGAGACAACGATGTCCCACAGCACAACGCCTGCCAGACGCAGCGCAGGTTGCAGGCGCAGCGTTTTCGGCGCGGGCAGGAAATCCCGCAGCAGCCATGGCACGATGAGCCCGATGAGTGCGGCCGAGATCAGGTGGAACACCGACACGGAGTGCTGCAGCAGCAGCCAGGCTGCGCCCAGCAGCAGGGACAGCCAGGGGTGCTTGAGCCAGCGTCGGGCGTGGGGGGTGCTCATGGCGCAGCGCTTTCGTAAGTGGGCATCCTGACTTCGCCGCGGCCTGCCTGGTACGGGCGCGTGGTACGCGAATCCGCACCGCCGGTGGCGTTCAGCACGGCCTCTGCGTAGCCATTGCGGTCAGCCAGCTGCACAGCAGCAGCATCGGTGTAGCGCTTCATGGGGGAGGCTGCTACGGCCAGCAGCAGGCTCACGCCCAGCAGGCCCAGGGTGGCGGTGGTCAGGCGCCCGCTGCTGCCTGCGCCACACTCCCCCGGCCGGTCGGGCAGCACACTCCAGAACAATATCGAGCCCGCACGGGCCAGGCCCACCAGGGTAAAAAAGCCCGCGCCCAGCACGACGGTCCACACCATGGTGTGGGCAGCCGATGGGGCCGCGCTCTCCAGCACCATGAGCTTGCCCAGAAAGCCCGGCAGCGGTGGCAGGCCGGCTGCCGAGGCCGCGCCCAGCAGCGTCATCAGCCCGAGCAGCACGGGCTGGGCCACCGGTGCCGCGGGCTGCAGGTGGTCCCCCACCTTGCCGCGCTGCGACGCCACCAGCTCCACCAGCAGGAACAGGGCAGCCATGACCAGCGTGCTGTGCACCGTGTAGTAAAGGGCTGCCGACAGGGCTTCGGTGGAGAACAGGCCCACGCCAATGAGGATGACCCCCACCGATGAAACCGTGAGGTAGGACACCAGCCGCGCCAGACTGTGCGCGGCCAGTGCGCCCAGCACGCCCAGCACCGTGGTCAGGAGTGCCAGCGGCAATATCCAGGGTGCAGCAGCCAGGGCGGCATGGCCTGCATCGGGGCCGAGCATCACGCCGTGCACCCGGATGATGCTGTACACGCCCACCTTGGTCATGATGGCAAAAAGCGCCGCCACCGGCGCGCTGGCGGCGGCATAGGTGTTGGGCAGCCAGAGGTACAGCGGCACGATGGCGGCCTTCAGCCCGAACACCACCAGCAGCACCATCGCTCCTGCTTTGAGCAGCGTGGCTTGCTCCGCATCCAGCTGGGCAACGCGCAGCCCCAGATCGGCCATGTTCAGCGTGCCGGTCACGCCATAGACGATGGCCAGCCCGATCAGGAACAGCGCCGAGGCCGCCAGGTTGAGCACCACGTAGTGCACGCCCGCCCGGAACCGGTCGCGGCCCTGGCCATGCACCAGCAGCACGTACGACGAAATCAGCAGCACCTCGAAGAACACGAAGAGGTTGAAGAGGTCACCCGTGACGAATGCGCCTGACAGACCCATGAGCTGGAACTGGAACAGGGCATGGAAGTACCTGCCGTGGCTGTCCCATCCACCTGTGGCGTACCAGAGCACCGGCACGGCAATCGTCCATGTCAGCGCGAGCATCAGCGCGCTCAGCCGGTCCACCACCAGCACGATGCCAAAGGGCGCCGGCCACCCGCCCAGGGGGTATACCGACAGGGAGCCGGCGGCGGCTTCCGTCAGCAGACGCCATGCCAGGACCGCGCCAAAGATGGCTGAGGCAAGGGCGATGCGCCGCTGCCACCGCAGCCGTTCAGGGCCATCGCCCAGAAGCAGCAGCGCTGCAGCCGTGAACAGGGGCACCAGCACCGGCAGCACCGGCAGGTGCTGAACGAAGAATGCGTGAAGCCAGTCGGTGGTCATGCTGCCCCATCCGATGGCTTGGAACCCGGGCGGTGGCCGGGCTCGTGCCCGTCCACATGGTCAGAGCCGGACTCGTGGCGGCTTCGCAGGGCCAGCTCGACCACGAAGCCCGTGGTGGCAAAGCCGATCACGATGGCCGTGAGCACCAGCGCCTGCGGGAGCGGATCGGCAACGCGGCCGCCCTCGGTAAGGATGGGCGCAGCGTTTTGCCACAGACGGCCCATGGCAAAGATGAACATGTTGACCGCATAGCCGAGCAGGCTCAGCCCGATGATGACTGGCCATGTGCGCCCGCGCAGCACGAGGTAGATGGCGGTAGCGGTGACGGCGCCAATGCCCGTGGCCACCAGTAATTCAAGACTGATCATGTGGGCTGTACTCCGTCGGCATGGGGCGGCTTTGGCGCGCTGGTGCCAGGCGCGGGTTCGCGGGATGCCTCACCCAGCGTGGACAGCGTGAGCAGGGTCGAGCCCACCACCGTGATGTAGACGCCCAGGTCAAACAGGGCGGCCGTGGCCAGCGGGATGGCACCCAGCACCGGCAGGTACGGGTGGCCGTATGCGCTGGTCAGGAAGGGCTGGCCAAACACAAAGGCTCCGACGCCGGTCAGGCCTGCAATGGCCAGCCCCAGGCCGATCCATCGCACAAAACGGCGGCCACCTGCCGCGTGCAGGCGGCGTTCCGCGCCAGACTGTCCCAGGGCGATGTACTGCAGCACCAGCGCCACGGCAGTGATCAGGCCAGCAATGAATCCGCCGCCCGGCAGGTTGTGCCCGCGCATGAAGATGTACAGCGTGACCACCAGCGCCAGCGGCAGCACCACGCGGGCAGCAATGCGCAGCAGCAAGGGCTGGCGGGCAAACGTGTAGGGCACGCCTTGGGCGTCCACCCCAGCGCGGCGGGCGTGCATGCCGTCCATCAAAGCCAGCACCCCGAGGGCGGCAATGCCCAGTACGGTGATTTCGCCAAACGTGTCGTAGCCGCGGAAATCCACCAGGATCACGTTCACCACGTTGGTGCCGCCGCCCGCGGGCGCAGACTGGTTGAGGAAGTACCAGGCAATCGAATCGTGGTCCCGCGTGAGCATGACCCAGGCGAGCCAGGCGATGCCGGCGCCACCGGCCAGCGCCAGGACTCCGTCGCGCAGTTTGCGTGTACTGCTCGATTCACGGGGCGTCTGGCTTGGCAACAGGGCCAGGCCCATCAGCAGGAGTACGGTAGAGACCACGTCGACCGTCAGCTGTGTGAGGGCAAGGTCCGGTGCCGAAAGGCCGACATAGGCAAGGGAGCTGACCAGGCCCACGGTGCCCGCGACCACCACCGACTGGAACCGGTCGTGGTGACGCAGCACCAGCCAGCCGCAGGCACCCAGCAGCAGAACCCACAGCACGACGGCGATCAGGTTGGCAGGCAGCAAGGGTCTATTGCCAGTGCCCGGCGCCTGCCCGGAAAGCAAGGTGATGGCCGCTGCGGCCAGGCAGGCCATCAGCATCCAGGCGAGGTAGCGCTGCAGTGATCCGGTTTCGGTCCTGGCTGTGACGCGCCCGGCCAGTTCGAACAGCCGGTCGTAGAGGCTTGAAAACACCTGCGCGCCGGCGAATGCGCCAAACCGGTCGTCAACGGATGTCCGATGCAGACGGCCGCCGCGCGCCAGCCAGAAGTACAGCAGAACCCCACCGCCGAGTGCCAGCGCGCTCAGCAGCAATGGCAGGTTGAAACCATGCCACAGCGCAAGATGAAAGTCGGGCGCCGGACCGCCCAGCATGGCTGCGGTGGCTACGGCCACCAGCGGGCCGGCCACGAGGGACGGCAGGAGCCCGACCACCACACATACCACCGCCAGCAGGGCTACTGGGGCCTTCATGCCCAGCGGGGGCTCGTGCGGATGCGGGTTGGGCAGGTCACGCGGCGGCCCGTTGAAGAACACGTCGTGCACGAGCCGGGCCGAATAGGCCACGCTGCAGAGAGCGGCCAGCGTGGCCATGGCGGGCACCAGCCATCGCCACCCGCCACCCTGTGCCAGCGTCACGGCTTCGGTCAGGAACATTTCCTTGGAGATGAACCCGTTGAAGAGCGGCACGCCTGCCATGGCTGCAGCCGCCACCATGGCCAGCGTTGCCGTCCACGGCATGAGCCGGAACAGGCCCCCCAGCTTGCGCATGTCGCGGGTGCCAGTCTCATGGTCCACGATGCCGGCCGTCATGAACAGGGCGGCCTTGAAGCTGGCGTGATTGAGGATGTGGAAGATGGCCGCCACCGCGGCCAGTGGAGAACCCAGGCCGATCAGGAACACGATGAGACCCAGATGGCTGATGGTCGAATACGCCAGCAGTCCCTTGAGGTCGTGCTTGAAGATGGCCACCAAGGCAGCAAATGCCACCGTCACCAGGCCGGCGATCGAAACGATGCCGAAGAAAAGCTCGGTACCGCCCACGACGGGCGTGAGGCGCGCCAGCAGAAAAATACCTGCCTTGACCATGGTGGCCGAATGCAGATACGCCGAGACCGGAGTAGGGGCGGCCATGGCCTGCGGCAGCCAGAAATGGAAGGGAAACTGCGCGCTCTTGGTGAAGCAGCCCAGGAGGATCAGCACCAGCGCGGCAGGGTACCTGGGGTCGGCCTGGATCTGCGCCGCCATGGCCCCCATCTGGCTGATCTCATACGTCCCTGCAATCTGGCCGAGCAGCACGAACCCGCCCAGCATGGCCAGCCCGCCCCCGCCCGTGACCGCCAGGGCCATCCGTGCCCCGGCCCTTGCATCCGCGCGGTGGTTCCAGTAGCCCACCAGCAGGAACGATGAGATGCTGGTCAGCTCCCAGAAAACGATGAGCAGCAACAGGTTGTCTGACAGCACGATGCCCAGCATGGCTGCCATGAACAGCATCAGCGTGCTGAAGAACTTGCCCTCAGGGTCATCGGCGCCCAGGTAGTGGTGGGCGTACACCACCACCAGAAGGCCCATCGCCGTGATGAGCAGGCCGAACATCAGCGAGAGTCCGTCCAGCCGCAACCCGATGTTCAATCCGATCTCGGGGACCCATGCTGCGTAGTAGCGCAGCGCTTCGCCCTGCATGACGGGAGACGCTTGCGCCAGCAGCAGGGCAAGGCTGCAGCCTGTGACGGCAGCGGCGATCCAGGCCGTTCGGGCGCGGTTTGCCCGGTGCCGGCCAGCGCCGGACCACGCCGTGAGGATGGTGCCTGCCAGCAGGGGCAGCAAGATGATGATGGGCAGCAGCACGGTGTTTGTCAGCCTTCAGGGAAGACACCAGCGGCTCGGGACCGGCGCGCTGAATGGGCGATGCTAAAGGTGTAGTACGAAGCCCCCCACGGGGTGGGGCTAAGACCGGGGGCCACGCTGCTTGCCCGGCGCGACTTGCGCAGGGGCTGACCCCACGCCGTCAGTGGCGCTCCGTTGCCGGCGTCATGATCCGGTCCGTGAGGGCGATCGCCAGCGCGCTCAGCAGGAACACCGTGTGGATGATGGTCTGCCACATCAGCACCTTCAGGTCGTAGTTGGCAGCGTTGATGAAGGTCTTGAGCAGGTGGATGGAGCTGATGCCGATGATGGCTGTAGCCAGCTTGACTTTGAGCACCGAGGCGTTGACGTGGCTCAGCCATTCGGGCTGGTCGGGATGGCCATCGAGGTGCAGGCGCGAGACGAAGGTTTCGTAGCCGCCCACGATCACCATGATCAGCAGGTTGGAGATCATCACCACGTCGATCAGTGCCAGCACCACCAGCATGATGATGGTTTCATTCAGGGCCACCACCTCGATGTCGCTCTTGTAGCCGATGCTGGAGATCAGCTTTTGCAGTGATGCGGAGTTGCCAAAGGCCGCTTCGATCAGGTGAACCAGCTCTACCCAGAAGTGAAACACGTACACCGCCTGGGCCAGGATGAGGCCCAGATAGAGCGGCAGCTGCAGCCAGCGGCTGGCAAAAATCAGCGACGGCAGGGGCCGCATGGGGACGGGGGGCTTGGGTTTGGGCGGGGTCATCAGAGGGTGTCTGGTCGGTATGTAAAGGCCGCGCGATTCTACGGGTATGCCCTCCGCGGCCGTAAGCTTCGTGCCAGTCAGTGGCTTGTAAGTGCTGCGGCCGACAGTACCGCCGATTCCCGGTAACGGCAAACGACCGGCATCCATTCCATCAGACCCAGGAGACAACACAATGAGTGCGCCCACATCCGCGATCGAGTCCGTTTTGGTTGAAAACCGCGTGTTCCCTCCTGCCGACGACGTCGTGCGGGCGGCACGCGTGTCGGGCATGGCGGGCTACGACGCTCTGTGCGCCGAGGCGGACCGTGATCCCGACGGCTTCTGGGCCCGCATGGCCCGCGAGAACCTGAACTGGACCAAGCCTTTCACCCAGACGCTGGACGAATCCAACGCTCCGTTCTTCCGCTGGTTTGGCGACGGTGAACTCAACGCGTCGGCCAACTGTCTGGACCGCCACATCGGCACGCCCACCGAGAGCAAGACCGCCATCATCTTTGAAGCCGACGACGGCACCGTGACCCGCGTCACGTTCAAGGAGCTGCTGGCGCGCGTGAGCCAGTTCGCCAACGCCCTCAAGGCCCATGGCGTGAACAAGGGTGACCGCGTCCTGATCTACATGCCGATGACCATCGAGGGCGTGATTGCCATGCAGGCCTGCGCCCGCATCGGCGCAACGCACAGCGTGGTGTTCGGCGGCTTCAGCGCCAAGGCCGTGCACGAGCGCATCATCGATGCCGGTGCCGTGGCCGTGATCACCGCCAACTACCAGATGCGCGGCGGCAAGGAGCTGCCGCTCAAGGCCATCATCGACGAGGCCCTGGCCTCGGGCGGCTGCGACACCGTGCGCAACGTGTTCGTGTACGAGCGCACGGCCACGGCCTGCAACATGGTCGCCGGCCGCGACAAGACCTTTGCGCAGGCGCTGGCGGGGCAGAGCACCGACTGCCCCCCCGTGGCCGTGAATGCAGAACACCCGCTGTTCATCCTGTACACCAGCGGCTCCACCGGCAAGCCCAAGGGCGTGCAGCACGCCACTGGCGGCTACCTGCTGTGGGCCAAGATGACAATGGACTGGACGTTCGACCTGCGCGCCGACGACGTTTTCTGGTGCACGGCCGACATTGGCTGGATCACCGGCCACACCTATGTGGCCTACGGCCCGCTGGCCGCCGGTGCCACGCAGATCATTTTTGAGGGTATCCCCACCTTCCCGAACGCCGGCCGCTTCTGGCAGATGATCGAGCGCCACAAGTGCAGCATCTTCTACACGGCGCCCACGGCCATCCGTTCGCTCATCAAGGCCGCCGAGGCCGATGCCGCCGTGCACCCCGCACGCTCGGACCTGTCGAGCCTGCGCATCCTGGGCAGCGTGGGCGAGCCCATCAACCCTGAAGCGTGGATGTGGTACCACAAGAACGTGGGCGGCGAGCGCTGCCCCATCGTCGATACCTTCTGGCAGACCGAGACCGGCGGACACGTCATCACGCCGCTGCCCGGTGCCACGCCGCTGGTGCCCGGAAGCTGCACGCTGCCGCTGCCCGGCATCACTGCTGCGATCGTGGACGAAATGGGCAACGATGTGCCCAACGGCGCGGGTGGCATCCTGGTCATCAAGCGCCCGTGGCCCAGCATGATCCGCACCATCTGGAACGACCCGGAGCGCTTCAAGAAAAGCTACTTCCCCGAAGAGCTCAAGGGCTTCTACCTGGCCGGCGATGGCGCGGTGCGTAGCGCCGACCGCGGCTACTTCCGCATTACGGGCCGCATCGATGACGTGCTGAACGTGTCGGGCCATCGCATGGGCACGATGGAGATCGAGTCCGCCCTCGTGGCCAAGACCGACCTGGTGGCAGAAGCCGCCGTGGTGGGCCGTCCGGACGACGTGACGGGCGAGGCCATCTGCGCGTTTGTGGTGCTCAAGCGTTCGCGGCCCACCGGGGAGGAAGCCAAGCAGATCGCCAACGAGCTGCGCAACTGGGTCGCCAAGGAGATCGGGCCCATTGCCAAGCCCAAGGACATCCGTTTTGGCGACAACCTGCCCAAGACGCGCAGCGGCAAGATCATGCGCCGCCTGCTGCGCAGCATTGCCAAGGGCGAGGCGATCACGCAGGACACCAGCACGCTGGAGAACCCGGCCATCCTCGATCAGCTGTCGCAGACCAACTGAGCCGGCGGAGCGCCGTTGACGCGGCGCCAGCACTCCTTTGCGCGTGCAACGCCATGGCACGCACGTTACCGGAGGTCCTGGCATGTGCCCGGCCCACCTCGGCAGGTGTTTGCCGCTGTCGGGGCCAGGTTGGGCGCATGCGCTGGCGTGTGCCCTGCTGCGCCGCTGTAGGACGCGGACGGAAATCGCATCGATAAGGTGTGCCGCAGCAGCGTCATGCGTTAAAACCCGGGCATCGCGTTGCCCGCCAGCCGGCGGAGCGCTGATTCACCCGAGGTTTCATCATGCAACTGCGTTCTGTCGTGCTCATCCTTACCGTGGTCGTCATCGCCTTGCTCGCCGCGCTCAACTGGGGCGCCCTGGCAGCGGTGTCGTCCGTGTCCCTGGGCATCGTGATCTTTGATGCGCCGCTGGGGCTCATCATGCTGGCGCTCACCGTGCTGCTGGGCGTGTTCTTCCTGGCTTATGTACTGTCGCTGCAGGGGTCCGTACTGATGGAGAACCGCCGCCACAACAAGGAAATGCACGCGCAACGCGAGCTGGCCGACAAGGCCGAGGCATCCCGCTTTACCGAGTTGCGAACCTTTCTGGAGGGCCAGCACCGTCAGGCCCATGCCGAGCTTCTGGCCCGCATGGAAGCGCTGGAGGCGCGACTCACGCGCCGCGCTGCCGAGTCCGACAACGCGACAGCCGCCTACGTGGGACAACTGGAACACCAGCTGCGCCATGGCGGCCCGAGCGTCGCGCCATAAGCTGTCGGCACGCAAGCAAAAAAGCCGCTGCACGTGAGTGCAGCGGCTTTTTGTTTGCCGGGTTGAACAACGCCCCGGGGTGTTCCGGGGCATTTCTCCGAATTACTTGTGGGTCATCACCCACGCAGCCAGCTTTTTCGCATCGGCTTCGCTGACCTGCGCGTTGGCAGGCATGGGCACGGGGCCCCATACGCCGCCGCCGCCCTTGATGATCTTCACTGCCAGCTTGTCCACAGCATCTTTCTGGCCAGCGTACTTGGCCGCCACATCCTTGTACGACGGGCCCACCAGTTTCTTGTCGACCGCGTGGCATGCCATGCAGTTTTTCGACGTTGCCAGAGCCATGTCGGCCATGGCGGGGACGGCCACCGTCAGGGTCAACGCGAGTGTGATCAGGGTACGCTTCATGGTGGGAATTCCTGTGGTTGGGTTACAGTGCTTTCAACGGAATTGTAGTGAGTTAGGTTGACCTGCGGCGCCTGCGCGGTCAGCCCGTTGTCTTTGTATGTCGAGGGGGTTTTCATGTACCTGCTGGGTCTGTCGCTGGTGCTTCTGGCACTGAAATATCTTGAGATCGGGCCGGTGGCGACCTGGTCGTGGTGGGTGGTGATCTCATCCTTTGCCGCCACGGCGGCCTGGTGGGCCTGGGCGGACTCCACCGGCTACACCAAACGCAAGGCCATGGAGAAGATGGAAGAGCGCAAGAAAGAACGCATCAACCGCCACAAGGAGGCTCTGGGAATCCAGCCACGCAAGCCGCGCTGAACAGGCTTTGCGTCGGTTCCGCGGCGTGGGCGATCGGTGGCTGTGGTTTGTACCGCCCCGTGTCTGCCAGGTACGTGGCTGATGGTTCGCGACAAAGCGCCCTGAGCCCCGATGGAAAAAAGCCCGTTGCGAGATGCGTCTCGCAACGGGCTTTTTTGTGGGCCCACTCGCCCCTGCCCACACCTCCCGCGGGGGGATGGCCGCGCAAGCGGCCAGCGGAATCAGTACGCGTCAAGCACAGCGCCCTTGCTGGCGCTGGAGGCATTGAAAGCAAACTTCGCCTGCACGCCACGCGTGTAGCGCGGGGCCGGTGGCGTCCAGCCTTCACGGCGGCGGGCGATTTCTGCTTCGCTCACGTTCAGCTCCAGCAGCAGCTGGCGCGCGTCGATGGTGATGCTGTCGCCTTCGTTCACAAAGGCAATGGTGCCGCCGGCTGCCGCTTCGGGCGCCACATGGCCCACCACCATGCCCCAGGTGCCGCCCGAGAAGCGGCCGTCGGTGATCAGGCCCACGCTTTCGCCCAGGCCTGCGCCGATCAGTGCGCCCGTGGGAGCCAGCATCTCGGGCATGCCAGGACCGCCCTTGGGGCCCAGGTAGCGCAGCACCATGACGTCGCCCGCCTTGATCTTGCCGTCCAGAATGGCCTGCAGTGCAGACTGCTCGTCGTCGAACACGCGGGCAGGGCCGGTGATGACGGGGTTCTTCAGGCCGGTGATCTTGGCCACGGCGCCTTCGGGGCTCAGGTTGCCCTTCAAGATGGCCAGGTGGCCTTGCGCATACATCGGGTTGTGGATGGGACGGATCACGTCCTGGTCGGCGCGCGGCTCGTCGGGCACGTCCTTGAGCACTTCGGCCACCGTCTTGCCTTCGATCGTGATGCAGTCGCCGTGCAGCAGACCGGCCTTCAGCAGGATCTTCATGACCTGCGGGATGCCGCCCGCGCGGTGCAGGTCCACCGCCAGGTACTTGCCGCTGGGCTTGAGGTCGCAAATCACGGGCGTCTGCTTGCGGATGCGCTCGAAATCGTCGATGTCCCATTCCACACCGGCTGCGTGGGCGATGGCCAGGAAGTGCAGCACGGCGTTGGTGGAGCCGCCCGTGGCCATGATCACGGCCACAGCGTTCTCGATGGCCTTCTTGGTCACGATGTCGCGGGGCTTGAGGTCCTTCTTGATGGCTTCGATCAGCACCTTGGCGGATTCCTTGGCCGAGTTCATCTTCTCGTCGTGCGGGTTGGCCATGGTGGACGAGTACGGCAGGCTGATGCCCAGGGCCTCGAACGCGCTGGACATCGTGTTGGCGGTGTACATGCCGCCGCACGAGCCGGTGCCCGGGATCGCGCGCTTTTCGATTTCCTTGAGGTCAAAGTCGCTCAGCTTGCCTGCGGCGTTTTCGCCCACGGCTTCGAACACGCTGACGATGTTCAGATCCTGCCCCTTGTAGTGGCCGGGCAGGATGGTGCCGCCGTACACATAGATGGCGGGCACGTTGGCGCGCAGCATGCCCATCAGGCCGCCGGGCATGTTCTTGTCGCAGCCGCCGACGACCAGCACGCCGTCCATCCACTGGCCGCCCACGCAGGTTTCGATGCAGTCGCTGATGACTTCGCGGCTGACCAGGCTGTACTTCATGCCTTCGGTGCCCATGGCCATGCCGTCCGAGATGGTGGGCGTACCGAACACCTGGGCGTTACCGCCCGCTTCCTCGATGCCCGCGATGGCGGCATCGGCCAGCTTTTGCAGGCCGCTGTTGCAGGGGGTGATGGTGCTGTGGCCGTTGGCCACGCCGACCATGGGCTTGACGAAATCGCCTTCCTCGTAGCCCATGGCGTAGTACATCGAGCGGTTGGGCGCGCGGCTCTTGCCCTGCGTGATGTTGGCGCTGCGGCGGTTGATGGGCTGGATCGGGATGGTCTTGCTGTCTGCCATGGTGGGGTCCTTGTGGGTCGTCGTTGTTGCGTTGCCGCCGCCGGGCATTGCGCCCGGCATGGTCTGCGTGCAGAAGTATGCGGCGTTTGCCAGGTGCGTTCCAATCCCTTTGTGCCGCTCCAGTAATATAAAAAACATATGAAAGAAACGCTGATCGACGTGCGGGCGTGGCGCCAGTTCATCGCCGTGGCCGAAGAGCTGCACTTTGGCCGTGCCGCCGTGCGCCTGCACATGACGCAGCCGCCGCTGACCCAGGGCATCGCCCAGCTGGAGCGATCCCTGGGCGTGCTGCTGTTTGACCGCACCCGCCGCCGCGTGGCGCTGACCCCTGCGGGCGAGGCCCTGCTGCCCGACGTACGCGATCTGCTGGAGCGGGCGCAGGCCCTGCCGGCCAGGGCGCGCGCGGCCGCGGCCGGTGAGGTGGGGCGCGTGCGGCTGGGGTTTGTGTCCACCATTGGCTTCGAGCGCCTGCCCGGCTGGGTGCGCGAATTCCGGGCGGCATGCCCGCAGGTGGCACTGGAGCTGGTCGAGGCAACGGGCGACGTGCAGCGCGCCCTGTTTGCCCGCGGCGAGCTGGATGCCGGACTCATGCTGCATTCGCCAGGCTTTGCGCCGCCCGAACTGGCCCGCTACGCCGTGGCGCACGAGCCGCTGGTGCTCGCCCTGGCTGCCCAGCACCCGCTCGCGCATGCCCCCCGGCCCGACCTGGCCCAGGTGCTGGACGAGCCGCTGGTGGTGTTTCCGCGCCGCATCGTCCCGTCGCTGTACGACGCGATCCTGGATCTGTACCGCGGGGCAGGGCGTGTTCCGGTGGTGGCGCAAGAGGCCATCCAGATGCAGACCATCGTGAACCTGGTGTGGGGCGGGCTGGGCGTGGCCTGGGTGCCGGAAAGCGTGACGCAGTTTCGCCGCGACGGCGTGGTGTACCGCACCGGGGCCGAGTTGTCGGGCCATGCCAAGGCACAGGAAGAGATTGGTGCACTCGGTGATGGCCAGTTGCCCGTCTGTGAAACCAGTCTGGTCTGGTCGGCCAGCTCCGGCAACCCGGCGCTGCAACGGTTCGTGGCGTTCATCCAGGCAAAGTAGGCTGGGCCGGTGCCCGTCTTGCAAGAAATGGCGGGGAGACCAGCCCCTGCGCATCCCGGTGCGATAGGGTTGACTGAGCGCGTGGCCCGCGGATCGGGCGATCCGGCGGACCGAGCAGCCTGAACCCTGTGCTGCTCCATGACGGGCCCCGGTGGGCATTTCGTGCCGGGGCACAATAGCTGCAACATGCTGACCTATCCCCACATCGATCCCGTCGCCCTGCAACTCGGCCCGCTCGCCATTCACTGGTACGGGCTCACGTACCTGGCAGCTTTCGGGCTGTTCATGCTGCTCGGCATCCGGCGCCTGCGCCACCAGCCTTTTGCCTCCATCGCCGGCCCGGGCGCGTGGTCGCGTCGCGATGTGGAGGACATCCTGTTCCTCGGAGTGGCCGGCGTCGTCATTGGTGGCCGGCTGGGCTACTGCCTGTTTTACAAGCCCGGCTACTACCTCAGCCACCCGCTGGAGATTTTTGCGGTGTGGCAGGGCGGCATGGCGTTCCATGGCGGGCTGCTGGGCGTGATCGTCGCCATGATCTGGTTTGCGCATTCGCGCAAGCGGCCCTGGCTGCAGGTGGCCGACTTTGTGGCGCCCTGCGTGCCCACGGGGCTGGCGGCAGGGCGGGTGGGCAACTTCATCAATGGCGAACTGTGGGGCCGGTTTTCCAGCCCCGACCTGCCGTGGGGCATGGTGTTTGCGCACAGCGGCTCCATGCAGCCGCGCCACCCGTCGCAGGTGTACCAGTTCCTGCTGGAAGGCCTGCTACTGTTCGTGCTGCTGTGGCTCTACGCCCGCAAGGAGCGCCGCCAGGGCCAGGTGGCGGCGGCCTTCCTGATGGGCTACGGGGTGTTCCGGTTCATCGCGGAGTACTTCCGCGAGCCCGATGCGTTCCTGGGCGTCCTGTCGCTGGGGATGAGCATGGGCCAGTGGCTGTGCGTGCCGATGATCGTCGGTGGTGTGGCGCTGTGGCTTTGGGCCCGGCGGCAGCCCGTGGGGGCTGCCCGCGGTTAGTTTTAGGGTGAAACAGGGCGGAAGTGCAGGTTTTGATTGCACCTGATGCTATATAAATGATAGCATTTTGGGCGCAGTGCCAGTCTGCGAGCTGGGTTGCGCGGGCACGCGCGGTGGCGCAGGTCCACCCGCGCTGACTGGCGTGTGGCGCCACGGCTTTCGCGGCCGTGCCCATGCGTTGAATCGCATGCTCCTGGTGCCGGTACCTCTCCCAATGCGCAATGCGGCCCGGTCCGGCGGGTCGGTTGCCTGATCTGAACAGGAAAGTCGCGCTCGCAGCGCGCTGTTTGTCCCGCTGGCGGACTGGGTACCTGTTGCTTTCCCCACACCCCTGTTCTTTTCCGCTTGCGCATTCCGTAATTATGAGAAATTATGGAGTCAGGCTCTGTAGCGGCGACTTTGGCGGCATTAAGCCGCCGTTATGGGCTGTAGTCCCACTGTCTACGCGTTTCCCCAGTCACTCCCTCCAGGTATTCATGCGCCCGCAACCCAATTCCCTGCACGATGAAGCGGCTTCCCGCCTGAGGGAGCAGATCTTCTCGGGCAGCCTGGCGCCCGGCAGCTTTGTGGATGAGGCCGCGCTGTGCGAGCGCCTGGCCATCTCGCGCACGCCGCTGCGCGAGGCGCTCAAGGTGCTGGTGGCCGAAGGGCTGTTGCGACACGAGCCGCGCCGGGGCTGCTTTGTGGCCCAGATCACCGCGCAGGACGTGGACGACATCTTTCCCGTGATCGCGCTGCTGGAGGGCCGCGCCGCGCACGAAGCCACGCGCAAGGCCACGGCCGCCGATGTCGCTGCGCTGGAAACGCTGCACCAGCGCCTGCAGCAGTGCGCCGATGAAGGCGGCATCACCGCCTACTACGAGGCCAACTACGCCATTCACGAGGCCTTCATCACCCTGGCCGATAACCGCTGGCTCGCCCAGGTGATTGGCGACCTGCGCAAGATCTTGCGGCTGGCCCGGCTGCAGACCCTGCAGGCCCCGGGGCGCCTGCAGCAAAGCCTGGCTGAGCACCTGGCCGTGTTTGCCGCCCTGAAGGCCCGCGACTGCGATGCCGCCGAAGAAGCCATGCGCAACCACCTGCTGCGCCAGCGCGATGCGCTGCGCGAGATTGCCCGCCACCAGACCTCAAGGCTTGCCCCATGATCAACAGCACCCCCGAATGGATTTCACGCAGCGTCTCGCGCCTGCGTTCCGTGGTCCCGGCAGCAGACAACGCCGCGGGCGGGGATGGCACCGCCGGCAAGACAGCCGACAAGCCCGTCCGCGCTTCCGCCGTGGACGGCAGCGTGACCGACGTGGTGGCCAAGACGGCGGTGCAGCGGTCCACCCACGAGCGGCTGGTGGCCACGCTGCGCCGCGGGCAGGAGTCCCTGTCGCCGCGCGCCCTGCGCCGCCTGCTGGCCGACCTGCAGGAAGTCGTGGCGCCGCAGGTCAGCGAGATTGAAGGCGGGCGCCGTGCGCAAGCCGTGGCCCAGTGGTACGCCGCTGCGCAGCCCGAAGAGCGGCGCGACATGTGGCTGCTGATGTGCGAGCAGTTCGCTCCCGATGCCACCCGCTTCAAGTCGGCCCGCCAGCGCTACGAGGCCGCTGCGGGCACGGCCGAGGAGGGCCAGGCCGAGATCAGCCTGCGCCGCGCGCTGGTGTCGCCGCGCACCCGGCTGCTGCAGCGCTTTGCCGTGTTCCCCGAAGGCATGCGCTTCCTGGTGGACATGCGCGCCGAGCTGCTGCCCATGCTCAAGTCCGACAAGCGCCTGCTGGCGCTCGATGCCGAGCTGGAGCAGCTGTTTTCCACCTGGTTTGACGTGGCGTTTCTGGAGCTGCGCCGTCTGTCCTGGGATTCGCCCGCATCACTGCTCGAAAAGCTCATCAAGTACGAGGCGGTGCACGACATCCGCAGCTGGGCCGACCTCAAAAACCGGCTGGACAGCGACCGGCGCTGCTACGGGTTCTTTCACCCGCGGCTGCCCAACGAGCCGCTGATCTTTGTCGAGGTGGCGCTGCTCGACCGCATCTCCAGCAGCATCACGCCGCTGCTCGATGAAGCCGCCGCGCCGGTGGACATCACGCGTGCCAACACGGCCATCTTCTATTCCATCAGCAACACGCAAACCGGCCTGCGCGGCGTGAGCTTTGGCGACTCGCTCATCAAGCATGTGGTGGAGACGCTGGCGGCGGAGTTTCCACGGCTGCGCACCTTTGCCACGCTGTCGCCGATACCGGGCTTTCGTGCATGGCTGGGCAAGAACGCCCCCGCGATGCTCGAGCGCCTGGACGACAAGCGCCGTGCCGAACTGGGCCGCGCGGTGGGCTTTGAGCCGCCACAGGCCGCACACTTTCTGGCCGCGGTGGACAAGCCGCTGGACCTGGACGCCAGATCGCCCGCCCGCCAGATGCTGCTGGAGTGCGCCGCCCACTACCTGGGGCGCGACCTGCAGGACGGCAAGCCCTGTGACGCCGTGGCCCGCTTCCACCTGGGCAACGGTGCCCGCGTGGAGCGCCTGAACTGGGGCGGCGACCCGTCGGCCAAGGGGCTCAAGCAGTCGTATGGGCTGATGGTCAACTACCTGTACGACCTCAAGCGCATCGACAAGCACCGTGCCATGCTCGCGCAGGGCAAGCTCCCCGTGTCGGGCGAGATCGAGAGCCTTTTGCGCGGTTGAAGCAGTACAAGAAAATCGGCCCCTGCAGGCACTGCCAGCGTGGCGGGGCAAGGGCCGGCAGGACAACGCTACCGGTGCGGCGCAGCACCGTCGGCGCGGTGGACGGCCCGGACAAAGGCCGCAGGTTTTTCCAACAACGATGACAGGAGACAAGCAATGAACCCATTTTCGATACGCCGCCGCGAACTGCTGGTCGGCGCAGCTGCAGCGGGCCTGGGCAGCGTAACCACAGCCACCTGGGCGCAGGCCAGCGCATGGCCTTCCAAGCCGGTCAACATGGTGGTGCCGTTCCCGGCAGGGGGAGGTACCGACGCCTTTGCGCGCCCGCTGGCTGCGCAGTTTTCCAAGTCCATCGGCAAGACGCTGGTGATTGATAACCGCGGCGGCGCGGGCGGTACCGTGGGCGCCAGTTTTGCAGCCAAGGCCGCGCCGGATGGTTACAACCTCTTCATGGGCGCGGTGCATCACGCCATTGCGCCGTCGATGTACCCCAAGCTCGACTACGACATCGAAAAAGACTTCATCCCCCTGTTCCTGCTGGCCAACGTGCCGCAGGTGGTGGTGGTCAACCCCAAGAACGTGCCGGCCACCAACTTCCAGCAGTTCATGGATTTTGTGAAGCGCAACCCGGCCAAGCTTAACTACGGCTCGGCCGGTGCAGGCACTTCGCACCACATGGCGGGCGAGCTGTTCAAGCAGCAGACGGGTACCTTCATCACCCACATTCCGTACCGCGGCGCGGGCCCGGCCCTGCAGGACCTGATTGGCGGGCAGGTGGACATGATGTTTGACGGCCTGGGTTCATCGGCCGCCCACATCAAGGCCGGGCGCATCAAGGCGCTGATGGTGTCGGGCCCCAAGCGCAACCCTGCCTTCCCTGACGTACCGTGCGCGGCTGAAGTGGGCCTGCCCGACTACACCGTGACGACCTGGTACGGCCTGTGGGCCCCCAAGGGCACCCCGGCAGACGTGCAGGCGCGCATCATCGACGAGGTGCGCAAGCTGGGCACGGCCGATGAGCTCAAGACCACCTGGGCGGCCAATGGCGCGGATTTTGGCGGCATGACGCAGCAGCAGTTTGCGGCGTTTGTGAGCAGCGAGGTCAAGCGTTGGGCGGCGGTGGTGAAGACGTCTGGCGCGAAGCTCGATTAACCCCCAGGAAGGTGTGAAAGAACCCGCCGTGCCCGCTTGTTCCGCAAAAACGCACCCCGTTGGCGTTGCAAATGCTCGCCATAGCCCGTGCTATGGCTGTGCTTTGCGCCTGAACGGAGCGCGTTTGTGCGGCCCGCTCGGACACGCCAGGCTCTTCCACACCCTCAGCGCCTCGCGCCTTCCCCCTGAAGGGGGACGCCACCGGTGGGCTGGCGGAGCCAGTTCCACGGTGGCACGCGCGATGGCGCTGCGCTTGTGTTGTGGGCGGTGTCTTTGGCAAACGTGATGGGTAGCGAATATGCCGGGTGAAGTGCTTTTGAGGGCGGGTGAGCAGGGCGTGGTGCACGTCACCTTGCGCCATGCCGGGCGGCTCAATGCCATGTCGCGGGCGATGTGGCGGCAGTTGCGTGCGGTGTTTGAGGACATCCAGGGCCGGGGGACTGCCGTGCGTTGCGTGCTGGTGGCGGGGGAGGGCGATGCCTTCTGCGCGGGTGGTGACATTTCGGAATACCCCGGGTTCCGGTTTGATGCCGCCGCGCTGCGCGACTTTCACGAGAACGATGTCTGGGGCGGGCTGAGCGCCATGCTGGAATGCGACGCGCCCGTGGTGGCGCAGATCAGCGGCGCCTGCATGGGCGCGGGGGTGGAGATCGCCAGCTGCTGCGACATCCGCATTGCGGGCAGCAGTGCCCGCTTTGGCGCGCCCATTGCAAAGCTCGGTTTTCCAATGGCCCCGCGCGAGGCGCAGCTGGTGGCAGCAGCGGTGGGTGATGCCGTAGCCCGCCAGATGCTGCTGGAGGCAGCGACGTTCAGCGCCACCGACATGCAGGCACGCGGGTTCCTGAGCCGCTTGGTGCCGGATGATGCCGTCGCCGCAGAGGCCCTGGCCAGCGCCTTGCGCGTGGCCGCGCTGGCGCCCGAGGCCGCCCGGATGAACAAACAGACGTTTCGGGCGTTAAAACAGCGTCAAGCCCAACATTCATTTGCCCCTGATGCTATGAAAACTGTAGCGAACGACGTTTCCGATCCCTACGGCTACGCCAGCAGTGCCGAGCACCGTGAGGGCATTGCGGCGTTTCTCGAAAAGCGCCAGCCCCTGTTCTGAAGCCATCGCCTGCGAAAACCTCTTCGGCGCGCGACGCCACCCATCCCTTCCTGTTGCCCTGTTGCCCCTTTTGTCCCATGAAACACCACAACCTCTTCAGTGCTTTGCGCGCCGCGTTCCCCGCTGACCTGGACCAGATCGCCGTGGAGACCACCGCGCCCGACTGCACGCCCCTGCTGTACAGCTGGCGCGATCTGGACCACGCCAGTGCACGCATGGCCAACCTGCTGGCATCGCTGAAGCTGCCCGAGGGCAGTCGCGTGGCCGTGCAGGTCGAAAAGTCGGTCGAGGCCATGTTGCTGTACCTGGCCACGCTGCGCGCGGGCTATGTGTTCTTGCCGCTCAACACCGCCTACCAGAGCGGCGAGATCGAGTATTTCATCGGCAATGCCGAACCAGCGGTGGTGGTCTGCACGCCCGGCAATTTCGGGTGGGTGAGCAAGATCGCCTTCACGCAGGGCACGCAGCATGTGTTCACCCTGGGCGATGACCGCACGGGCAGCCTGCTGGAGCGCGCCACGCATCACAGCGATGTGCAGGAGCCCGTGGCCCGGCAGGCAGATGACCTGGCCGCCATCCTGTACACCAGCGGCACCACCGGCCGCAGCAAGGGGGCGATGCTCACGCACGGCAACCTGCTGTCGAACGCGCAGGTGCTCAGGGACTACTGGGGCTGGACAAACGCAGGCGGGCCCGAGGGGCGCGGCGATGTGCTGATCCACGCGCTGCCCATCTTCCACGTGCATGGCCTGTTCGTGGCCATCCACGGCGCGCTCATCAACGGCAGCAAGATGATCTGGTTCAGCAAGTTCGACCCCAAGGCGGTGCTGGCTGCCATGCCGCGCGCCACGGTGTTCATGGGCGTGCCCACGCTGTATGTGCGCCTGCTGGCCGAGGCGGGCCTGAACAAGGAGGCGGCCCGCAATATGCGCCTGTTCATCGCGGGCTCTGCGCCGCTGCTGATCGAAACCTTCAACGAATGGCAGCAGCGCACCGGCCACACCATCCTGGAGCGCTATGGCATGAGCGAGACCATCATGCTCACTTCCAACCCGTACGCTGCCGACGCGCGCCATGCGGGCCAGACCGAGCGGCGTGGCGCTACCGTAGGCTTTCCGCTGCCCGGCGTGGGCCTGCGCGTGGTGGACGACGCAGGCAAGGCAGTGCCGGAGGGCGAGATCGGCAACATCCAGGTGCGCGGCCCCAATGTGTTCAAGGGCTACTGGCGCATGCCCGAAAAGACCGCCGAGGAGTTCACCGCAGACGGCTGGTTCAAGACCGGCGACGTGGGCAAGGTGGATGCGCGTGACTACGTGAGCATCGTGGGCCGCAGCAAGGACCTGATCATCAGCGGTGGCTACAACGTGTACCCGGCCGAGATCGAGAGCACCATCAACGACATGCCCGGCGTGGCCGAAAGCGCGCTGGTGGGCGTGCCGCACCCCGATTTTGGTGAGGTGGGCGTGGCGGTGGTCATTGCCAAGCCCGGCGCGCAGCTCAACCCCGATGCCATCGTGGCTGCGCTCAAGGCGCAGTTGGCCAACTTCAAGATTCCCAAGAAGTGCTATGTGGTGTCCGAGCTGCCCCGCAACACCATGGGCAAGGTGCAAAAGAACCTGCTGCGCGAGCAGTACAAGGGGCTGTTTGCCTGAGGCAGCCGAAGTTGAAATGCGATTGAATCAATGGCCACCAGTGCCTTTTTTGTAAAGCGCTGGCGGCTGTTTTTGCGTTAACGCAGCACCAGCACAGGGATGTGCGAGTGCGTCAGCACGTGCTGGGTCTCGCTGCCCAGCAGCAGGCGCTTGAGGCCCTTGCGGCCGTGCGAGGCCATCACGATCAGGTCTGCCTTGTGCTTCTTGGCAGCCGAGATCACGGCTTCAGCCACCAGGTCGGACTTGGCGACCACCCCCTTGACCGTGACGCCCTGGGCGCTGCCCTGGGCAGCCACGCCATCCACCATGGCCTGGGCCGAGTCCGACCACTGCTTCTCGATGCGCTTGACGTCACCTGACTCGACGGGGATACCACCCTCGAAATAGCTGCGCGGGTAACGGGGCACCACTTTCAGGGCGATCACGGTGGCGCCAGTCAGGCCGGCCAGCGCCAGACCGTGTTCCACCGCTTTTTCCGACAGCTCGGAACCATCGGTGGCGATCAGGATGCGTTTGTACATGGAGTTCTCCTCAAGGTGGTTAAAAGGTCTGCCTGACTGCTTCGTGCGCTGCCGGGGCCCTGTCGCGGGCTTCGGGCAGGCTCGGGACAGAGCGTAGGCACAAATGATGGGTTCGGGCTTGATCCAGGTCAACGCGGCCGCGGGCTATCGGCGATAGCCTTGAACCATGTCAAAGTTTCGTCCCGCCGCGCCGGTTGACACACCCTTGCCTCAGCCTGCAGACGTTGCAGCCGTCCAGACTTCGCTGCTGGACGAGCCCCAGGAGTGGTCGGCGTTCGGCCGCGCCTGCTCCCCGGTCGGGCAGGGCGAGCCCGACCCGCTGGCCGGCCCGTGGGAGTCCCATGTGGTGCTGGAAGGCATGCACTGCGCAGCCTGCGCCCTCACCATCGAAGACGCCTTGAAGGCCGTGCCCGGCGTGCAACAGGCTGATGTGAGCGCTGCCACGCGCCGCGCCCGGGTGGTGTGGGACCCTGCCCGGGTATTGCCCTCCCGATGGATGGCCGCCGTGGAACACGCAGGTTACCGCGCCATGCCCGCCATGGATGCGTTTGCCCGCGCGCAGCGCCTGCGCGAGAGTCGCCGGGCGCTGTGGCGCTGGCTGGTGGCCGGCTTTTGCATGATGCAGGTGATGATGTACGCGTGGCCCGCCTACGTGGCCCAGCCCGGCGACCTGACCGCCGAGATGGAGCATCTGCTGCGCTGGGCGTCATGGGTGATCACGCTGCCGATGGTGGTGTTCTCGTGCGGCCCCTTCTTTTCAAGCGCGCTGCGCGATATCCGGCTGCGCCGCGTGAGCATGGACCTGCCGGTGGCGCTGGGCATGGCCATCACCTTCGTCGTCAGCTCGGTCGGCACGTTCGACATGGACGGCATCTTCGGCAAGGAGGTCTACTACGACTCCCTCACGATGTTCGTTTTCTTTCTGCTGACCGGGCGCTGGCTTGAATTGCGCCTGCGCGACCGCACCGCCGGCGCGCTGGAGGCGGTCATGAACCGCCTGCCCGACAGCGTGGAGCGCCGCTCGGGCGATGGCAGCTTTGTGCGGGTGGCCACACGGCGGCTGGCGGTGGGTGATGTCGTCCGCGTGCTGGCAGGCGAAGCATTTCCGGCCGATGGCCGCATCACGGTGGGCCACACTCACGTGGACGAGGCGCTGCTGACCGGGGAGTCCACGCCCGTAGCCCGCGCCGAAGGCAGTGCCGTCACGGCGGGCAGCTACAACCTGCAGGCACCGGTGGAGGTGCTGGTCGAATCGACCGGCGCGCAAACCCGGTTTGCCCAGATCGTGGCGCTCATGGAAAGCGCATCGCTGCAAAAGCCCCGGCTGGCGCAGCTGGCAGACCGCATTGCGCGCCCATTCCTGTGGGCGGTGCTGGTGGCGGCCGGGCTGGCTGCGGCCTGGTGGTGGCCCACCGATCCGGGCCACGCCCTCATGGTGGCGGTGGCGGTCCTGATCGTCACCTGCCCCTGCGCTTTGTCGCTGGCCACGCCCGTGGCCATGCTCACTGCCGCGGGAACCCTCGCGCGCCATGGCGTGCTGGTGCGTAACCTGCAGGCGCTGGAGGCGCTGGCCCGGGTAGACACCATCGTCTTTGACAAGACGGGCACGCTCACCCGCGACGCGATGGCGCTGCGCTCGGTGGACACCGCGCCCGGCATCAGCGCCGACGAAGCCTTGTCGATGGCTGCGGCGCTGGCAGGGCAATCCATGCACCCGGTGTCTCGCGCCGTGGCACTGGCCGGTGCCGGCGGCCGCGGCCACTGGCGCGTCTCCGATCTGAGCGAAGAGGCGGGCCGGGGTCTGGTGGGCACGCTGGTGGATGCCCGCCAGGACGGCGCGCCCGCGCGGGTGTTCCGGCTCGGTTCGGCCCTGCATGCCGGCGTGGCAGTCTCCGACGCTGGCCCGACTTTGCAGGCGGTGCTGTCGCTGGTGCATGACGACGGCAGTGTGAGCGAAGTCGCCCGCTTTGAACTTGCCGAAGACCTTCGCGCCGAGGCGCCTGGCGTCGTCGATGCGCTGCAACGTGCGGGCATCTCCGTGCAACTGTTGTCGGGCGACCGCGCGGCTGCCGTAGAGCGCGTGGCTGCCCAGGCCGGAATTGCGTTGGCGCAGGGTGAATGCACGCCCCAGGGCAAGCTGGCAACGCTCACGGCCCTGCAAACCTCCGGCCACCACGTGGCCATGGTGGGCGACGGGCTCAACGATGGCCCGGTGCTTGCGGGCGCACACGCATCCTTCGCTTTCGGCCGTGCCGTGCCGCTGGCCCAGGCGCAGGCCGATTTTGTAGTGCTGGGCGACAGCCTGGACCTGGTGCCGCAGACGGTCATGCTTGCGCGCCGCACGCTGCGCGTGGTGCGGCAGAACCTGTGGTGGGCTGCGGGCTACAACGCCCTGTGCGTGCCCCTGGCGGTGGTCGGGGCCATGCCCGCATGGCTGGCAGGCCTGGGCATGGCGCTCAGTTCGCTGCTGGTGGTGCTCAACGCGGCGCGCCTGTCGCGCAACCTGCCCGCGCTCGCGCCATCTGCGGCAGAGGCAGGCAGCAGCGCGGCCACAGCCTCGACTGCAGCCGTTTCCGATCTTTCCAACGCTACACGCCCGGAGCCCGCCTGATGGACATCCTTTATCTGCTGATTCCCCTGTCGGTCGCGCTGGTGCTGCTGGTGCTCGCTGGCCTGTGGTGGGCGGTTTACCACGGCCAGTTCGAGAGCGTCGAGCAGGAGGGGGAGCGGATTCTCCGGGACGATTGACATGTGTCAATGTGCCTGAGCCCCCTGTGCAACAAACTATGACTGCAATAAAACGAGGTGCCCGATGGATCTAGCAAACACAAATGCTGCGCACTACAACGATACGGTGGTGCGGCAGTTTTCTATCATGGCCGTGGTGTGGGGGGTGGTCGGTATGCTGGTGGGCGTGGTCATCGCCGCCCAGCTCGCCTGGCCCGAGCTCAACTTCGGCATTCCATGGCTGAGCTACGGGCGTCTTCGCCCGCTGCACACCAACGCAGTGATCTTCGCCTTTGGCGGTTGCGCACTGTTTGCCACCAGCTATTACGTGGTGCAGCGTACCTGCCAGGTCAGGCTTTTTGCCGCGCCGCTGGCCGCGTTCACGTTCTGGGGCTGGCAGCTGGTCATCCTGGCCGCCGCCATCAGTCTGCCGCTGGGCTACACATCGGGCAAGGAATACGCCGAGCTGGAGTGGCCCATCGACATCCTGATCACGCTGGTGTGGGTGTCGTACGCGATCGTGTTCTTTGGAACCATCGGCGTGCGCAAGGTCAAGCACATCTACGTGGCCAACTGGTTCTTCGGCGCATTCATCCTGGCGGTGGCACTGCTGCACGTGGTGAACAGT
>LNEG01000221.1 GCA_001464865.1 Burkholderiales bacterium Ga0074133
GTGCTGAAGAAGGCCGCCGCCAGGTCGTGCGCAGCGCATGTGCAGGCCATGCTCGACTTTCAACACATGGGCATCCCGGTGGTGGACTACGGCAACAACATCCGCCAGGTGGCGTTTGACGAAGGCGTGAAGGACGCGTTCGATTTCCCCGGTTTTGTGCCCGCGTACATCCGCCCGCTGTTCTGCGAAGGCAAGGGCCCGTTCCGCTGGGTGGCCCTGTCGGGCGACCCCGAAGACATCCGCAAGACCGACGCCAAGATCAAGGAACTGTTCCCCGAGAACAAGCACGTGCACCGCTGGCTGGACATGGCGGGCGAGCGCATTGCCTTCCAGGGCCTGCCTGCACGCATCTGCTGGCTGGGCCTGGGCGAGCGCCACATTGCGGGCCTGGCCTTCAACGAGATGGTGAAGAACGGCGAGCTCAAGGCCCCCATCGTCATCGGCCGCGACCACCTCGATACCGGCAGCGTGGCCAGCCCCAACCGCGAAACCGAAGCCATGAAGGACGGCACCGATGCCGTGAGCGACTGGCCGCTGCTCAACGCGCTGCTGAACACCGCGGGCGGCGCCACCTGGGTCAGCCTGCACCACGGCGGTGGCGTGGGCATGGGTTACTCGCAGCACTCGGGCATGGTCATCGTGGCCGATGGCACCGATGCCGCGGCGGCGCGGCTGGCGAACGTGCTGGTCAATGACTGCGGCAGCGGTGTGATGCGCCATGCGGATGCAGGCTACGAACTGGCGCAGGAGACGGCCCGCAAACAGGGCCTGAAACTGCCCATGCTGGCAGGCAAGTAGCAGGTCGCACGCAAGCGCAGACACCCATCGCACCCACCAGGCGACCTTGGTCATGGCAACAACCAACACGTTTCGCGGCGCGCCCGAGCAGGCACGGCAACGCCGGCAAGCCGCAGGCCGGGCTGCACTGCGCGGCACGCCCGCTCCGGACGATGACGTGCAGTGGTTTGACCTGCGCAGCGTACCCGCCATGCCGTGGAAAAACGGCGGTGGCAGTACGCGCGAGCTGGCCTGCTGGCCACCGGGCGCCGATACCAGCGGCTTTGACTGGCGCGTGAGCGTGGCCAGCATCGCGGCAGCGGGTCCGTTTTCGGTGTTCGCGGGCGTGGACCGGCACATCATGCTGCTCGATGGCGATGGTGTGCATCTGGCCCAGCCGGTGGACGACAGCGCCGCCCAGGCGCCTGGCGACATGCCAGGCAGCATTGCGCATTCGCTGCACCAGCGGTGGCAGCCCTTTGCGTTTGCGGGCGATGTACCCATCGACTGCGCGATGCTGGGAGGCCCCTCGACCGACTTCAACCTGATGCTGCGCCGGGGGCGTTGCCATGGTGATGTGCAGGTGCTGCGCGAGGCCTGCGCGGCAGGCCCCGAGGGCGCCGGGTTGTGCATGGTGCTGCAAGGCCAGTGGGCGGTGCTGGGGGGCGAGCGGTCGTATGTGCTGGGGGCAGGGCAGGGCCTGTGGTGGCCCGGCCCGTTGGCTGCGCGGTCGCTGGAACCGCTGGTGGCCATCGGCCATGCCAATACGGCTGCCAGCCCCTTCGCGCCCGATGCGCGCCCGGCGCTGGTCCGGGTGACGGTCAGGGAGGCCGGTTTTGGCTAAAAATGGCCTGTAGTCCATGATTTGATTGCACCTGTTGCTATAAAAACCATAGTTATTCCCATGACCCACACCCCCATGAATTCGCCACATGGCCAGGCGGTAGACGCCCATATGCCAACCCGCGCCCAGGCCAGTGCCGACGGGGTCTGGCAGGGCGTCGTGCCTGCAGCGGGCCTGTGCATGCCCGACGTTCCGTTGCCGGATGGCGCAAGCGCCAGCATCGTGGTGCAGCAGGGGGCGGTGCAGTGGGTCGGGCCGTGTGAAGCGGTGCCAGCCCGGTGGCAGGCGCTGCCGCGCTGGCAGGCAGCGGGCGCGCTGGCCACGCCCGGGCTGGTGGACTGCCACACGCATCTGGTCTACGGCGGGCAGCGCGCCAACGAGTTTGCGATGCGCCTGGCGGGTGCCACGTATGAAGCGGTGGCCAAGGCGGGTGGGGGCATCGTCTCATCGGTGCGCGCCACGCGCGACGCATCGGAAGATGCGCTCTTTGCGCTGGCTGCACCGCGACTTCAGGCGCTGCTGGATGAAGGTGTGTGTGCCATCGAGATCAAGTCGGGCTACGGCCTGGCGCTGGAGCACGAACGCAAGCAGCTGCGCGTGGCCCGCCGGCTGGGCGAAGCATTGGGCGTGACGGTGCGCACCACGTTTCTGGGGGCGCACGCATTGCCGCCGGAATACGCGGGGCGCAGTTCAGACTACATCCGCCTGGTGTGCGAAGACATGCTCCCGGCACTGGCCGCAGAGGGGCTGGTGGATGCCGTGGATGTGTTTTGCGAACGCATTGCCTTCACGTTGGCCGAAACCGAGCAGGTCTTCCAGGCAGCGCAGCGCCTGGGCATCCCCGTCAAGCTGCATGCCGAGCAGCTGTCGGACATGGGTGGCGCCGCGCTGGCCGCCCGTTACGGGGCGCTGTCGTGCGACCACATCGAGCACCTGTCGGCCGACGGCATTGCCGCCATGCGGGCCGCTGGCACCGTGGCCGTGTTGCTGCCCGGCGCCTACTACACGCTGCGCGACACGCAGCTGCCGCCGATTGCCGCGCTGCGCGCTGCGGGCGTGCCCATGGCGGTGTCCACCGACCACAACCCAGGCACATCCCCCGCGCTCAGCCTGCTACTCATGGCCAACATGGCCTGCACGCTGTTCCGCCTGACGGTACCGGAGGCGCTGGCGGGCATCACCACCCATGCAGCCCGCGCACTGGGCCTGCAGGAATCGCACGGCCTCATTGCATCGGGCCGCCCCGCCAACTTCGTGCTGTGGCCGGTGGCAGATCAGGCAGAGCTGGCCTACTGGCTGGGCCACAAGCCTGGCTGCACCATCGTGCGGCAGGGGCAGTTGGCAGCGAACGGACTGGCAGTGGCCGTTGCCGGAGCAGACCATGTCGCATGACCCGATGCCCATGCCCGCGGACACCGCCCGCAGCCTCTTCGCGGCCGATGCGCTGCTGCCCACCGGCTGGGCGCGCAACGTGCTGGTGCAGTGGGACGAAGCAGGGTGCATCGCCCGCGTGACCCCCGATGCCGCAAGGCCCGCTGGCGTGGCGCAGGCCGCAGGGCCAATGCTGCCGGGCATGCCCAACCTGCACTCGCATGCCTTCCAGCGCGCGTTTGCAGGCCTCACGGAATACCGGGGCGAGGCCCAGGACAGCTTCTGGAGCTGGCGCAACCTGATGTACCGATTTGCCCGGCGCATCACCCCCGAGGCGCTTGAGGCCATCGCGACCTGGCTCTATATCGAGATGCTGGAAGCTGGCTACACGTCGGTGTGCGAGTTTCACTACGTGCACCACGACACCGATGGCCGACCCTACGCCGACGACGCCACGCTGTCGCTGGCCCTGCTGCGCGCGGCGCAGACGGCGGGCATCCGCATCACGCTGCTGCCGGTGCTGTACCAGGCCAGCGGCTTTGGTGCGAAGCCACCGCGTGCAGACCAGGCCCGCTTCATCCGCAGCACCGACAGCATGCTGCGGTTGCTGGAGGCGCTGGCCCCCGGCTGTCGTGCGCAGCAGGCCATACTGGGCATGGCTCCGCACTCGCTGCGCGCCGTGCCACCCGACAGCCTCGCCGCTGCCCTGCAGGGCCTGTCCGCCCTGAATCCGCAGGCCCCCATCCACATCCACATTGCCGAGCAGACGCAGGAGGTGGACGACTGCCTGGCCTGGAGCGGCCAGCGCCCCGTGCAGTGGTTGCTGGACCATGCCCCGGTGGATGGGCGGTGGTGCCTGGTGCACGCCACGCACATGACGCCCACCGAGTACGCCGGTGCCGCCGCCACAGGGGCCGTGGCCGGCATCTGCCCCACCACCGAGGCCAACTTGGGTGACGGCATCTTCGACATGCCCCTGTGGCTGCGGCACGGCGGGCGCTGGGGCGTGGGCTCGGACAGCCATGCCTGCGTGAATGCGGCCGAAGAGCTGCTGATGCTGGAATACGGCCAGCGTCTGTCGCGCCTCCAGCGCAACGTGCTGGCCACGCCCGCGCAGCCCGAGGTGGCCACCGCCATGATGTTGCAGGCCGTGCAGGGCGGGGCGCAAGCATCGGGGCGGCTGAATGACGGCGGGTCGTCAGGCATTGCCGTGGGCCAGCCCGCTGACTGGGTGGTGCTGGATGCGCAGCACGTGGCCCTGTGCGGCCTGCCCGCGCCCGGCATGCTCTCTGCCCATGTGTTTGCCAGCCACCGTACGTCGGCCATCGGCAGCGTGTGGGTCGGCGGCACATGCCGTGTGGCCCAGGGGCGCCATGCGCTGCACGATGGTGCGGCGAATGCCTTTGTTGCGGCGCGCGCAGCCACGATTGCCGAAGATTGATCGACCCTATCCCGATAGCACCCCGCAGATGACCCACACTCCGCCGCCCCCCTTTTGTTTCCATCAGGGCACCGAGCCCTTGCTCATCTCCATGCCCCACGCTGGCACCTATGTGCCGCCAGCGCTGGCGGCGCGGTTCACGCCCGAGGCCCGCCAGGTGCCCGACACCGACTGGCACATGGAGCGCCTGTATGCGTTTGCCAAAGACATGGGTGCGTCCGTTCTCGTGGCGACGCATTCACGCTACGTGGTGGACCTGAACCGCCCGCCCGATGGCGCCAGCCTCTACCCCGGCCAGAGCGTGACCGGCCTGTGCCCCGTCGATACCTTTGACGACACCCCCATCTACACCGCAGGCGATGGGCCGGATGAAGCCGAGATCGCTGCCCGGCGTGATGCCGTGTGGGCGCCCTACCACGCGCAACTGCGCGCGGAGCTTGACCGCATCCGCGCCCGGCACGGGGTGGCCGTGCTGTGGGATGCGCACTCGATCCGCTCGGTGCTGCCGCGGTTCTTTGAAGGCAAGCTGCCCGACCTGAACCTGGGCACGGCCAACGGAGAGAGCTGCGACCCGGCCCTGGCGCAGGACCTGCTGTCGCTGGCCAAGTCCGCACAGGGCTATACGGCGGTACTCAACGGCAGGTTCAAGGGCGGCTACATCACCCGGCACTATGGCCAGCCAGGGCAGGGCGTGCACGCCGTGCAGCTGGAGATGACGCAGTGCAGCTACATGCAGGAGGCCCTGCCTTTTGACTACCTGCCCGAGGTTGCCAGCCGGATGCAACCGCATCTTCAGAACATGCTGGCTTCGGCGCTGGCGTTTGCCCGGCAGCCCGGCGACAGGCACTGACAACAGACTGCGCGAGACGTGTAAAAGGCATCGCCATACCGGTACTGCGCAACGTGCGGGTGCTAACATCCAGCCTGCGGTCGCAATGGCCGGCGGTGAAGCACTCACCAGAGACAGTCAGCGGAAGGAGCCGCTCATCCCCATGGAAACAGCGGCCACCCACTACTACATGCCCCATTACAAGGCGGGCGCCTCAGTGCGCTGGGGCCAGCGCGATGAAACGATCAGCCATGTCGTGGTTCGGCGCTACGCACTGGCGGTGTATCTGGTAGGCCACGACGCACCGGTCATGCCCGAGTCGCTGCAGCTCGCACCCACGGCCTTCCGGCTCACGCGGGCTCCTGAGGCGGGCTGAAAGCGGGCACCGCCGGGCCCGCCTGCCCATGCTTTTTTCTCTGACTGCGCTGTGCTGCGGCGCATTTCAGTCCTCAACGCATGGCCATGGCTTCGCCCAGCCTGATCGGCCGAGCGGGCGCCCACTGCGGATTGAAGCGCAGCGGCCCGTGGGGGAACAGCATGACCACGGTGGAGCCGAGCAGAAAGCGGCCCATTTCATCACCCTGCTGCAGGCTGACCTGGCCGGGGGCGTAGTCCCATTGCCGCTGCTTGCCGGTGCGCGGCGGGTTCACCAGGCCATGCCACACCGTGGCCATGCTGCCGACGATGGTGGCGCCCACCAGCACCAGCACAAACGGCCCATGAGCGCCGTCAAACGCACACACCACGCGCTCATTGCGGGCAAACAGCCCGGGCACGCCGCGCGCGGTGAGCGGGTTGACCGAAAACAGGTCCCCCGGCACGTGGACCATGCGCGTGAGCGTGCCGGCGCAGGGCATGTGGATGCGGTGGTAGTCGCGCGGGCTGAGGTATAGCGTGGCAAAGTGCCCGTTCTCGAACTGCGCGGCCAGCGCCGCGTCGCCGCCCACCAGCGCCGTGGTGGAGTACGTGTGCCCCTTGGCCTGAAAAATCTGGTCGCGCGCAATCGGGCCGAACTGGCTGATGGCGCCATCCACCGGGCAGATCAGGTCGGCTGCTTCCAGAGGGCGTGCGCCGGGTTTCAGGGCGCGGGTGAAGAAGTCGTTGAACGATGTGTACGCGCCAATGTCGGGGTTGGCTGCCTCGCCCATGTTGACGTTGTAGCGCGCCACAAAGCGGCGGATGGCAGCGGTGGTCAGGCCTCCCAGCCGGGCCGATGCCAGCTTGCCTGCCAGCACGGTCATCGCCTGTTTGGGCATCAGGTATTGCGGCAGAACTGCCAGACGATCAGACAAGGGCAACCTCTCGGGGACGAAAGCGGTGGATTCTATCGGTGGGGAGCGCAGGCGCGGCGCGGGCGCGCGCCGCATGCCGCTGTCAGACGCCGAGGTGCTGTTCCAGCAGTCCGGGCTCGTCCTGCAGCGCCTGCGATGTGCCTTCAAACACGATCTGGCCCTTGACGAGGATGACGTTGCGGTCGGTGATCTGGGTTACGTGCTTCCAGTTCTTGTCGACGATCACGCTGCTGATGCCGCTTTCCTTGATGAGACTGCAGATGCGCCAGATCTCGCGGGCGATCAGCGGTGCCAGGCCCTCGGTGGCTTCGTCGAGGATGAGCACGTCGGGGTTGGTCATCAGTGCGCGGCCGATGGTCAGCATCTGCTGCTCGCCGCCGCTGAGCTGCTGGCCGCCGTGCCCCAGGCGCTCCTTCAGGCGCGGAAAGGTCTCCATCACGCGGTCGAAGGTCCAGTCGTCGCCGCGGGCGGCGCTGCCCGCCGCATCGCGTGCCCGGCCGGACCTTGCGGCCATCACCAGGTTCTCGCGGACGCTCAGGTTGCCAAAGATGCCGCGGCCCTCGGGCACGTAGGCAATGCCCAGGCGGGCCACCTCGTACGGCGGGCGCCCCGTCATGTCGCGTCCGGCCACTCGCACGGTGCCGCTGGCCGGCTTCACCAGGCCCACCAGCGTCTTGAGCAGCGTGCTCTTGCCCATGCCGTTGCGGCCCATCAGGCCGATGGTCTCGCCCTGGCCGATGCGGAAGTCCACCCCATGCAGGATATGGCTGGGGCCGTAGTAGGTGTGGAGCCCGCGGGCGTCGATCCAGGGTTCACTCATCGCCATGCCTTGCTGCGGCCCGGTTTACTGGGGCGCCAGGGGTGTTGCATATCGCCCGGGCCATGTCAGTGGTCCTCTCCCAGGTAGGCCGCCTGCACGGCGGCGTTGGCACGCACATCGGGTGGCGTGCCGTGCGCGATGACTTCGCCGTTGACCATTACCGTGAGCTGGTCGGCGAGCGCAAACACGGCGTCCATGTCGTGCTCGACCAGCATGATCGCGTGCGCGGGCTTGATGCGGTTGAGCAAGTCCACCATGCGCTCGGCCTCGGCCACGCCCATGCCCGCCAGGGGTTCGTCGAGCAGCACCACCGAGGGCTTGGTGGCCAGCGTCATGGCGATCTCCAGCTGGCGCTGCTCGCCGTGGCTCATGGCGCCGGCAATGGCCGTACGCCGGTCTTTCAGGCCGGAGAGCTCGATAGCGCTTTCCAGTCTTTCGCTGATTGCTCTGTTTTTGATAGCGTCTGCGCGGGTGTCCGATAGCCAGCCCAGCGGGTTCCACGGCTGGTGTGGCTCGCGCGACTGGGCGGCCAGACGCACGTTCTCGTGCACCGTCAGGGGCATGAAGATGTTGGTCTTCTGGTAGCTGCGCCCCAGACCCTGCCGGGAGATGCGCTCGGGCGTCCAGCCGGTCACGTCCGTGTTGCCCAGTTTGATGGCGCCCGCGGTGGGGGGCAGGTCACCGGAGAGCAGGTTGGTCAGCGTGGATTTGCCAGCCCCGTTGGGACCGATGACCGCGTGAATTTTGCCGCGGTGCAGGTCCACAGAAACTCCATTCACGGCGGCCAGCCCGCCAAAGCGCTTGGTCAGGCCGCGTGCAGACAAAAGCAGATCATGCATGGGGCTGATCCTTGGGCTCGGGCGTTGGGCGTGTGCCGCCGCGCAGCAGCGCCACCATGCCCAGCAGCCCCCTCGGCGCGGCAAGCACCACCAGCACGATGAAGCCGCCCATCAGCAGCTGCCAGTGCTTGGTGATGTCCTTGAAGACATGCAGAAGGTATTCGAAAGCAAACGCGCCCACGATGGCCCCGGCAAAGTTGCCCATGCCGCCCAGGATGATCATCATGATGGCGTGGGCGCTCATGTGAAAGCCCATCAGCTCCGGGTTCACGTAGCCGGTCTGCGCACCCCACAGATAGCCCGCCAGGCCGGCCAGCGCGCCGGCCAGCGTGAATGCCGTGAGCTTGTATCCCCGGGTACCAAATCCCATGGCCCGCATCCGGTGCTCGTTGATGCGGATGCCGGCGAGGGCCCGTCCCAGCGGGCTCCACAGTATCCGCCGCAGCAGCGCATATGCGGCCAGCATCAGCACCAGCGTGAAATAGTAAAAAGTCTTGCGCCCTTCCAGGTCGAACAGGAGCCAGCCGAACACGCTCGCATCGGGCCGGAAGTTGATATAGATGCCGTCCGAGCCGCCCAGCGCCTTGTTGTCAAAGAACAGGTAGAACACCATCTGCGCGAACGCCAGCGTCACCATGATGAAGTAGATGCCGTGCGTGCGCACCACGAAGAAACCGATGATGAGGGCCACCAGCCCCGAGCCAAGCACGGCCAGCGGTAGCGTCCACCACAGGCTGACGGGTGCGTCGGCTGGTGTCATGAACGCCAGCGCATAACCCGCCACGCCAAAGTAGGCAGCGTGGCCCAGGGACACCAGCCCGGTCACGCCCTGCAGCAGATCCAGGCTCATTGCAAAGATGCCCATGATCATCATCCGAGTGACCATCTGCACGTAGAAGTCGCTGCCGACCAGCGGAAACAGCACCAGCGCTGCTGCGCCGAGCGCCAGCACAAACTGCACGCTGCGGGGCAGCACTTCGAGGTGGGCGCGGGGCGTGCTCATTGCTTGAAAAGACCTTCAGGTTTCCAGAGCAGCACGGCTGCCATCAGCATGTAAACCAGCATCCCGGAGACAGAGGGAAGCAGCACCTTGCCAAAGGTGTCGACCAGACCGACGAGCAGCGCGGCAATCAGCGCGCCGCGCACCGAGCCGATGCCGCCGATCACCACCACCACAAAACACATGATGAGCACTGACGAGCCCATGTTGGGGTACACGCTGGACACGGGGGCGGCCACCATGCCCGCCACGGCGGCGAGCCCCACGCCCAGGGCAAACACCACGGCGTGCAGCAACTTGATGTTCACGCCCAGCGACTCCGCCATGCTCCGGTTGAACGCACCGGCGCGGATTTTCATACCCAGCCGAGTCCTGGAAATGAGCAGGTACAGCCCCACCGCCAGCGCGATGCACACGCCCGAGATGAACAGCCGGTAGACCGGGTAGGAGAGGGTGTCCGTCAGTGCAATGGACCAGTCCAGCGCTTGCGGAATGGCGACGCCATGCACATCGTCCCCCCACAGGATGGAGCGCAGCTCTTCAAAGATGTAGATCAGCCCGAAGGTGAGCAGCACTTGGTCTAGGTGATCCCGGTGGTAGAAGTGCCGGAACAGCAGCCATTCCAGCGCCAGCCCGAACACCACCGCCAGCACCGTACCCACGAGGATTGCCGCCACCAGACTGCCCAGCTGGGCCGACAGCGAGTACGCCAGATAGGCGCCCAGCATGTAGAAGCTGCCATGGGCAAGGTTGACCACGCCCATGATGCCGAAAATCAGCGTCAGCCCCGCGGCCAGCATGAACAGCAGCAACCCGTACTGCACGCTGTTGAGCAGCTGGATGAGGAACGTGGCGAAGTCCATGGGGTGGGGGCGGCGTTGGGCAGACAGGGTTGCCGGTGTCACGCCGTGCGGCGGGTGACCAGCAGCAGCGAGCCCATCAGTGCAAAAAGCCCGCCCGAGACGCGGTTGAACCAGCGCATGCGGTTGCCGGATCGCAATACCGGGGCCAGTCGGGCCACGCCTGCGGCGCAAAGGGTGAGCACGGTGAACTCAAAAGCCACGAAGGTACTGGCCAGCACGGCAAACTGCGGCGCCCAGGCGGCCGAAGGGTCCAGGAACTGCGGGAAGAAGGCGGTGAAGAAGAGGATCGCTTTGGGATTGCTGCCACCCACCACCAGCCCCTGGGCAAAGAGCTTGCGCGTGCTGACGGTCGCCTGAGCGGCAACGCCATCCTTCGGCAACTGTTCAAACACTGAACCCTGGCTCCGGAAGGTCTTGACGCCCAGCCAGATCAGGTAGGCAGCACCCAGGGCCTTTAACGCCCAGAACGCTGTTTCAGATGCAGCCAGCAGTGCGCCCAGGCCCAGTGCAGACAGCAGCATCGTGCCCAGCACGGCGGTGACGCTGCCAGCCGCTGCGGCGAGGGCCTTGCGCGGACCGTGCTGCAGCGAGCAGGTCATGCACATCAGCATGGTGGGCCCGGGAGAGAGCACGAGCAGCGCGACGGCGCCGAGGTAGAGCAGATAGGTACTGAGCGTCATGAAGCACAAAAGAGGAAACAAGAGCCGTCAAACAGGAACGCAAATGAACCAGCGGATGCAGGCCGCTGCTGGCCGCTGGCAAGCCAGCAAGCCATGGCAGATTGTGAATGCCCCGGCGTCGCCTCGGCGCAACCGTTGGGTGGTGAGCGTTCCTCGGGAGCGCGTGTCAGGCCATGCGGCAACCGGCACCGCTGTCGGCCAGCGCTTTGGCGGCCACGCCGATTACCTTGTTTTCCTTGTTCTCGACCCTGCGCAGGTAGATGTCCTGCACCGGGTTGTGGGCCTTGCTCATCGTCCACTTGCCGCGGGGGCTGTCGATGGTGGCCCCTTCCATGGCTTTGTACAGGGCCGCTTTCGACGACAAATCGCCCTTGACGGCGTTGGCGCCCTGGATGAGCAACAGGCCGGTGTCATAGCCCTGCACGGCATAAACGTCGGGCTGGCTGCGGAAGGTCTTGGCGTATTCCAGCCGGAACTGCTTGTTACGTGGCGTGTCCAGCGAATCGCTGTAGTGCATGGTGGTGATGATGCCCTCTGCAGCCGGACCGGCCGCATCCAGCACCCCTTCGGTCAGGAAGCCTGAGCCGTACAGCGGAATCTTGTCCTTGAGGCCCGCAGCAGCGTAGTCGCGGATGAACTTGGCGGCGCCGCCGCCGGCAAAGAAGCAGGCCACAGCGTCGGGCTTGATCGCGGCGATCTCGGTGAGAAGTGCCTGGAATTCCACATTGGGAAAGGGCAGGCCGAGTTCCTTGACGATGGTGCCACCTGCAGCGGTGTAGCTCTGCTTGAAGCCTTCGAACGCCTCGTCGCCCGCCGCGTACTTCCAGGTGATCCAGACGGCCTTCTTGTGGCCCTTGTCCACCATCGCCTTGCCCAGCGCCAGGGTGGGTTGGGAGTTACTGAACGAGGTGCGGAACACATTGGGCGCGCACAGGGCTCTGGTGGCTGCGTGCACGCCGGCATTGGGGATCAGGTTGAGCACGCCGGTGTCCCGCGCGACTTTCTGGATGCCCATCTGTACACCCGAATGTACGGTGCCGATCAGCACATCCACCTTGTCGCGCTGCACGAGCTTGCTGGCGTTCTCGACGCCCTTGCTGGGCTCGGACTCGTCATCCACCTTGAACCACTCGATCTCGCGCCCACCCAGCTTCCCACCCTGCTGGTCGATGGCCAGCCGCACGCCGTTTTCAATGGCAACGCCCAGCTGCGCGAACGTACCGGTGTACGGCAGCATGAAGCCCACCCGCACCTTGTTGCTCTGGGCCCGAACGATCGAGGGCAGCAGCAGCCCGGTGGATGCAGCGCCCACCAGGGCTGCGCTTCGGCTGATGACAAGGCGGCGTGAGGTCATGGAGAGGTTCCTTTGTTTAGGCTTAAAGTAATTTACTCCATGGCCTCGGGCATGCAAACCTATGGCTTACCCGAATCGGACCGCCGCAGCGAGTGCGGCGCAGCCTGTTACGCACTGAACGCCGGAGCGTTCGATAGCGGTCAATGCTGCACGGCCCGATCGCAATGATCCATTTTCTGCATGGTTGCAGCCCAGCCCGTGTGGCAGTGCCGGACGGCTCCGTGGCTCGCTACCGTGCGGCGGCCTGATTGCTTGCGGGATCGTTGTCCACATTGACGCTGCGTCGCCAATCCGGGTGCTCCAGTGGTGTGGCCCATGCCATCATCTTCCGCCGGTCACCATCTCCTGCACTGCCAGTGCTCCATGAGGGGCTGCTGCCGGCTTCGCACGCCGGCGTAGCGATGCGCCGGGTGACGATCTTCTGGCCGTCGCCGCTTGGAACCGACGGTGGCGAGCGTGTGCGCTTTGTGCGGGCGCTGCAGGTGCCGGGCGAGGCCGCTGCACCCGTGCCCTTCGATCACGCCAGGCGCGCAGCCGGCGGCTGATAGGCAAAAAGGGTAGGGCACGGTACAATCGACAGGCTTTGCACAGCGCTTGCCTGTCCATTGACGCCGGCTTTTCCGGCCACCTGCCTGATCTGCGCCACGGGTGCAGCGAACCCCACCGCCCGCAATGCCCCGTGTGTCGAGCAAGCATCGACCACGCGGAGACCTTCATGGCGGCGTTCCCCGGCGGTCAGCCGCAGATCACCGAATATTTGTATTGAAGAGATAAACATGGCCAAAGAAGAACTCATTGAAATGCAGGGCTCTGTCACGGAAGTGCTGCCCGACTCGCGCTTTCGCGTCACCCTGGACAACGGTCACCAGCTGATCGCCTACACGGGTGGCAAGATGCGCAAGCACCATATCCGTATCCTGGCGGGTGACAAGGTATCGCTTGAAATGTCTCCGTACGACCTGAGCAAGGGCCGGATCACTTTCCGCCACCTCGCAGGCCGCGGCCCAGGCCCGTCGTCCAGCCGTTAATCTTTTTTGGCCGGCCCGTATGGGCCGGCAGACACGGCAGGTGACTCGGCCTGTGGTGTCCCGTCAGCACGGTGCCTGGCCTGATCCCGCTAAAAAATTCAAAAAAGCGTGCTTCGAACCAGAAATCACCGATTTGCCGGGTTAGAATACGAGCTGTCGGAGCGTAGCGCAGCCTGGTAGCGCATCTGCTTTGGGAGCAGAGGGTCGCGAGTTCGAATCCCGCCGCTCCGACCATTGTTTGAAAGCCCTGCAGCGTCATGCTGCAGGGCTTTTTTCATGGGTTTTTGTACCCTGGTGCAGGGCATGTACTGCCAGTCGCTGCGCTGGGGTGTGTTGGGTACCATGGCGCCTTTTGCGGTCGAGCGCATCACTTCCCCGAGCAACCCCATGGTCAACCCTTCCGTTCTGCTGGCATCCTCCGTCCAGGGCGCAGCAACCGCCTCGCCCGGTCAGCGCTACGCTGCTGTAGACGCACTGCGCGGAGTGGCAATGGTGTGGATGACGGTCTTTCACTTCTGCTTCGACCTCAGCCACTTCGGCCTTTGGCCCCAGAACTTCCGAGCCGACCTGTTCTGGACGACGCAGCGCACGCTCATCGTGAGCCTTTTTCTCTTCTGCGCCGGGCTGGGCCAGGCGATTGCGCTCCATCAGGGGCAGGGCTGGTTGCGTTTTGGCCGCCGGTGGCTCCAGATCGCCGGCTGTGCGCTGCTGGTGACGGCGGGCTCCCTTGTCATGTTTCCCGGGAGCTATATCCACTTCGGGGTGCTCCATGGCATGGCGATCATGCTTTTGATCGCCCGCGTGACGTCAGGATGGGGGCGCTGGCTCTGGCTGGGAGGGCTCGTGGCGCTGGCGCTGCCTCCACTGTTCCAGCAAGCACTGCCAGTGGCGTGGCCTGAAGCGGCGTCAGTGTTCAATAGCAGGGCGCTGAACTGGGTGGGGCTGATCACGCGCAAACCGTTCACCGAGGACTACGTGCCTGTGCTTCCATGGCTTGGGGTGTTGTGGTGGGGGATGGCCTCCGGGCAGTGGCTGTTGTCTGCGCGCCAGCGTGTCATCCGGTCTCCGCTGCCTGCCGGACTGGTGCCGCTCGCGACGCTGGGGCGGTGGAGCCTGAGCTACTACATGCTTCACCAGCCAGTCATGATCGGCTTGCTGATGGCCTGGATATGGCTGGGTAGCCGCTGATGCCACCAGCGAGCGGGCTGCGTGGATGTCCCGTCACTGACCCGGGCCCCGGGTCTTCGGGCGCGATCGGTGCACAGGACTTACCGTGTACCCGGCCCGTGTCTCGCACGCCTTTCTAAGTGTCGCCCCAAAAACAAAACGCGGCCACAGGGCCGCGTTGTTGAGGAATGGCGTGCATTCGGGCGGTGCAAGCACCGCAGTGGCTGATTACTCGACCTTGGCCTTGGCGCGCAGGTCTTCCTGGAACTTGGCCAGCTTTTGCTGCTGCAGCTGCTGTGCGACCTGTGGCTTGACTTCGTCAAGCTTGGGCAGCTCGGCCTGGCGCACGTCGTCCAGACGGATCACGTGCCAGCCAAACTGGCTCTTGACGGGGGTCTCGGTCATCTTGCCCTTTTCGAGCTTGACCAGTGCCTCGGTGAACTCGGTCACATAGCTGGATGGGCTGGCCCAGTCCAGATCGCCGCCCTTGGCGCCGGAACCGGGGTCCTTCGACTGCTTCTTGGCGATGTCTTCAAACTTGCCGCCCTTCTTGATCGAGGCAATGATGGCCTTGGCGTCGGCTTCCTTCTCGACCAGGATGTGGCTGGCCTTGTATTCCTTGCCGCTATTGGCTGCCACGAACTTGTCGTATTCCGCCTGGATTTCGGCATCGGTCACCGGATTCTTCTTCTGGAAGTCCATGAACAGTTCACGGATCAGAATGGTCTGACGGGCCAGTTCCATTTGCGTCTTGTAGTCAGGCGATGCTTCGAGGCCGCGCTTTTGCGCCTCCTGCATGAACACTTCGCGCGCGATGACTTCTTCCTTGATCTGGCCTTCGATATCGGGCGTCACCGGACGGCCCGAGCGCTCGACCTGCTGCTTGAGGGCTTCGACGCGTTCCTTCGGCACGGCCTTGCCGTTCACGATGGCGACGTTCTGGGCGGACACGGGCAGGGCCAACGTGCCGAGCACGGCAGCGGCCACGAGGCCGGACAGGAGCTGTTTCTTCATGCGGAATCCAAAAAAAGAGGGGTGTGTTGTGCCAGCTGAGCGCCGGCCAACGAAAGGTGATGCCGGGTCAGAGAACTTCAATGGCCAGGGCGTGTACGCCCCCGTCAATAAATTCTTGCAGGGCATCATACACAAGGCGATGCTGGGCTACGCGGCGCTGGCCTGTAAACAAAGGTGAGGCTATGCGCACCCTGAAATGGGTGCCAAAACCGGTGCCATTGGCACCGACATGGCCCGCATGGGCTGCGCTTTCGTCGAGCACCTCAAGAGTGGAAGGCGTCAGGCGCTGGGCCAGCGCATCGTGCATCTGCTGCGCAAGGGATGGGGTGGTTGTCATGGCGTGTCGATGCTCTCAGGCCGCGGGCTCGTCGCCCTTGAGGTGCGGCGCAATATAGAAACCCTGACCCACCAGGAAGACCAGCGGGAAGACGTAGCCCCAGAGCTTGAAGTCCACCCAGGCCTCGGTCGAGAAGTTCATCACCACGTATGCGTTGACGGCCGACATGAAGGCGCAGTAAACAATCCAGGCAATGTTCAGGCGCAGCCAGACGGCGTCCGGCAGCACCAGCTGGCTGCCCAGCAGCATCTTGAGAAAGTTCTTGCGAAACGCCCACAGGGCGATTGCCAGCGCCAGCGACATCGCGCCGTAAAGCACCGTGGGCTTCCACTTGATGAAGCGGTCGTCCTGCAGCACAAGGGTCAGCGTGCCAAACAGCAGGATGAGCACCAGCGTGGCCTTGTGCATGGTCTGCAGGCGGCGGTCAATGGCGTAGATCAGCCCCATCTGCACCACGGTGGCGGCCATCAGCACGGCCGTGCCCACGTAAATGCCATAGAGCTTGTAGGCTCCGAAAAAGAGCAGGATGGGGAAAAAGTCGATCAGGATTTTCATGAAGTCGTCGAAATGGCTCAGTGTGCGCCTGCCTCGAAGTCCAGCGACGCCGAGTTCATGCAGTACCGCAGGCCGGTAGGGGCCGGGCCGTCTTCAAAGACATGCCCAAGGTGCGCACCGCATTGTGCACACACTGTTTCGGTGCGGACCATGCCATGGCTGCGGTCCACGATCTCGGCGATGGCGCCGGGCACGGCCTGCGAAAAGCTCGGCCAGCCGCAGCCCGCGTCAAACTTGGTGTCTGAATCAAAAAGCTTGGCATCGCAGCAGATGCAGTGGTAGCTGCCATCAGCCCAGTGGGCTTCGAACTTGCCAGTGAAAGGCCGCTCGGTGGCGGCGTGGCGCGTCACCTGCAGGGCAGCGGGCTCGGCGCCTTTTTCACGCAGAATGGCTTGCCACTCGGACTCGGATTTCTGGATGGGGAAGGTCATGATGAACAGCTGATTTCGATGGACGAAGCCCAGTCGGGCGGGAAGTCGGCGTATGCCTCGTGGCCAGGGTGCTCGTCAAACGGGCGCTCCAGCAGGCGTTGCAAGGTATGGACTTCAGAGAAGTCGCCAAGTTTCGCGGCACGGATGGCCTGTTCGCCCAGATGATTGCGCAAAACGTACTTGGGATTGCTTTTTAGCATCAAATCGGCCGCAAGTGCTTTGTTTGATTGCCATGTTTGCTCTGAATATAATAGCATCCAGGCATCAAGACCCGCACGGTCTGCAAACAGGTCACGCACCGGCTCGAAATGGCCTGTTTGCACGGCGTGGGACAGGCGCCGCCAGAAGATGGTGTAGTCCACACCATTGCGCGCTAGTAGCAGCAAGATGCCGTCGATCAGCTCCGAATCCCCGTCGTGCGACTGCAGCAGGCCCAGCTTGTTGCGCATGCGGGCCACGAAAGCCTCGGGAAACACCGTTTTGAACGACTCCAGCGCCTCCTTGGCCAACTCCTGGTCGCCAATGAGCGGCAACAGGGCCTGAGCCAGGCAGAACATGTTCCAGTAGGCCACGTTGGGTTGGCGGTTGAACGCGTAGCGGCCCTGTGAATCGCTGTGGTTGCACACGTGGCCGGGCACGAAGGCGTCCAGAAACTGGAACGGGCCATAGTCGATCGTCAGCCCCAGTATGCTCATGTTGTCGGTGTTCATCACACCGTGGCAAAAGCCCACCGACTGCCACGCGGCCATGAGGGTTGCGGTGCGCTCGCTCACCGTGTGCAGCAAAGCTGCATAGGCGTTGCCGCCAAACGACTGCGATGCCCGGCATTCCGGGTAGTAACGGTCGATCACATAGTCGGCCAGTTGCCGCAGCTGCGCGTCGTGGCCGTTGGCGGCAAAGTGCTCAAAGTGGCCGAAGCGCACAAAGCTCGGAGCTACACGGGTCACCACGGCGGCGGTCTCTGTCTCTTCACGCCGCACCGGCGCAGGTGATGCGGTGATGCACAGGGCGCGCGACGTGGGGATTCCGAGGCCGTGCATGGCCTCGCTGCACAGGAATTCACGGATGCTCGAACGCAGCACGGCACGTCCGTCGCCCATGCGGGAATACGGCGTAAGACCCGCGCCCTTGAGTTGCACTTCCAGCCCACCGGCCGTCTCGCCCAGCAGGATGGCGCGGCCGTCGCCCAGTTGCCCGGCCCACACACCGAACTGGTGGCCGCTGTACACGCTGGCCAGCGCCCGCGATCCTGGCAGGAGCGCATTGCCGGTGAATGCCTGCAATGCAGCATCGCTGTGCAGGTTGGCGTCGCTAAGCCCGAGCAGCTGTGCGACCTGGGTGCTGGTGCTGACCCATCGAGGTGAGGGCAGCGGCGTGGGCCGCAGCTCCGTGTAGAAGCCGGGGCCGAGAGCGGCAAAGCCGTGGTTCCACGCGAGGCCCAGGTCTGCGGTCATCATGTTGTCTGAAGGCAGGGTCATCCGCTGGATTGTCTCGCAGGCGTGATGTCCCGGGATGCCGGGGGACATGCATCTACGCGTAGCATCCGCGCCTGTTTTGCAACAGGGTCCGGCCAGGTGGTCGTCACCCAAGCCTTCGGGCAATCTCAGTTCGTTGCCGTGGCAGCCAGGTAGGCGTTCAGCGCCGTGTCATCCACGATGGCCACGCGGCCGAATTCGAGCGATACGATGCCCAGACCCTCGAGCGCCCGCAGCACGCGGTTGACTGTCTGGCGCGACAGGCCGACCAGCTGGCCCAGCTCTTCCTGTGTGAGGTTCAGCCTGCGCGTGCTGCGCCAGAACAGCCTGCTCAGGTAAAGCGCCACGCGGTGCTCGGGCGACTGTGTCCGGCCGGCCTCGATGATGGTCATCGCCTGCCCCAGGCGCATGTTCATGTGTAGCACCAGGTACTGGTTGAACCCCAGGCTGGTCTGGCGCAGTGTTTCGAACAAGGGCAAGGGCAGGCACATCAACGTGGTGGGGCGCAGCGCCACCACACGGTACCGCCGGGGCTCGGGTTTCATCGCCGAGCCTTCGCCAAACCATTCACCGTCGGGCACGCCAATGAAGGCCGACGAACGCCCCTTGCCGGACGGACTCTGGAGCATTACCAGCCCGGACAGCACCGCATGCCAGCCCTGCACCGCGCTGCCGGCGTCCATCATCACGTCGCCCTTGCCGGCCTGCATTGCGAAAACCTCGGCGCGCAGGCGCTCCTGCAGCGCGGCGGGTAATCCGGCAAACCAGGGTTGCGCTGCGATGAAACGTGGTGCAGTGAGATGCGAGTCGAGCATTCCTCAATTGTCACCGGGTGTTGTCGGGCGGTGCCGTGCGTTGCGGGTTATCCCTTGGCCTTTGTCAAGGCGACGACATGTGTTGGCCTGCGCGTTGCGCGACTGCACACTCGAGCGGTAACGTCAGACGGCGCGGGTGTGGCAGACCAGTCGCAAACATGTCAGCCATCACCCCTGGCGCATGACCGCCGCGCTACGATGATCGTCCCCTTCAATACAACAACCAAGGAGCACACATGCTGGGCCTGATGCAGAGCCAACCGCTGCTGATTTCTTCGCTGATCGAATTCGCCGAGCGCCACCACGGCGACGCCGAAATCGTCTCGCGCAGGGTAGAGGGTGACATCCATCGCTACACCTACCGCGACCTCGCTGCGCGCTCCCGCAAGCTGGCGAACGCTCTCGATGCCCTGCAGCTGCAGTTCAGCGATCGCGTGGCGACGCTGGCCTGGAACGGCTATCGCCACATGGAGATGTACTTCGGGGTGAGCGGGGCGGGCCGCGTGCTACACACCGTCAACCCCCGCCTGCACCCTGACCAGATCGCGTGGATCGTCAACCACGCCGAAGACCAGGTGCTGTGCTTTGACCTGACCTTCCTGCCGCTGGTGCAAGCCGTGCATGCCCGCTGCCCCACCGTGAAGAAGTGGGTGGCCCTGTGCGACGCCGACCGGCTGCCTGCCGATTCCGGCGTGCCAGGCCTGGCCAGCTACGAAGAGTGGATTGGCGCATACCCGGCCGACTACGCCTGGCCCGACTTCGACGAGAACTCGGCATCCAGCATGTGCTACACCAGTGGCACCACCGGCAACCCCAAGGCGGCGTTGTACAGCCACCGGTCCACCACGCTGCATGCCTACGCCGCAGCGCTGCCCGACGTGATGTGCCTTTCGGCACGCGACTCGGTGCTGCCCGTGGTACCCATGTTCCACGTCAATGCCTGGGGCATCCCGTATTCGGCTGCGCTCACCGGCTGCAAGCTGGTGTTCCCCGGCCCGGCCATGGACGGCAAGTCGATCTACGAGCTTATCGAATCGGAAAAAGTGAGCTACGCCGCGGGCGTGCCCACTGTGTGGCAGATGATGCTGGGCCACATGAAGCCCGCGGGCCTGAAGTTCTCGACCCTGCGCCGCACCGTGATCGGCGGCTCGGCCTGTCCGCCCGCCATGATCCACGCCTTCAAGGAAGACTACGGCGTGGAGGTGTTGCACGCCTGGGGCATGACGGAAATGAGCCCGCTGGGTACGCTGTGCACACTCAAGAACAAGCACCTGGCCCTGCCCAAGGACGAGCAGATGAAGATCCTGCAAAAGCAGGGCCGTGCCATCTATGGTGTGGACATGAAGATCGTGGGCGGCGATGGCCAGGAGCTGCCCTGGGATGGCAAGACCTACGGCGACCTGCTGGTCAAGGGCCCGTGGATCGTCGGCAGCTACTTCAAGGGTGAGGGCGGGAACCCGCTCGTGAAGGATGCACAGGGTCGTGGCTGGTTCCCAACCGGTGACGTTGCCACCATCGACGCCGACGGTTTCATGCAGATCACCGACCGCAGCAAGGACGTGATCAAGTCTGGCGGCGAATGGATCAGCTCCATCGACATCGAGAACATTGCCATGGCGCACCCCTCGATTGCCATGGCCGCGTGCGTGGGCATGCCGCACCCCAAGTGGGATGAGCGCCCGATCGTGGCTGTGGTCAAGAAGCCGGGAACCGAGGTCACGCGCGAGGAGCTGCTGGCCTTCTACGAGGGCAAGACCGCCAAGTGGCAGATCCCGGACGACGTGGTGTTCGTCGATGCGATTCCGCTCGGCGCGACCGGCAAGATGCTCAAGACAAAGCTGCGTGAGCAGCTCAAGGATTACAGGCTTCCGGGCCTGTGAAAAAGCTGTGGTCTCGCGCACTCTGAAACCGGCACAGACCGGGGCGAGCGCACCCGTGGAACTGGCTTTGCCAGGCCACCGGGTGCATCCCCCTCCCTCGCTGCGAGAGAGGGGGAGGGCGCGCAGCGCCACAGGGGGTGAGACGGGGTTCCAGTCACGTGTGCGACGCCGCTAGGGGCAATCCCTGAGCATCGCATTGTTGCAACGCGGTACGCTGCGTTCTACCGATTTACAAGGAGACAAAACCATGAAATTCGCTATTAAGGCTGTAGCAGCCTCGGTAATTCTGGCAAGCGCTGGCGGCGCATTCGCTCAAAAAGGCGAGACCGTCAAGATTGCCTGGCTTGACCCCCTCTCCGGCCTGATGGCCGCAGTGGGTACGAACCAGCTCAAGAGCTTCCAGTTCATCGCCGAAGAGTTCAACAAGAAGAACGCCGCAGGCGTCAAATTCGAAATCATCGGCATCGACAACAAGCTGAGCCCGCAGGAGACCACCAGCGCGCTGCGCTCGGCCATGGACCAGGGCGCACGCTACATCGTGCAGGGCAACGGCTCGGGCCCTGCACTGGCGATCATGGATGCGCTGGAAAAGCACAACGCCCGCAACCCCGGCAAGGAAGTCGTGTTCCTGAACTACGCTGCGGTAGACCCTGACCTGACCAACAGCAAGTGCAGCTACTGGCACTTCCGCCTGGACGCAGACACCTCCATGAAAATGGAAGCGCTGACGACCTACATGAAGGACCTGCCCGAAGTCAAAAAGGTCTACCTGATCAACCAGAACTATTCGCATGGCCACCAGGTCTCGAAGTTCGCCAAGGAAATGATGCAGCGCAAGCGCCCTGACGTGCAGTTCGTCGGCGACGACCTGCACCCCCTGGCACAGGTGCGCGACTTTTCGCCCTACATCGCCAAGATCAAGCAGTCGGGTGCCGACAGCGTGATCACGGGCAACTGGGGTTCCGACCTGGCTCTGCTCATCAAGGCGGCCAACGATGCAGGTCTGAACAACGTCAACTTCTACACCTACTACGGTTCCGTCACCGGCAGCCCCACCGCCATGGGCGCAGCAGCGTCAGGCCGTGTGTACCAGGTGGCCTATGCCCACATGAACCTGGCCGGCCCCCTGAACCAGATCGTGGTGGACTACAAGAAGAAGTTCAACGACGACATGTACACCGGTGCCGTGTACCACGCGTTCACGCTGCTGAGCGAAGCGTTTGCCAAGGCCAAGACGACCGATCCCGTGAAGGTGGCCGCCACCATGTCCGGCATGAAGTTCAAGAGCTTCAACGGTGAAGTCGAGATGCGCAAGACCGACCACCAGCTGCAGCAGGGCCTGTTCATCTCCAAGTGGGAAAAGGCGGGCGGCAAGTTCCCGATCGACTCGGAAAACACCGGCTACACCTTTGTTCCGGTGAAGTACTACGAGCCCTTTGTGGCCAGCACGCCCACGTCGTGCCAGATGAAGCGTCCCTGAGCGCTGATCTGAATGCTTCGAGGCCCGAGCCACTCGGGCCTTTTTTTTCCCCTGAAATGAAAAATTCCGATGAATCTTGAGTTTTTCGTGATCTCTTTGCTGAACGGCGTGAGCTACGGGCTCCTGCTGTTCATGCTGAGTTCCGGCCTCACGCTGATCTTCAGCATGATGGGCGTGCTCAACTTTGCACACACCAGCTTTTACATGCTGGGTGCCTACTTCGCATTCACCATCTCGGGCGTGGTCGGCTTCTGGCCTGCGCTGGTGCTGGCCCCGCTGGCGGTGTTCGTGCTGGGTGCAGCATTCGAGCGCTACTGCCTGCGCCGGGTCCACAAGTTCGGCCATGTGCCCGAGCTGCTGGTCACCTTCGGCCTGTCGTACCTGATCCTGGAGGTGGTACAGCTGGTCTGGGGCCGTTCCACGGTGCCGTATGGCTTGCCCGAGCAGCTCCAGGGTCCGCTGTTCACCCTGTACGGCACGCAGTTCCCCAAGTCGCGGTCGTTCGTGATGCTGGTGGCGCTGCTGATGCTGGTCTCGGTCTGGCTGCTGCTCACACGCACCCGCATCGGCCTGGTCATCCAGGCAGCGCTCAAGTACCCCGAGATGGTCGAGGCGCTGGGCCACAACGTCCCTCGTGTCTTCATGATGGTGTTTGGCGGTGGCGCTGCGCTGGCGGGCCTGGCGGGCGTGATCGGTGGCAACACCTACGTCACCGAGCCGGCCATGGCCGCGTCGGTGGGCTCCATCATCTTCGTGGTGGTGGTGGTGGGAGGCATGGGCTCGCTGGCGGGTGCCTTCCTGGCATCGCTGCTCATCGGGCTGGTCCAGACCTTTGCCGTGGCGCTGGACTACTCGCTGATTCACGTCTTCAAGGCGGTGGGCGTTGCTGTCACGGACCAGACTTTCGGTTATCCGCTGCTCAAGCTGACGATCTCGCAGGTCGCACCCATCCTTCCGTACCTGTTCCTCGTGCTGATCCTGATCTTCCGCCCCAAGGGCCTGCTGGGCACCCGGGAGGACTGATGCCATGAATTCCAATTCGACGACAACTTCTGCGGGCGCCAGCGCGGGCTCGCACTACCGGTTCAAGCCCTTCAATGTGGGGCGCTTCGTGATCTGGTCGCTCTTTGCCGTGATGCTGATCGTGGCGCCCATGCTGTTTCGCAGCAGCCTGGCGCTCACCATGCTCTCGCAGATCGGCTACCTGATCATCATCTGCCTTTCCTACAACATCCTGTTGGGGCAGGGCGGCATGCTGAGCTTCGGCCATGCGGTGTACACGGGCCTCGGCTCGTTCATCGCCATTCACGCCATGAACATGGCCACCAAGGGATCGTTCACGATTCCACTGGTGCTCATCCCGCTCATTGGCGGTCTGGCGGGCGCTTTCTTCGCCATCGTGCTGGGTTTCGTCACCACGAAGAAGTCAGGGACGACGTTCGCCATGATCACCCTCGGAATCGGCGAACTGGTGGCGTCGATGGCGCTCATGTTTCCCGAGTTCTTCGGGGGTGAGGGCGGCATCACGACCGACCGGGTGTACGGCACGCCCTTCTTCGGCATCACCTTCGGCCCGGCCATCCAGGTGTACTACCTGATTGCTGCGTACTGCTTTGTCTGCACGGCTGCGATGTTTGCCTTCACGGGCACACCGCTGGGCCGTATCCTGAATGCGGTTCGCGACAACCCCGAGCGCGTGGAGTTCATCGGCTACAACACGCAGCGCGTGCGCTACTTCGCCTTCATCATCGCGGGCTTCTTCGCCGGCATCGGCGGCGGTCTGGCCACCATCAACTTCGAGATCATCACCGGGGCGGACAGCCTCAACGTGATCCGCTCGGGGGGCTACCTGCTGTTCACGTTCCTCGGCGGGGCCACGTTCTTCTTCGGCCCCATCATCGGCGCGGTGCTGCTGGTGCTGGCATCGGTGCTGCTGTCCGAGCTGTCCAAGGCATGGTTGCTGTACCTGGGTCTGGTGTTCCTGTTCATGGTGATGTACGCACCCGGCGGCATTGCCAGCCTGATCATGATGAACCTGCGCGTGGCCAAATACGGCAAGCTGCGCCAGCTGTGGGTGTCGTACCTGGCGCTCGCAGGCACTGCGCTGGTGGGCGTGATGGGCGCCGCCTGCATGATCGAGATGACCTACCACCTGCAGCTCAACGCTGCGCTCGGTTCCAAACTGAGCTTCCTGGGCGCCACGCTGGATGCCAAGAGCTTCACCAGCTGGTTCGGCTCCATCTTTGTCATGGTGACCGGCTTCGGGCTTTTCGAGATGTGTCGCCGGCAGTTCGTGCGCCAGTGGAGCACGATCCAGGAACAAATCGAACATGAGATCAAGCGTGGGGAGGCGCTGTAAACATGGCGGCTGACAACGCAACCAAGACCAACACCTACGCACTCGAACTGCGTGACCTGCGCAAGAGCTTTGGCAAGACGGAGATCATCCGCGGCGCCAACCTGTGCGTGGCACCCGGCGAGCGCGTGGCCATCATCGGCCCCAACGGCGCCGGCAAATCGACGCTGTTCAACCTCATCAGTGGTCGTTTTGCGCCCACCAGCGGGGACGTGATCCTCAACGGCCAGCGCATCAACGGCATGGCGCCATACGAGATCAACCGCCAGGGCCTGTCGCGCAGCTTCCAGATCACCAACATCTTCCCCAAGCTGTCGGTGTTCGAGAACCTGCGTTGCGGGGTGCTGTGGAGCATGGGCTACAAGTACACGTTCCTGCGGTTCCTGTCGAACCTGCACGACGCCAACCGGCGCGCCACCGAGCTGATGGAGATGATCAAGCTCGACAAGAAGCGCGACACGCTGGCCATGAACCTCACTTACGCCGAGCAGCGGGCGCTGGAGATCGGCATCACCATCGCCGGTGGTGCCAACGTCATCCTGCTGGACGAGCCCACCGCAGGCATGAGCAAGAGCGAAACCACCCGTTTCATCGGTCTCATCAAGGAAGTGACCGAAGGCCGTACCCTGCTCACGGTGGAGCACGACATGGGCGTGGTGTTTGGCCTGGCCGACAAGATTGCCGTGGTGGTGTACGGCGAGGTCATCGCTTTTGATACGCCCGAGAAGGTGCGCGCCAACCCGCGCGTGCAGGAGGCCTACCTCGGATCGGCTGTGGCCGACCAGCAGGCGGGAGGACACTAGACATGCTGAAGATCGAAAACCTGCACGCGTATTACGGCAAGAGCCATGTTTTGCACGGCGTAAGCTTTGAGGTGCAACCCGGTGAAATCGTCGCCCTGCTGGGCCGCAACGGGTCGGGCCGCTCCACCACTGCCAAGGCCATCATGGGCCTGGTGGACTGGGAGGGCACGGTCAGCTGGAAGGGCCAGGCTCTCAACGGCAAGAAGGCCTACGAGATTGCCCATCTGGGGCTGGGCTACGTGCCCGAAAGCCGCGACGTCTTCCCCAACCTGACCGTGCACCAGAACCTGCTGCTGGGGCAGAAAGGCGCTGGCAAGAGCAGCCGCTGGTCGTTTGACGACATGTACGAGATGTTCCCGCGGCTCAAGGAGCGCCAGCACACCGAGGCGGGCGTGATGTCGGGCGGTGAGCAGCAGATGCTGACCCTGTGCCGCACGCTGATGGGCGACCCGGACCTGATCATCATTGATGAGCCCACTGAGGGACTGGCGCCCAAGATCGTGGAGCTGGTGGGCCAGTACCTGCAGACGCTGAAGGCACGTGGCGTGTCGGTGTTGCTCATCGAGCAGAAACTGACCATTGCGATGAAGATCTCCGACCGGGCCCTCGTCATGGGGCATGGCGCCATCGTGTTCCAGGGCACGCCAGACAGCCTGCGGGCCGACAACTACATCCGCAAGGAGTGGCTGGAGGTGTAGTAGGGCGATCCTCCTGAGGCGCTGCGCGCCTTTCCCCCTTCTCTCGGATCGCTGCGCGATTCGGGAAGGGGGACGCAGCCCTCGCTGCGGGGCGGCCCTTGCCAGGCTGCCCTGGCATGGCGCCGTGACAGTTTCGACGCAAGTGTGTCTGGCGATGGCGCAAGGCCGACCACCCCCTCCAGCTGGTAACGAAATCGTCCGTTGCCTGTGCTCATCGACCGCGCACCGCGGTGAGTTGACCAAACTCCCTTGTCCCGCCCGGGACAAATTGAAACGCCAAACGGGTTTGAAGTCTCTACAATAAAAACGCACGACCGTTCTTTTTCCACTTTCCAAGGAAACAACAGCATGACCGCTGAATACAAAGTCCACGGCTCCGTTGCCGTGATCACCATGGCAAACCCTCCCGTCAACGGACTCGGTCTGGCAACGCGCCAGGGCATCGTCGAAGGCCTGGGTCGCGCCAATGCCGATGCAGCGGTCACGTCAATCGTGATCACCGGCGCGGGCGGTGCGTTTTCTGGCGGCGCTGACATCAAGGAGTTCGGCACAGACAAGTCGCTGCAAGAGCCGAACCTGCTGTCGGTGATTGCCGCCATTGAGAACTCGGCCAAGCCGGTCGTGGCGGCCATGCACAGCGTGGCCATGGGCGGTGGGTTGGAACTGGCACTGGGTTGCCACTACCGCATTGCAGCACCTGGCTGTTCGATCGCACTGCCTGAAGTCAAGCTGGGTCTGATTCCCGGCGCGGGCGGCACGCAGCGTCTGCCCCGCGTGATTGGTGTCGAAGCGGCGCTCAACCTCATCGTGAGCGGCGAACCCGTCAAGAGCGAAATGATCGGCGCTGTGCCCGGCCAGAAGCTGTTTGACAAGATGGCTGCGTCGGCCGAATCGCTGGCGGCCGAAGCCCTGGCGTTTGCCCAGAGCGTCGCCGATGCTCGCCCGCTGCCCCTGGTGCGCAACTTCCCCTGCAAGCACCCCGAAGGCGACGCGTACTTCCAGTTCGCTCGCAACATGGTCAAGGGCATGGCCAAGAACTTCCCCGCCCCCGCCAAGTGCGTGGACGCCGTGGAAGCCGCCACCAAGAAGAAATTTGCCGACGGCATGGCAGTGGAACGCGAGATCTTCATCAACCTGATGTGGACTGCCGAGTCGCGCGCCCTGCGCCACCTGTTCATGGCCGAGCGTGCTGCCAGCAAGATCCCGGATGTGGCTTCGGACACCCCCAAGCGCGATATCAAGCTGGTGGGCGTGATTGGTGCCGGCACCATGGGTGGCGGCATCTCCATGAACTTCCTGAACGCAGGCATTCCCGTCAAGATCCTGGAAATGAAGCAGGAAGCGCTGGACCGCGGCGTGGCCACGATCAAGAAGAACTACGAAGCCCAGGTCAAGAAGGGCAAGCTCAAGCAGGACAAGTACGAGCAGCGCATGGCCCTGCTGAGCACCACGCTCTCCTACGACGACTTCAAGGACTGCGACCTCATCATTGAAGCCGTGTTCGAGGAAATGGGCGTCAAGGAAGCCGTGTTCAAGCAGCTCGACACCGTGGCCAAGCCCGGCGCGATCCTCGCCTCCAACACTTCCACGCTGGATGTGGACAAGATCGCGGCCTTCACCAAGCGCCCCCAGGACGTGGTGGGCATGCATTTCTTCAGCCCCGCCAACGTGATGAAGCTGCTGGAAGTCGTGCGCGGCAAGGAAACCGCCAAGGACGTGCTGGCCACCGTGATGGCCATTGGCAAGAAGATCAAGAAGACCTCGGTGGTCTCGGGCGTGTGCGATGGCTTCATCGGCAACCGCATGATCGAGCAGTACAGCCGCCAGGCCGGCTTCCTGCTGGACGAAGGCTGCACACCCCAGCAGGTGGACAAGGCCGTCGAGAAATTTGGTTTTGCCATGGGCCCGTTCCGCATGGGCGACCTGGCCGGTAACGACATTGGCTGGGCCATCCGCAAGCGCCGCGCTGTGGAACGCGCCGACATGAAGTACAGCCGCACCGCCGACAAGCTGTGCGAACTGGGCCGCTTTGGACAGAAGACCGGCGCAGGCTGGTACGACTACCAGGCCGGCAAGCGCGATGCGATCCCTTCGGAGCTGGTCAACAAGATGATCGAAGACCACCGCAAGGAGCTTGGCATCACGCCGCGCAAGATTTCGGACGAAGAAATCGTCCAGCGCCTGGTGTTCGCACTGGTCAACGAAGGCGCGCACATCCTGGAAGACGGCATTGCCAGCAAGTCCGGCGACATCGACATGGTGTACCTGACGGGTTATGGCTTCCCCATCCACCGCGGTGGCCCCATGCACTACGCCAGCGAAGTCGGCCTGTTCAACGTGGTGCAGGCGATGGACCGCTTTGCCAAGAACCCGCTGGACGACGCCGAGTTCTGGAAGCCCGCTCCGCTGCTGGCCAGGCTGGCCGCCGAAGGCAAGGCCTTCCAGTAAGCGCGCACCTTCTTACCGAACAAAGGATTCCCCCATGACCTCCGCAGTGATTGTTTCCACCGCCCGCACCCCGCTTGCCAAGAGCTGGAAGGGCTCCTTCAACATGACGCACGGCGCCACCCTGGGCGGCCATGCCGTGCAGCACGCCGTGTTGCGCGCCGGCATTGATGGTGCCGACGTCGATGACGTCATCATGGGCTGCGCCACGCCAGAAGGCGCCACGGGCAGCAACATCGCACGCCAGATCGCCCTGAAGGCCGGCCTGCCCATCACCGCCTCCGGTGTCACGGTCAACCGTTTCTGTTCTTCGGGTTTGCAGACCATTGCCATGGCCGCACAGCGCGTCATCGCCGGTGAGGCCGATGTTTTCGTGGCCGGTGGTGTCGAGAGCATCTCCTGCGTGCAGCAAGAGATGAACCTGCACATGATTCAGGACCTGGCCCTGGCCAAGCAGAAGCCCGAGATCTACTGGAGCATGCTGCAGACCGCCGAGCAGGTAGCGAAGCGCTACAACATCGGCCGCGATGCCATGGACGAATACGGTGCGGGTAGCCAGCAAAAGGCCTGCGCGGCCCAGGCTGCCGGCCTGTTCGATGCCGAAATCGCCCCCATCACCGTGACGGCCGGCGTGGCTGACAAGACGCTGGGCCTGATCACCAAGCAGGTCACGGTGAGCAAGGACGAAGGCACGCGGGAAGGCACCACCGTGGATGCCATCAGCGGCCTGCGCTCGGCACTGCCGGGTGGCCTGATCTCTGCTGGCAACGCCAGCCAGTTCAGCGATGGCGCTGGCGCCTGCGTGGTGGCCAGCGAAGAGTACGCCAGCAAGAAGGGCCTGAAGCCTCTGGGCCGTTTCCTCGGCTTTGCGGTGGCCGGCTGCGAGCCTGACGAAATGGGCATTGGCCCCGTGTTCGCCGTACCCAAGGTGCTCAAGAAGCTGGGCCTGACTGTGCAGGACATCGACCTGTGGGAGCTGAACGAGGCTTTTGCCGTGCAGGTGCTGTACTGCCGCGACAAGCTGGGCATCCCGGCGGACCGCCTGAACGTGAACGGCGGCGCCATCGCCCTGGGTCACCCCTATGGTGTGTCGGGCCAGCGCCTCACGGGCCACGCGCTCATCGAAGGCAAGCGCCGCGGCGCCAAGAAGGTGTGCGTGACCATGTGCATCGGCGGCGGCATGGGCGCAGCCGGCATCTTCGAAGTGTTCTGATCCATGCCCGGAGAGCCTTTGCACCCGGCGCCTGGCAGCCCTGCGGCGGCCGATTCGCCCGAGGCTTTCCTGGCGCGGGGCCGGGCGGTGCTGGTCAGCCAGTCGTTCAGCACTTTGATCGGTGCACACCTGCACGCGCTGGCCCCCGGCCAGTGCGAGTTGCATGTGCCTATCACGCCCAGCCTGCTGCAGCAGCACGGCTTTGCGCACGGTGGCGTGGTCAGCTATGCGGCCGACAACGCGCTGACTTACGCTGGCGGGACGGCCATGCGGGTGCCGGTGATCACGTCCGAGTTCAAGATCAACTACGTGCGTCCCGCCGTGGGCGAGCTGCTGATTGCACGCGCCCACGCCGTGCACCACGGCCGCACGCAGGCGGTGTGCCGCTGCGATGTGTTTGCGGTGGAAGGCGGCGTTGAAAAGCTGTGCGCCGTGGCGCAGGGCACCATCGTCGCGCTGCCGCCGCGTGAAGGCAGTACGCCCCCTGGTGCGGCCAGTGACGCCGGCACCCAGGCGGTCGGCCGCCCTGACTGACTGGTTGCGTGAGCGCCCGAGGCATGCCCCATGTTCCACCGGGATGCTCTCACTCCTTTTTTAATAGCTGAAGGTGCTTATTCCATAAGCACCTTAGGCCACTTTTGCCCTGAAATACCATGAGCCTTCGCCCCACCGTCGACTTTCTGCTGTACCAGTGGCTTCAGGCTGAGCAACTGCCCGAGCGCGAGCGTTTCAGCGACCACTCGCGCGACACCTTCGATGCCGTGCTGGACACCTGCGAGCGCATCGCCCGCGAGAAGTACGCGCCCTTCAACCGAACGGTCGATACGCAAGAGCCGCACTTCGACGGCGAGAAGGTCACGCTGCCCCAGTGCACGCACGATGCGCAAAAGGCGTATGCCGCATCCGGCATGCTCAGCGCTGCGCAGGACTACGACATCGGCGGCATGCAGCTGCCCTATACGGTCGAGGCCGCGGCCAACAGCTTTTTTGCGGCGGCCTCGGTCAGCATCGGCTCGGGCTTGCTCACCGTGGGCAATGCCAACCTGCTGATGGTGCACGGCACCGAGCTGCAAAAGAAGGTGTTTGCGCTCAACGAATTCTCGGGCCGCTTCTCGGGCACCATGTGCCTGTCGGAGCCGCAGGCGGGCTCGTCACTGAGCGACGTGGCCACGCGTGCTGTGCCCGATGGTGATGGTTTCGAAGCTGATCCGTTGGGCCCGCGCTACCGCCTCAAGGGCAACAAGATGTGGATCTCGGCCGGTGAGCATGAGCTGACCGACAACATCATCCACCTGGTGCTGGCCAAGATCCCGGGGCCCGATGGCAAGCTGGTGCCCGGCACCAAGGGCATCTCGCTCTTCATCGTGCCCAAAAAGCTGGTGGATACCGAAGGCAACCTGACCGGCGTGCGCAACGACGTGGCGCTGGCAGGCCTGAACCACAAGCTGGGCTGGCGCGGCACCACCAACACGCTGCTCAACTTTGGCGAAGGCAAGTACCCGGTGGACGGGCAGGCCGGTGCCGTGGGCTACCTGGTGGGCGAGGCCGGCAAGGGCCTGCACTGCATGTTCCACATGATGAACGAGGCCCGCATCGGTGTGGGCATGGCCGCCACCATGCTGGGCCTGGCTGGCTACTACGCCAGCCTGGACTACGCGCGCAACCGCCCGCAGGGCCGGCCCGTGCAGGGCCCCAAGGCGGCTGCCGGTGCGGCACCAGCAGTGGTCAAGGACGCAGCGCAGCCGCAGGTGCGCATCATCGAACACGCCGACGTCAAGCGCATGTTGCTGGCGCAAAAGGCCTACGGTGAAGGCGCGCTGGCGCTCAACCTGTACTGCGCGCGGCTGGTGGATGAAATGCACACCGGCGAAGCCGCGGTGGCCGACGACGCCCGCATGTTGCTGGAGGTGCTCACGCCCATCGCCAAGAGCTGGCCCAGCGAGTGGTGCCTGGAGGCCAACAGCCTGGCCATCCAGATCCACGGCGGCTACGGTTACACGCGCGACTTCCCGGTGGAACAGTACTGGCGTGACAACCGCCTGAACATGATCCACGAAGGCACCCACGGCATCCAGGCCATGGACCTGCTGGGCCGCAAGGTCCTGATGGAGGGCGGCCGTGGCCTCACGCTGCTGGCCGGCCGCATCAACGCCACGGTCGAGCGCGCCATCCAGGTGCCTGCGCTCGCCGCGCACGCCAATGCGCTGGGTGCAGCGCTGCAGCAGGTGGGCGCCTCCACCAAGGCCGCCTGGGCCACGGGCCAGCCCGCCGATGCGCTGGCCAATGCCGTGCCGTACATGCAGGCGTTTGGGCACACGGTGCTGGCCTGGATCTGGCTCGACGTCGCGTTGGCCGCACTGGCCGCCGATGCAGACCAGGCGCAGCCCTCCAGTGCCGGGCGCATGGGCGCCATGCGCTATTTTTTCCATTTCGAACTGCCCAAGATCGGTGCCTGGCTGCAGGTGGTAAGCAGCCGCGACGACACTTGCGCAGCCTTCCCGGAAGACGCGTTTTGATGACTGCACCGCAAACCCTGCAGCGCCTGCAGACGCTCATCTGGGTGCTGATCTATGGCGGCCTGCTCACGCTGGTGCTGGGCATTGCCACGGCGCGTTCCGATGGCGCAGTGGGCTGGACGCTGGGCGTGGCCGGTGGCCTGGCGGCGGTCGCGGGCGTGGTGCTGATCGCCGTGCGCGCGCGCCTCAAGCCGGACGCGGGCGGCTGATGCAGCCACCGCGCGGCCCGGCTCCGCAGGTTACCTTACAGGCCTGAAGATGGAGCAGGGCGGTAACGCTGCGCTGAAGCCGCCCACGCGACACTGCACGCCCTCCAGCCACCGCACAATGCCGCAAGCGTGCGCGGCACGGGGCTGGGGGGCCCACCGATGCCGTGCCAGCAGCCCTGGCACGGCAGCCACCGACCACACAACATTCAACGCAAGGAGACACCATGACCACACGCACCATCCAGCAACTGTTTGACCTGACCGGCAAGACGGCTCTCGTGACCGGCGGCTCGCGCGGCCTGGGCCTGCAACTGGCGCATGCGCTGGGCGAGGCCGGCGCTCGCATCATGCTCAGCTCGCGCAAGGCCTCGGACCTGGAAGAGGCCTCTGCCGACCTGCAGGCCGCCGGCATCGACGCCCGCTGGATCGCGGCCGACTGCGCCAACGAGGCCGATATCCGCCGCCTGGCCGACGAGACGCTGGAGCGCATGGGCGGTGTGGACATCCTGGTGAACAACGCCGGCGCCGCCTGGGGCGCCCCCGCCGAAGACCACCCGGTGGACGCGTGGGACAAGGTGATGAACCTGAACGTGCGCGGCTATTTCATCCTGAGCCAGCACATCGCCAAGCACAGCATGATCGCGCGCAAGAGCGGCAGCATCATCAACGTGGCGTCCATCGCCGGCCTGGGCGGCAACCCCAAGGGCATGAACACCATTGCTTACAACACCTCCAAGGGTGCGGTGATCAACTTCACCCGTGCACTCGCGGCCGAATGGGGCAAGTACAACATCCGCGTCAACGCCATCTGCCCGGGTTTCTTCCCCAGCAAGATGACGGTGGGCACGCTGAAGGCGATGGGCGAGGAGGCCCTGGCTGCACACGCCCCGCTGGGACGCCTGGGCGACGATGAGGATCTGAAGGGCCTGTGCGCGCTGTATGCGTCGGACGCCGGCAAGCACATCACCGGCCAGTGGCTGGCGGTGGATGGTGGCGTCAGCATCGTGACAGGAGGGTGAGCATCCCCCTGAGCGGCTGCGCCGCTTCCCCCTTCTCTCGGCTTCGCCGGGAAGGGTGACGCAGCCCTCGCTGCGGGGCGGCCCTTGCTTGGCTGCCCTCGCCAGGGCCACGCCAGTTTTTGCGTTCCGTGTTTTGAGGAAAACGTCTTGATCAGTTTTGGTGTCGAAATCCCGTTTGTCAGCCACCTGGGCTTCACGCTGCATCGCATGGAGGGCGGCGAGTCCGAGCTGCGCTACGAGGCCAAGCCCGAGCATCTGAATTCGTTCGAGGTGACGCACGGCGGGGCGTCGATGACGCTGCTCGATGTGACCATGGCCACGGCGGCGCGCAGCGTGACGCCCGAGATGGGCGTGGTCACCATCGAAATGAAGACCAGCTTCATGCAGCCTGCCCGCGGCCCGCTGGTGGCCAAGGGGCGGCTCATTCATCGTACGGCGACCATGGCCTTCACCGAAGGCACCGTGTACGACGCACAGGGCAAGGTGTGCAGCCATGCCACCGGTACCTTCAAGTACGTGCGCCGCCTGCCGGTGGACAGCCGCAGCGCCAACGGGCTCAAGGTGATTTCGACCGACTGAGCCGGATTTTTGGTCAAACAGGCCGCTGGTCCTTTATTTATAAGTGCCAGTAGCTATTATTTTTATAGTATTCAATCCCCGAAGGAGCGTTTCCATGCCACGCAATCAGCAAATCGTTCTCGACAACCGCCCGCAGGGCGAGGCCGTGGCCAGCAACTTCAAGCTGGTCGCCTCCGACACGCCTGCGCTGAAAGACGGCGAAGTGCTGGTGCGCCACCACTACCTGAGCCTGGACCCGTACATGCGCGGCCGCATGAACGAGAGCAAGAGCTACGCCGCGTCGCAAGGCCTGGGCGAAGTGATGATTGGTGGCACCGTGGGCGAGGTGGCCGATAGCAAGCACCCCAAGTACGCCGTGGGCGACAAGGTGGTGGGCATGGGCGGCTGGCAGGAGTACAGCGTGGTCGACGGCAGCG
>LNEG01000222.1 GCA_001464865.1 Burkholderiales bacterium Ga0074133
GTATTCGCACGCCTTCTCGTTGCGGTCCTTGTCCAGCTCTTTCAGAAAATCTTCGTTGCGCTTTTTGGTGGCCGTTTCATCGCTCTCGTTCTTCATCTCGAACATGATGGAAACGATCTCGGTGCCGTGCTCATCCATGTCGCGAAAGATGTAGTCGCCCTTGCTGCCGGTGCGGGCGTCGTTGTCCTTCTCAAAATGCGCCCGCTGAAAGGCTGCAGCGCGGATGCGGTTGAACTCGATTTCGCAGTGCTGCTCCAGCGTCTCACCCACCATCTTGGTCGATAACCGCGCCTTGAAATTCCGCAAACTCTCAATCGCGCCATCGCGCTCCTTGATCTGCAGCTCGTACTTTTCCTTGATGGCCTTTTCTTCCAGCTGACTCTTGACGGTGATGAGGCTGAGGTCATTCTTCAACCCATCGCGCTCCCTGGCGACTAGACCCACGGCTTCATTCACGGCCAACTGGCGCGCTGTGTCGCTGGCCGCCAGCTTGGCTTGCAGCGCCTGAATCTCGGCGTCCTTTTTGGCAGCCTCGGCCTGCAGCGCATGGGCCAGCTTGGCCTCGGCCAACTGGGCTGCGGCTTGTTGCGCGCTGCGCGCCTGGGCCAACTCGTTGGCCAGCGCATCGCGCTCCTTGCTCACCGTGCCCAAGGCCTCGGCCACCGCCAGCTTGCGCGCCACCTCGCCCGCGTCCAGCTGGGCCTTCAGCGCCTGAATCTCGGTGTCTTTGGCTGCCGCAGCCTTTTGCAGCGTGTTGGTGACCTTGGCCTCGGCCAAAGCTATCGCGTCGCGCTTTTCCCGCTCGGCCAGCTCCAGCCGCTCGTGCAACTGCTGCTCGAACTCGCCATCGCGTACCTGCTTGAGGATGTCGGCGTACCCCGCCTCGTCGATCTTGAAGGCTTTGCCGCAGTGGGGGCAGATGATTTCGTGCATATGGTGAATTTATTTTGTTTGTTGAGCTGCTGATAGTTGCCTGAACATACCGCCTCCTCTGTTGAACATCAGGGCTTCGACAGGCTCAGCCTGAACGGGTTTTGAGGCTTACAGACTAGCCAGCTCGGTGCGTTCAAACGCCTTGCGCTCAATCTGGTGCGTCAACTCGCGCACGCTCCAGCGGTCTTGCGCGGCGTGCTGGGCGTAAAACTGGCCGGCTTGCGGGTTTTTGAGCGCAACGATGGCGACCATGTAGCTCCAGCTCAATTTGGTCGACAGTGTCGACACAATTTCTGCACTGGGGAAAGCCTGCGCAAACTTGACCACGCGGCGCAGGTTGCGCGCTTCAAAACCCCGGCCAAACTCTTGCGAGAGCTGTTGGCCCAGTTGCTCCAGCAACTGGCTACCGTACTGGGCGCGCTCGCCGCCCAGCACGTCGGAGGCCAAGCGTTGGCCCACCGCCCAGTGCAGGCGAGTGAGTTCGGCATTGACCGCACCGGCCAGGCGCTGGCGGCTGCTGGCGATGAGGGTGCGCAGCTCGGCGTGCAGGGTGGTGGGCAGGCTGTCTGCCGCTGCGGAAACCAGTGGGTTCATGGTTGGGCCTCGTTTGCCGTTTTGGCACTGCCGTGCTTGCCCTCTCCAACGGAAGGTGCCAGGTCGGCCCCAAAAGCAGAGGCGTGCCAAAGATTGTTCTCGGCGTCTCGCAGCGGAAGAGATTCATCCAGACTTCGGCCAAAGGCTCTTTTCATATGTTTTGCTGTGAATAGGAAATGGTGCCTGTCGACTTAAACGCACCCCAGCACCAACCGCTGCGTAGCCCGAGTCGCCGCCACATACAACACCCGCGCAGCCTCCCTGCGCGCCAGCACCTCGGCCTCTGACAGCGCCTGCGCGCCCTCTCCCGGCTGGTTGGTTCCTGCCCCCATCCCCTCCACCCCCGGTATCGCCACCACCGGAAATTCCAGCCCTTTGCTGACCTTCATGGTCATCACCTTGACGCTGTTGGCGAGCGGGTCGTAATCGCCCGGACCCAAGCGGTTTTGCACGGGCACGCCGCGTTTGGCGAGGGTGCTGGCGCACAGGTCGCGCGCCTTGGCGTCGCGGCATAGCACGGCCATGTCTCCCCAGGCAAAGCCATCGGCATGTGCGCCTTGCAGCAGCTCGGCAATCTTGGCGGCTTGCTCGGGCAGGGTGGGCAGGTGGATGACGATGGGCTCGGGGCCGTCGCGGCCGCAGCTCACGGGTTTGACGAGGGGGATGCCGTCTTCGTCGCGGTCTTCGGCGGTGAGCAGGTCGCCCGCGATGGCGTTGGCGGTTTGCAAGATCTGCCGCGTGTTGCGGTAGTTGATCTTGAGGATGGTGGTGCGGCCCTGCGCCTGGATGCCCACGCTTTTGAAGCTGAAGTTCTTTTTGCGGCCCCGCTCGTAAATGCTCTGCGCGTCGTCGTACAGCACCAGCAGGCTGTTGGTGGTGGGGTCCACCATCTGGGTGACGAGCTTGAGCCATTCGGGCGCAAAGTCGTGGCCTTCGTCGATGAGCACGGCCAGGTATTGGCCGGTGGGGATGTGGCCCCGGTCCACGCCGGTGATGACGCGCTGGACCATGTCGGCCATCTTGGCGTCCGTGCTCTGGTTGTCTGCGGGCAAGGTCTGCCCATAGGCCACCAGTTGGGCGCGGGCCCATTTGTGAAAGTGGACGCAGTGCACGCGCTCGCTCAGGCCCTTGGCGGCCATGGTGGCGGCGAGCTTGACGGCCAGCGGCTCGTTGTAGCAGAGCACCAGCACGGGCTTGCCTGCGGCGTGGGCGCGGGCCAGGTATTCGGCGCGGTAGCCCAGCACCATGGTTTTGCCGGAGCCCGCCACGCCGTGGATGACGCGGTGGCCGTCGCCCAGGCTGCGGGCCAGTTGTTCTTGCTGCAGGTCCAGCACGCGCAGCATGTCGGGCACTTCGGCCTGCATGCCAGCCTCGTCGAACAGACTGGCCTGCTCGGGGATGCGCACCTGCGGGAAGAGGATCCAGCGCACGCGGTCGATCTGCGGCAGGGTGAGCGTGTGATAACGCTCGTAGGGAAACATCTCCCACAGGCGGCTTTGGAAGGGCTCGGCCTCCACGCCTTCGGTCATCTCGTCGCTGCAGATGACGCGATGCGGGGCAATGGCCTGGTCCAGCTGGGCATCAGTGAACTGCTTGCGCGTGATGTTGGGCAGCACCACACCGTAGCTCCAGGCAAACACCACTTCGCCCTGGCGGCGGCCATCGGGGTGCACCAGGCGCTTGTCTGCACGCAACGCGCCAAGCACGGCATGGGCGTAGTGGCGGGCCTGGGCGAAGGGGGACTGGATGTGTTTGGGCTCGCCGCTGGCGTTGTCCAGAATGGTCCAGTCGTCTTTGCTGGCCTGCACGATGGTGCCCAGGCGGAAGTCTTTGACTTCCAGAATCAGCAGCCCCCGGCTGGGGTGCAGCACGATGAAATCGGGGTGCAGCTGCTGGGGACCTACGGGCACGTCGTACCAGAGCAGGTAGTCCTCATCGAGCTTTTGCTCCAGCCGCTCCGCCAGACGTCGCTCACCACTGGTCATACGCGGAACGCACGAGCCTATCGCCGGTATCAGTGTCGCCATGCCCTCAGCTGTCTCCCATGGTTTTGCCTTGCCGCCTGCGTGGTTACGCATGTGTGCAGTTGTTGCGGCACTGTAGGGGCTGCCCGGGCCGGGCGCAACGTCTGAATGGCTGCGTGGGGTGTGCAGCCGGTGCGCAGCGCTCCCGGGGTGTGCCGCAGGCTCTCTTTTGCCAGTTTTCAGGTCATATTGGCCGCAGGTCCAATGGATTAAATGCCCTATAGCTATTAAAACCATAGCATATAGCACTCAACACCAATGCGGCATGCAAGCGCCGCCAGCCTGCCTGCCCGCCCCTGCAGCCCGTGGGGTAAATTGCCCCGCATGCCCCAAGCACCCGCAGCACCCACATCCAGTGCCGCCCCGGCCTCCCTCATCGATTCCCCGCAGGCTGCGTGGCGGCTGCTGACCACGCTGGGCCTGGTGGTGCTGGGCAACAGCAGCATGTATGTGGTGTCGGTGGTGCTGCCTGCCGTGCAGGCGGAGTTTGGCGTGGGCCGTGCCGATGCATCGCTGCCCTACACGCTGATGATGGTGTGCCTGGGGCTGGGCGGGCTGTGGACAGGGCGCATGGCCGACAGGCATGGGCTGATGCCGGTGCTGTGCGTGGGGGCGGTGGCGGTGTGTGGCGGGTTTGTGTGGGCGGGGCTGTCGGGCAGCATCTGGATATTCGGGCTGGCGCACGGGCTGATGGGGCTGGTGGGCAGCTCGGCCACGTTTGCACCGCTGATGGCCGACACCGCCCTGTGGTGGAACAAGCGGCGCGGCATTGCGGTGGCGATCTGCGCCAGCGGCAACTACATTGCGGGCGCGCTGTGGCCGCCCATCGTGCAGCACGGCATTGATGCCATTGGCTGGCGCCACACCTATGTGCTGCTGGGGCTGGTGTGTGGCGTGGGCATGCTGCTGCTGGCGCTGCGCATGCGGCAAAGGGCGCCGCTGGTGCTGATGGATGCGGTGGCGCAGCCCGCGTCAGCCGTGGCGGCACCCCGGCCTGTGGCGCTGGACCGCAGCCGCCCGTTTGGCCTGCGCCCACTGCACGCGCAGCTGCTGCTGTGCGTGGCGGGCGTGGCCTGCTGCGTGGCCATGGCGATGCCGCAGGTGCACATCGTGGCGTACTGCACCGACCTGGGTTTTGGCGCGGCGCGCGGGGCCGAGATGCTGTCGCTGATGCTGGCCTGCGGCATCGTCAGCCGCCTGGTGTCGGGCGTGATCTGCGACCGCATTGGCGGGGTGCGCACGCTGCTGCTGGGCTCGGCCTTGCAGGGCGTGGGGCTGATGCTGTTTCTGCCGTTTGACGGGCTGGTGCCGCTGTATGTGATCTCGGCGATGTTCGGGCTGTTCCAGGGCGGGCTGGTGCCCTCGTACGCGATCATCATCCGCGAATACTTTGCCCCGCAGGAGGCAGGCGCGCGGGTGGGCGCGGTCATCATGGCCACGCTGATCGGCATGGCGCTGGGGGGCTGGATGTCGGGCTGGATCTTTGACATCACGGGCAGCTACCACGCGGCGTTTCTCAATGGGCTGGCGTGGAACCTGCTGAACCTGTCCATCGTGGGCTGGCTGTACTGGCGGGTGCGGCGCCAGGGTGCGGCCGGGGCACCAACGCTGCCAGCCGCGGGGTAGCACCAGCCGCAAAGGGGCCCACAGGCGCTGGACCGATACCGCTGCGCGGTACCCCGACGCAGCACCGTGTGCCTAGGAGCCTGTCGGACTTGGAAATCGTCGGCTGCAAATCGACCGCAGCGGTCCATTTTTAACCGCCTTTTTGCCCCATAGCTCGGCCATGGTGCTGCAAATTCGGCAAAAACTGTCCTCGCTGGGGCCGATTTTCGCTTTCGACGCTCCAAGTCCGACAGGCTCCTAGGGTTTCAGACTCATATCTGGCGGGCCTGCGCCGCGCTATGCGGCAATGCTCGGGCCGGGGCCATGCCGGTGTGCACCGCTCGCACGGCTGCCTGCGTCAGCGTGGCAAGGGCTGCAGGTACAGGCCTGCCAGGTGCTTTTGCGCGGCAGCATCCACGCCCAGCACATCCTGCAGATAGGCCTGCACGCCGCCGTAGTCGTGGTCCACGCCGTGCAGGGCCGCGTCCAGAAACTCCTGCTGCACGCGCCACAGCACGGCCAGCACTTCCTCGGGCGCGTGGCTGGCCATGCCGGCGGGGCGCTGGTACAGGCTGTTGGTGAGCAGGTAGTCGTGCATGACCACATCGCGCGGCACGCCCAGGGCCAGCAGGATCAGCGCAGCGGCAAAGCCGGTGCGGTCTTTACCGGCGGTGCAGTGAAAGACGGTGGGGGTGTCGCTGGCCAGCAGCAGGCTGAACAGCGCTGCAAAGCGCGGGGCGTTGTCGTGCACGAAGCCGCGGTAGGTTTCCTGCATCAGGCCCACGGCATCCTGCGCGGTGATGCGGTGGCCCGTGCGCTGCAGCTCCAGCGCGCGCTGCACCACCGTGGGCTCGATGGCCAGCGGGTGATAGGCCACGCCGGGCAGTGCATAGGCGTAGGCAGCGCTTTCGGCCTTGCCTCTGAAGTCCACCGCGCGGGCCACGCCCAGTTGGGCCAGCAGGGCCTGGTCCTGCGCGGTCAAGCCTGCCAGGTGGTCGGAGCGGAAAATGCGCCGCCACTTCACCGGCCGCCCATCATGGCCGGTGTAGCCACCCAGGTCGCGGAAGTTGGTGGCGCCTGCAAGGGGTAGGGATCGGATGGGGGCTTGCTCTGGCTGCATGGGGTAGGGGGGCGTGGAGCCGTGGTGCGATGGACGGGATGGGGGAGCAACGAGCATAGTCGGGCCATGCGGCGGGCGCATGTCGCACGCGCGGCTGGCCCTGCAGACAGTGCAGGCTGCAGAATCCGGCCATGCAGCATTTCGTGCCCATCCCCCCGGACTTGCAGCCATGGCTCCTGGCGGGTGTGGTGGTCGATGCCCCTGCAGAACTGGCGCAGTCGCACTTCCCGGCGATGGTGTCGAGCATGCTGGTGGTGCGGCTGGCGGGGCAGGTGCGGTGCCGGGGCACAGTGGTGCCGCCATCGGCCTGGATCAGCGCCAGCACCACAGCCGCGGTGTACGACCACACGGGGCCGGTGCGGGCCGTGGGGCTGGTGCTGCAGCCCGAGGCAGCGGGGGCGCTGTTTGCTGGCGCATGCGGGGCGGTGAACGCGATTCGCCCCATGGCCGAACTGGCGGGCACCCGGTGGGCTGCGGTAGAGCGCGGCATGCTGGCGGCGGCAGACGATGACGCCCGGCTGGACGTGTTGTGCCAGTTCATCCGCGCCACCGCCGCACCCCCGTCTGATTGCGAGGTGCGGCGGCTGCAGGCGTTGGCACTGCTGACCGCCGCCTGCAGTGCCGATGGAGGCATTGGTCAGCACATGGGCCTGAGCAAGCGCCAGTTTGAGCGGCGCTTTGTGGCGCACTGGGGCATGGCGCCCAAGCAGTTTCAGGTGATTGCGCGGCTCAACAGTACGCTGTGGCACGCCCTTGCCAATGCGCCAAGCGGCCAAGGCGCCGAACTGGCGGTGGACCAGGGCTACTACGACCAGTCGCACATGGGGCGCGATGTGCGCAGGCTGTCGGGCCAACCATTGCAAGCGCTGGTGCAAGACACGCGCACCGCTCTCAGCGCGCACTGGCCCTTGCAGATAGGTGCGCAGACACAGCCGAAGCCGCTGCATCAACGACCCCAGCCCACTCAGCCCACTCCACTGGTAGCGCCAGCGCGCAGGCGATAAGCCAGATACAGCGGCATCGCAAACGCCAGGCTGATGCCAAAGCAGGCAGCGATCCAGGCCCAGCGCCACACGCCCAGGCTGCGGTCGGCCGCAACCCAGACGGAAAACGCCACGGCGGCCAGGTACACGTCGAGCGTGATGCCGGTGGTCAGGGGGTTGGCAAACGCGTCGCGCCAGAAGACATCGGGCATCACGCTGCCGCCCGCCAAAAAGTACACCACGTTGAAGTACCAGGGCACGGCCAGCCCCACAAAGGCCAGCAGCAGGAAGAAGGCGCGCAGGTGCTTTTTTTGCATCGGTTCGATCAGCCCCAAGGATGGGCTGGCAGTAGTGAATCAATGCGGCGATTGGACGCGGGGAGCACTGCAGCCGGATAGGAAAAAACCGACATGCTCAGCGTGGCGCGCGCATGTCCGCATGCCCGCGCGATGGCTGTTCGCCGGTTGGCAGCGCCGCCCTGGACAAGCCAGTGGCAGCACCCCTTGGGCCCGGTTTACTTGCCTTGCACGTGCGCGTTGCGCGCCGTCACTGCCAGGTCAGGGTAGTTGGCAAACACGCCGTCCATGCCCATGTCCAGGAACTTGCGGAAGTCGGCAGCGGCCAGGGTGGCGTCGGCTTGGGCAAAGGTCCAGCCGTGCACCTTCAGGCCTGCGGCGTGCGCCTGGTCGATGAAGGCCTTGGTAACGGGGTAGGTGGTGTTGTTGATGAGCACGCCCACGCCTTCGTTGAAGGCGGCCACGTCTTTCAGCGCAAGCATCTGCACGCCGCTGGCGCCGGTGACGCCCATGCGCGGGGTGCCGTCGGCAGCAGCGGTGGCCACGCCCAGCAGCACCTGGGGCATCTTGTTGTTCTGCGCGATCTGCTTGGCGCGCAGGCTGCGCAGGGTGGCTTCGCTGAACGACTGGATGTAGAGCTTGCTGTTGGCGTTGTAGCCGTTGGCGTTCAGCGTCTTCAAGATGCCGTCTTCCATCACCGGGTCGGCCTGTTTGGCCTCGGGGTAGATGCCGACTTCGCGGCCCACGGCTGTGCTTTGCTTTTTGGCAAAGTCCACCACTTCCTGAAAGGTGGGCACGGCAAACGGGCTGGCTGCGCTGGGGGTAAAGCCGGGGTAGCTGGTCTTGCCGGTGCTGGTGGGCACTACGGTCAGGGTCTTGATTTCGGCCAGGGTGAAGTCAGACACCTTGTAGCCGCCGTTGCGCTGCGCGAACAGCGCAGCCACGTTGGTGGTACGGGTCAGGGTGTCATCGTGGATGGCGACCAGCGCGCCGTCTTTGGTGATCTGCAGGTCGGGCTCGATGAAGTCGGCGCCCATGCGGATGGCCAGCTCGTAGCCGCCCAGCGTGTGCTCGGGCAGATAGCCGCTGGCGCCGCGGTGGGCAATGACCTGGGGCTGCGCGGGGGCGTTGTTGTCGCTGCCGCCGCAACCGGCGATGAACAGGGCAGACAGGCAGACTGCTGCGAGGGAGAAGGCTTTCATGGCGAGCAGGTCCAGATTTTGATGAAAGAGGCGGACTCTATCGGCGCACCGTGGCAGTGGCGTGACATGTGCGCGCAGCGCAGACACGGGCGGGACAGGCAGGTAAACACTGCCGTGATGCCCATGCGGAGACCCGGCGCGAGCGGCGCAACGCCACCGAGGTTGACGGCGCTGCCGCCCGTCGGCTCGGTATGCAGGTAGCTACTGCGGCAGCGAGGTCACGGCGCCGTCCACCGGCAGCTCCTGGCTGCCCGTGGGGCAGGGCTGGTCGGTGTAGGTGGTGCGGCCATCGCGCACACATTTGCGCGGCTGCGGGGCCAGGGGCTCGGATGCGGCGCCTTTTGCAGAGCGGGCCTGTGCGGCGGGCTGCTGCTTGCCGGGCGGCAGGGTGTCGGCACCGGGTCGGGTGATCTTCTTCCAGGCCTGCTCAGACCATGGCCCGGCGTGGGGCAGCCACTGGTCCGAGGTCCACCACGCAGCGGCAGCCGCAGCCACCAAGGCCACCGCGATGACGGTGAGGACCGTGCGTTCGGTACGGCTGCGCATGATGGTATGACCGGTTACTGGCTGTGTGACCGCACCCCGCGCATCAGCGCGTGCGCTCCCGGGTCACGCCCACGTCGATGTCGCCAAACACGGTGACGCCGCTGGCACCCTGCTGTGGGCTGGCGGGGTCGCTGGAGCGCGCAGAACCTGGCGTGCTGCTGCAACCGCCCAGCGCGCCAACAACTGCGAGAGCCACCAGCGCGGCGCGCAAAGAGCCCCCAGAGCCCCTCACGGGCGATGCTGTGGATTCAGAGCCTTGTTGCTTCAACCTTCACCTCCGAGGTGGTTGCCCAGAATGCCCGCCAGCTCGAACATGCCTGCCGAGTCTTTGCCGAACACGGCACGCAGCTTGTCGTCGGCCACGATGGTGCGCTTGTCCTTGGGGTCTTGCAGGTTGTGGGCCTTGATGTATTCCCACATCTTCTTGACGGCCTCGGGGCGGGCTACGGGTTCGGCGCCAATCACGGCGGCCAGCGCGGCGCTGGGGGCCTTGCCGGCAGCGGCCTTGCGGGGTGCCTTGGTAGCGGCCGTCTTGGTGGCCGGTGCCTTCTTCGCAGCGGCCGGTTTTGCTGCTTTTTTGGCTGAAGCGCTTGCTTTACCTGCCTTGTTAGCTATGCTTTTTGTAGCAGCACCCGCCGCAGCAGGTTTACGGGGCGGGAACTTGCTGGGCGCAAATTCAAAGTTGACCTTGCCCGCCTCCTTGTCCCACGCCAGGTGGGCCTTGAAGGCACGGCGGGTGCGCATGCTCACGAACTTGTCGAGCAGGTCGGTCTTGCCCGTCTCCAGCAGCTTGGTCATCTGCTCGCGCTCCACGGGCTGCTGCAGGATGATCTTGCCGCTCTTGAAGGTGCAGCTGGGCGTGGGCTGCGCGGCGGTGGGCACGGCCTTGCTGCACACAAAGTTGCTGCCGTGCTCGTGCACTTCGGACCCGCAGATGGGGCAGGCGCCCAGCGATGCGTCTTCAAACTCGACGATCTCGCCCGACTCTTCGCCCTTCTTGTCGTCGCCAAAGTCGAATTCGAGCTTGTAGTTGTGCGCCTCGTCGTCGTACTTGATGACGATCTCGGACGTGAACGGCCAGCCCGCCTTGGAGCGGAAGCCCTCCAGCGGGCCGATCTTCTTGTCGCGCAGAAGCGCGTTGGCCTCGGCCGTCTCGAACGTGCGGCCGGCGGGCGACTTGCCGAAGCTGAAGCCACACGGCTCTGCGCCCGGTTTGCCCACGCACGCAAAGCGGCGGTAGTTCTCTTTCACCACGCCGCCGCAGTTGGGGCACGGCGATTCGAGCGTGGCGTAGTCGCCGGGGATGGTGTCGCGGTCGTATTCCTTGGCCTTCTTGACCATGCGCTCGGTCATGGCGGCAATCTGCTGCATGAAGGCTTCGCGGCTGAGCAGGCCCTTTTCCATCTGCGAGAGCTTGAACTCCCATTCGCCGGTCAGGTCGGCGCGGCAGAGTTCTTCGACCTCCAGCCCGCGCAGCAGCGTCATCAGCTGGAACGCCTTGGCCGTGGGGATGATCTCGCGGCCTTCGCGCAGCATGTACTTTTCAGTCAGCAGGCCTTCGATGATGGCCGCGCGCGTGGCTGGGGTGCCCAGGCCTTTTTCCTGCATGGCTTCGCGCAGCTCGTCGTCGTCGATCTGCTTGCCTGCGCTTTCCATGGCGCCCAGCAGCGTGGCTTCCGAATACCGCGCGGGCGGCTTGGTCTTGAGGCCCTTGGGGTCCACGGCCAGGGTGTTGACCATTTCGCCGGGTTTGACGGGCACCAGGTTCTGGCCCTTGTCGCCGTCCTTGCCGCCTTCCACTTCGTCGGCCGCTTCCTTGCCGTAGATGGCCAGCCAGCCCGGCTTGACCAGCACCTTGCCTTCGGTCTTGAAACTGTGCGGGGCCACCGTCGAAATACGCGTGGTCACCGTGTATTCGGCACTGGGGAAGAACACCGCCATGAAGCGGCGCACGACGAGGTCGTACAGCTTCTGCTCGGCTTCACTCAGGCCGCTCGGTGCCTGCAGCGTGGGGATGATGGCAAAGTGATCGCTGACCTTGCTGTTGTCAAAGATGCGCTTGGAAGGACGCACGTAGTTGTTGTTCAGCGCCGTGAGCGCGTGCGGCGCGAGATGCCGCATGCCGCTGTCGGCCAGCATCTCGAAGGTCTGCTTGGCCACGGGCAAATAGTCTTCAGGCAGCGCTCGCGAGTCGGTACGCGGGTAGGTCAGGGCCTTGTGGCGCTCGTACAGGCTTTGCGCCAGGGCCAGCGTGGTCTTGGCGCTAAAGCCGAACTTGCCGTTGGCCTCGCGCTGCAGGCTGGTCAGGTCAAACAGCAGGGGCGATGCCTGCGTGGTGGGCTTGCTCTCTTCGGTGACGGTGGCCTGCTTGCCGCGCACGGCGTTGGCAATGGCCTGGGCTTCTGCGGCAGACCAGACGCGGTCAGCGCGGGCTTCCACGTCTTCCGATTTTTTCCACTTGGGGTCGAACCACTTGGCGGGGTATTCGCCGGCCTGCGCGCCAAAGGTGGCGTGGATTTCCCAGTAGTCGCGGCTGATGAACTTGCGGATTTTTTCTTCGCGCTCCACCACCAGCGACAGCGTGGGCGTCTGCACCCGGCCCACGGTGGTCAAAAAGAATCCGCCGTCGCGCGAGTTGAACGCCGTCATGGCGCGCGTGCCGTTGATGCCCACCAGCCAGTCGGCTTCACTGCGGCTGCGCGCCGCGCTGGCCAGGCCCGCCATCTGCTGCTCAGATCGCAAAGCATCAAAGCCGTCGCGGATGGCCTGGGGCGTCATGCTTTGCAGCCACAGCCGCTTGACCGGCTTGCCCAGGGGCTTGGCGCCACCGGCGTATTGCTCGATCAGGCGGAAGATCAGCTCGCCTTCGCGGCCCGCGTCACAGGCGTTGATGAGGTCGGTCACGTCCTTGCGCTTGGCCTGCTTGACCACCGCGTTCAGACGCGTCTTGGTCTTGTCCACGGGCTTCAAATCAAAGTACGGCGGGATCACGGGCAGGTGCGCAAAGCTCCACTTGCCGCGCTTCACGTCGAACTGCTCGGGCGCCTGGATCTCCACCAGGTGGCCCACGGCGCTGGTGACTACATAGCGGTCGTTCTCGAAGTGGTCTTCGTGCTTTTCGAACTTGCCCGCCACGGGGGTCAGTGCGCGCACGATGTCTTGTGCGACGGAGGGTTTTTCTGCAATTACCAGGGTCTTGGTCATGTGGGGCTCTCGCCTGTCGTCGTTCGTTCTGCTGCTGTGCGGCAATTGCGCCCGGGGCCAGCCCCGGCGCTTCTACAATTCGGTTTCTCGCGCATGTGCGCGCGCTGGCACACATGTGCACACGTACGCGCACGCACATGTGTGTGCACCATCAAGTTAACAGAGTTTTTGCCATGCCCCGCTCCGCCTCGCACGCCGCAGCCCCTGCCACCGCCGGACTGGGCCGCCGCATCCAGACCCGGCGCTCGGGCGTGCATGGCAATGGCGTGTTTGCCGTGCAGGACATTGCCGAGGGCGAAGTGCTGGTGGAATACACCGGCCAGGTCATCACCTGGCAAGAGGCGCAGGACCGCCACCCGCACGACCCCCTGCAACCCAACCACACGTTCTATTTCCATGTGGATGCAGATCGCGTGATCGACGCAAAGTTCGGCGGCAACTCGTCGCGCTGGATCAACCACAGCTGCGACCCCAACTGCTACGCCGACGAGCGCGACGGCCGCATTTTCATCACCGCGCTGCGCAATATCAAGGCAGGCGAAGAGCTGAACTACGACTACGGCCTGATCATCGAAGAGCGCTACACCAAGAAGCTCAAGGCCGAATACCCCTGCTGGTGCGGCAGCCAGAACTGCCGCGGCACCCTGCTGGCACCCAAGCGCGGCTGGGCACCGCCCATGCCGCCACTGCCTGCGGTGGAGGCGCCGCCCGCGCGCAAAGCCAAGCCCAAGGCGAGCACCACCAAGCCCGGCACTGCCCCGAAGGCAGGCGCAAAGGGCCGCCGCGCGTGACCACCGCTCCCATCCGGTGGCCAGCCGAGGCCCTGTGGGAGGCGGTCTCGCCCCTGCTGCCCGGCTTCACCGTCGAGATCCTGCCCACCATTGATTCCACCAACACCGAGCTGATGCGCCGCGCGCGCGCCGGGCAGTGCGAACCCACGCTGCTGGTGGCCGAGACGCAGACCGCCGGCCGTGGCCGCCTGGGCCGCACCTGGCACAGCGGCGAAGCAGGCGGGGCCGAGGCCGGCACCGGCAGCGCCGGGTTGCCCTCGCTGATGATGTCGCTGGGCCTGCCCCTGGCGCCCAAGGACTGGTCCGGCCTGTCGCTGGCGGTGGGTGTGAGCGTGGCCGAGAGCCTGCAGCCCGTGCTGCCGCCCCTGGGCGCCGGGCAGCCCGCCCGCGTGGGCCTGAAATGGCCCAACGACCTGTGGCTGGGCGGCGGCCCGCTGGGCGACCGCAAGCTGGGCGGCATCCTGGTGGAGACCGCCAGCTTTGTCGCGCCACAGACCGCCCTTGAATCCACCCCCGGCAGCAGCCCGGCCCGCTACGTGGTGATCGGCATCGGCATCAACGTACTGCCGCGTGACGGCGAAGGCATGAGCATGCCCCCGGGCAGCCTGCAAGACGTGGAGCCAGGCCTGGACGCGCCCGGCGCCCTGGCGCGCATCGTGCCGCCGCTGGTGGCGATGCTGCAGTCGTTTGAAGGCTACGGCTTTGCGCCCATGCAGCCCCGCTTTGCGGCGCGCGACGTGCT
>LNEG01000223.1 GCA_001464865.1 Burkholderiales bacterium Ga0074133
GTTTCGCGCACCAGGGTCTGGATGAGCCCGTTGCCCGGCACCCAGCCGTTCTTTTGCGACCACGCGGCATCGGCCACCGATTGCAACTGCCGCCCTTGCCGCGCCACGGCCTGGTTGGCAAAGGCCTGCAGGCGCGAGTCGATGGTCGTGCGGATCACCAGCCCGTCGGCATACAGGCTGTAGCCGTTGCTGTCGGCCCAGGCGATGAGCTGCTTGCGCAGCTGCATCGCAAAGTGCGGGGCCGGGCCCATCACCTCGGTCTGGCGCTCGAAGTTCACGCGCAGGGGGCGCTTTTGCAGGGCATCAAACTGCTTCTGGTCGAGCTTGCCGTGCTTGAGCATCTGGCCCAGCACCGTGTTGCGGCGGGAGAGCGCGCGGTCGGGGTTGAGCACGGGGTTGTAGTAGGCCGTGCCCTTGAGCATGCCGATCAGCGTGGCGCTTTCCAGCACGTTGAGCTTGTCGGCAGACTTGTCGAAGTACGTGCGCGCGGCCATCTCGATGCCGTAGGCGTTGTACAAAAACGGCACGGTGTTGAGATACGTCTCCAGGATTTCTTCCTTGGAGTACGAGGCCTCGATCTTGAGCGCCGTGATCGCCTCCTTGAGCTTGCGCGTGATGGTGCGGGCGCGGCCGATTTCTTCAGGGAAGAGGTTGCGCGCCAGCTGCTGCGTGATGGTGGAGCCGCCCTGCGGATCGCCGCGCAACGTGTGCACCACCGACGCCGCGGTGCGCCGCCAGTCCAGCCCGAAGTGGCCGTAAAACCGGTGGTCTTCGGTGGCGATCAGCGCGTCGATGACGTTGGGCGAGATCTGGTTCAGTTCGACCCATTCGCGGTTGGCCCAGCGGTACTCGGCCAGCAGCTTGCCGTCGGCCGACATCAACTGCGCCGGAATCTCGCTCTTGGCCTTGCGGATGTCGGCGGTGGACGGGGTAAACGGCACCAGCGCCAGGGCATACAGCAGCACTGCTGCAGGCCCGGCCAGCAGTGCCCAGCCCAGCACGCGGCGCAGCGGGTGCGGGATGACGCTAAACCAGCCCGCCAGCCGGGTCTTGAAGGTCAGCAAGAGGGATGCCATGCGGGTTCCTGCAGTGAACGGCTTGCGCCGGGTTCAACCGTGTGGGCTGTCGGGGTCATGTCGCGTTCAAGCAGCGGGCCCGGCCAGCAGCGCCAGCATGCCCGCCTCGTCCAGCACAGGCACGCCCAGCTCTTCGGCCTTGGCCAGCTTGCTGCCGGCTTCTTCGCCAGCCACCACATAGCTCGTCTTCTTGCTGACCGAGCCTGCCACCTTGGCACCCGCGGCCTCCAGCATTTCGCGGGCAGCATCGCGGCTCAGGGTGGGCAAGGTGCCAGTCAGCACCACCGTCTTGCCCGCCAGAACCTGCGGGGCCTTCTCGGCGGGCGCGCCTTCAGGCCAGGTGACTCCACAGGCGCGCAGCTGCTCGGCCACTTCGCGGTTGTGCGGCTGCCCAAAGAAGGTGTGGATGGCCTGCGCCACCACCGGGCCGACGTCGTTCACCGCCAGAAGCTGTTCGACGCTGGCATCCATGATGGCGTCCAGCGTGCCGAAGTGCCGCGCCAGGTCCTTGGCCGTGGCCTCGCCCACATGGCGAATGCCCAGGCCAAACAGAAAGCGCGGCAGCGTGGTCTGCTTGGATTTCTCCAGCGCGGCCAGCACGTTCTGGGCCGACTTGTCGGCCATGCGCTCCAGCGCAATCAGCGACGTGAGGCCCAGGCGGTACAGGTCGGGCAGCGTGCGGATCACGTTGGCGTCCACCAGCTGGTCCACCAGCTTGTCGCCCAGGCCCTCGATGTCCATGGCGCGGCGGGCCGCAAAGTGCAGGATGGCCTCCTTGCGCTGCGCGGCGCAGAACAGGCCGCCCGTGCAACGGTGGTTGGCCTCGCCTTTTTCGCGCACCACATCGCTGCCGCACACCGGGCACTGGCTGGGCATGCGGAAGTTCTTCACATAGCCGCTGCGGTTGCCAGCCATCACGCCCACGACTTCGGGAATCACATCGCCCGCCCGGCGCACGATCACCTGGTCGCCGACGCGCACGCCCTTCTTGCGGATCTCGAACAGGTTGTGAAGCGTGGCGTTGGTCACCGTAACGCCGCCCACAAACACGGGCGCCAGGCGCGCCACGGGCGTGAGCTTGCCGGTGCGGCCCACCTGCACGTCGATGCCCTCGACCCGGGTGGCCATTTCTTGCGCCGGGTACTTGTGCGCCACAGCCCAGCGCGGCTCGCGGGTCTTGAAACCCAGGTCGCGCTGCAACTGCAGCGCGTTGACCTTGTAGACCACCCCGTCGATGTCATAGGGCAGCGCATCGCGGCTGGCGCCGACCTGCTGGTGGTACGCTACCAATTCAGTAGCACCCAGGGCAATACTTACCTGGACTGCCACCGGGAAACCCCAAGATTTGAGTTGCTGGAGCAGTTCGTAGTGCGTGCGGAAGTCCGGCCCGCCCTCGGCCACTGGTGTGATGGCGCCCAGCCCGTAGGCAAAAAAACTCAGAGGCCGCTGCGCCGCAATGCCCGAGTCCAGCTGTCTTACCGCACCCGCGGCGGCGTTGCGCGGGTTCACAAAGGTCTTGCCACCGGCTTCGCGCTGGCGTTCGTTCAGGGCATCAAAGTCCGCCCGGCGCATGTAGACCTCGCCACGCACTTCCAACAAGGCGGGGACGCCGTGGGGCAAGGTCAGAGGGATCTGGCGGATGGTGCGGACGTTGTGCGTCACATCCTCACCCACCTCGCCGTCGCCGCGCGTCGCGGCCTGCACCAGGCGGCCGTTTTCGTAGCGCAGGCTCATGGCCAGGCCATCGAACTTAGGCTCGGCCACGTATTCGATGGCGGGATCGGATTCACCCAGTCCCAGCTCGCGCCGCACCCGCGCATCAAACGCCTGGGCGCCCGTAGCCTCGGTGTCGGTCTCGGTGTGGATGCTGAGCATGGGCACCGCATGGCGCACAGGTGCCAGGCCTTCCATCACCGCGCCAATCACGCGCTGCGTGGGCGAATCAGGCGTGATGAGATCGGGGTGCTCGGCCTCCAGCGCCTGCAGCTCGCGGAACACGCGGTCGTACTCGGCATCGGGCACCGAGGGGGCATCCTGCACGTAATACTCGTGCGCCCACCGATGGAGCTGCTCGCGCAGCGCTTTCGTTTTGATAGCAGCTTGCGCCTGACTGGTGTGCGCTGCAGCCGAAAAAAGATCCAAACTATCCGTCATTTCAGTGTCCAGGCTTGCATGCCACCGTGCGCAGCGCATGCCACTGGCGCGGCCCAGGCGGGGGACACCCAGCAAGGGCCGCCCCGCAGCGAAGGTGTCGTCCCCCTTGAGGGGGAAGACGCCGCAGGCGGCTCAGGGGGTGCTTCATGCTCAACTAAACAGCCGCCGCGCCAGCACCGACCCTGCCGACAGCTCCCGGCCATCCAGCTGGTCGTACAGCAGTTCCAGGTCGGTGGCGATCGGGTCCATGGCCATCGCGGGCAGCGGTGTGCCGTTCTGGTCGCACAGCACGCCATCCATGCCCTGGCACAGGGCCGCGGCGATTTCGCGCAGGCGGGCAAAAGGCTGTTCGGCGCGGTTCACCTGCGGCACGTCCAGGCTCAGGGTCACGTCGCGGATGGCGGACTGGTCCAGATCGTCGGCCAGTGCAGCCTGCGTGTCGTACGCCAGCGTCAGGATGGGCGGCAGGCCCTGGGCGCTGGCGGGCAGCACCAGGCGGCCGGGCATGGCACCGGCCACAAAGCCCAGACGCGCGGCATTCTGCTGCACGTAACCGGGGCTCCACGCGGCCTGGCGGGCGCGCAGCATGAAGGCCAGCTGGGCATCGTGGTCACCGGCAAACTGATCCAGCTCGCGGGCGCGGGCCACTTCCTGCAGCATGTCGGGGAAGTCGGGGGCGGCGTTGACGGCATCGGCAAACGCCTGTGCCTTCATCACGAATTCGGAGTACTCGATTTCGTTGAGCGCGCCCATGCGGTTGGCCAGCTGCACTCCCGCCTGGAAGCTCTGGTAGCGCTGGCCCGGTGCGGGCGTCTCCCACTGCTGCGTGGCTTCGTTCAGGCCTTCGATGGCAAAGGGCTTGCTGCCCGCACGGCGCGTGGGCGGCAGCGCAGCCAGGGCGGCATCGCCCGACACCAGCTGCTCGGCCTGCAGCGGTGCGATCACGTCGATCAGCGGGTCCAGCCCGGGGCGGCGCTCCAGCGAAAACGCGGGCACGGGCATCTGCAGGGCTTCGGTCGGGTCCACCACATGCGCCGTGGGCTCGCGGCCGCGGTCCAGCTCCTGGAACTCCTCGGGCGTGAGCGGCGTGCCAGTGGGCAGGCCCGTATCGAAACCCGGCTCCTGGCGCAGCGCAGGCTCGCCCGTGCGGTCCAGCTCCGGGTCAGGCGGCAGCGCCCGCTTGGGCGCGTTACGCCGCGTGGTCCAGGTGTTGTAGGCCACGATCAGGGCCAGCACAAGGCCGCCGATGATGGCCAGGCTCAGTTGCAAGGTGCTCATATCAAAAATTTTGGTCTAGTCGCGGCGCGTCGCACGAGCACGCCCCATGCGCGTGACGCCGCGCAAGGGCCGTCCCGCAGCAAGGGCGTCGTCCCCCTTGGGGGCTGAGGGCCGCGGCTCCAAGCCTGCCGGCGCAGGCTTGGACGTGCCCGAAGAGCCGCCGACTCTGGCGGCGGTGCCGAGGCGCAAAGCGACTCAGGGGGGCTATTCATACATCCGCCATCGACAAGGCAGACTCCATGTCCACGGCCACGATGCGCGAGACGCCCTGCTCCTGCATGGTCACGCCGATCAGCTGCTCGGCCATTTCCATGGCGATCTTGTTGTGGCTGATGAACAAAAACTGCGTGCCCTTGCTCATGCTGGTCACCAGCTTGGCATACCGTTCGGTGTTGGCGTCGTCCAGCGGCGCGTCCACCTCGTCGAGCAGGCAGAACGGCGCGGGGTTGAGCTGGAAGATGGCAAACACCAGCGCAATCGCCGTCAGGGCCTTTTCGCCACCCGACAGCAGGTGGATGGTCTGGTTCTTCTTGCCCGGTGGCTGCGCCATCACCTGCACGCCCGAGTCGAGGATTTCGTCGCCGGTGATGATGAGCTTGGCCTGCCCGCCCCCGAACAGTTCGGGGAACATGCGGCCAAAGTGCGCGTTGACCGTGTCGAACGTGCCCGAGAGCAGCTGGCGCGTCTCGCCGTCGATCTTGCGGATCGCGTCTTCCAGCGTGTTCATGGCCTCGGTCAGGTCGGCGGTCTGTGCATCCAGGAACACCTTGCGCTCGCTGGCGAGCTTGAGCTCATCCAGCGCGGCCAGGTTGACCGCGCCGAGCGCAGCAATCTCGCGGTGAAGCCGGTCGATTTCGCCCTGCAGGCCGGACATGCGTACGTTGCCATCGGCAATGGATTGGGCCACCGCCTCCAGATCGGCCTGGTTGTCGGCCAGCAGCGTGGTGTATTGCTCGAGGCCCAAGCGCGCAGCCTGTTCCTTGAGCTGGAATTCGGTGATGCGGGCGCGCAGCGGATCGAGCGCGCGTTCGAGCTGCATGCGGCGCTCGTCGCTGGCGCGCAGCTTGGTGGTCAGATCGTCGTATTCGCTGCGCTGCGCGGCCAGCGCCTTTTCGCGCTCCATCTTCACGTCCAGCGCCTGCTGCAGCCCGCCCTGCGCAGCGGCGTCGGACAGGCGGGCGAGTTCATCGCGGGCCCGCTGCTCTTCGTCGGCCAGGGCCTTGGCCTGCTGGTTGGCGGTTTCGATGGAACGGCTCAGCTCGCCGCGGCGAGCCTCCAGGCTGCGCTGCGAGAACGTGGCCTCCTGCGCCTGGCGTTCCAGCGTGCGCTGCTGCTCGCGGCAGGCCGCCAGCTTGCGTTCGGCCTCGATCACCTTGTCGCCCAGCTGGGCCTCGCGCTCCTGGCTGTCGGCCAGCTGCATGTCCAGCTCTTCAAAGCGAGCCTCCGCAGCGACGCGGCGCTCCTGCAGGTCGGCCAGCTGGGCCTCCACCTCGGCCAGGTCGCCGTCGATCTGGGCACTGCGGGCGCGGGTCTGCTCGGCCAGCTGCGTCAGGCGCAGGGTCTCGACCTGCAGCTCGTGGGCGCGGCTTTGGGTTTCGGTGGCTTCGCGGCGGGCGGACACAAGGCGCTGGGATGCGTCGGCGTATGCGGCTTCGGCGCGCACCAGGGCGCTGCGCGATTCCTCGGCAATCAGGGCCTGGGCACGCAACTCCTTTTCAAGGTGCTCGATCTCCTGCGCGCGGGCCAGCATGCCCGACTGCTCCGAGTCCTGCGCGTAAAAGCTTACGCTGTGCGCGCTGACCGAATGGCCGGTGGGCACGTACACCGTCTCGCCAGGTTGCAGGCTGGCGCGGCGGGCCAGGGCTTCATCCAGCGTGGGCGCCGTGTAGCAGCCCTGCAGCCAGTCGGTGAGCACGGCGCGCAGGCCGGCGTCGTTCAGGCGCAGCAGATCGGACAGGCGGGCGTGGGGTGACGAGGCCTCGGGCTGGCCCGCTGCTGGCGCGCTATAGAAGGCCAGGCGCGCGGGTGGCGCATCGTTGCCGCCCGAGCCCAGGAAGCCGCGCACCATATCGAGGCGCCCTACTTCCAGCGCTGCCAGACGCTCGCGCAGGGCGGCTTCCAGCGCGTTTTCCCAGCCGGGTTCGATGTGGATGCGGCTCCACAGGCCCTGCAGGCCATCCAGGCCGTGCTTGGCGAGCCAGGGGCGCAGCTTGCCGTCGGTCTTGACCTTTTCCTGCAGCGCCTTCAGCGCCTCCATACGGGCCGACAGGTCGGCCTGCCTGGCGCTTTCGGTGTTAACGGCCTGCTGGCGCGTGCGGCGGTCGTCGTCGAGCTGGGGCACGGACTCCTGCAGCTCGTGCAGGCGGGCCGCGGTGGTCTCGGCCATCTCCTGCGCTTCTTCCAGCTGCTCGCGCAGGTGGTTCAGGCGGGATTCATCGGGCGCGGCCAGGGCGTTGCGGTCGGTGCGCAGGCGTTCAAAGCGGGCATCCAGCTGGCGGCTTTGCTCGTCGATGCTGCGCTGCTCGGCGGCCAGCACGCCAATCTGCTGCTGCACCTGCACCACGCTGCTGCGCTGCTCGGCCGTGCGGCTTTGCGCTGCGCCCAGGGCCTCTTGACGGTCGGGCAGCTG
>LNEG01000224.1 GCA_001464865.1 Burkholderiales bacterium Ga0074133
TCGTCCACCCTGTACGCCACCAACCTGCTGCGCCTGACCGAAGAGCTGTGCAAGGCCAAGGACGGCGTGGCCGTGGTCAACATGGAAGACGACGCGATCCGCGGGCTCACGGTGGTCAAGGATGGCGCCATCACCTGGCCCGCACCGCCCCTCAAGCAGGCGGCCGCGCCTGCGCCCAAGCCAGCGGCCGCACCGGTGACTGCCAAGAAATCAAGCCACGGCACGGGCGCTCCCATGTCTGCCAAAACGCTGACCATTGTGTTTGCCGTGCTTGCCGTGCTGTTCTGGGCCATTGGCGCCTATGCGCCCGTGGCTTTCCTCGGGCACTTCACCGTGTTCGTGCTGGCCTGCTTCATTGGTTACATGGTGGTGTGGAACGTCACCCCCGCGCTGCACACGCCACTGATGAGCGTGACCAACGCCATCTCCAGCATCATCGCCATCGGCGCACTGGTGCAGATTGCGCCGCCCGATGCCAGCGTCAACGGGCGCCCCGACAGCCTCATCCTTTGGCTGGCGTTTGCCGCGCTGGTGCTCACGGCCATCAACATGTTCGGTGGCTTTGCGGTCACGCGCCGCATGCTCGCCATGTTCCGCAAGTAATCCGATAACGACAAGAACAACGAGGAGCACCGAACATGTCCCAAAGTCTCGCTACCGTGGCCTACCTGGGCGCGGCCATTTTGTTCATCCTGAGCCTGGGCGGGCTCTCCAACCCCGAAACCTCGCGCCGCGGCAACCTGTTCGGCATGGTGGGCATGGCGCTGGCCGTGCTGGCCACCGTGTTTGGCCCGCGCGTCAGCCCTGCCGGTGTCGCCTGGATCGTGGGCGCTCTGGTCATTGGCGGCGGCATTGGCCTGTATGCGGCCAAGGTCGTGAAGATGACCCAGATGCCCGAACTGGTGGCGCTCATGCACAGCCTGGTGGGCCTGGCTGCCTGCCTGGTGGGTTTCGCCAGCTACGTTGATACGTCCATCCAGCTGCAAGGCGCGGAGAAGGTCATCCATGAGGTGGAGATTTACATCGGCATCCTGATCGGCGCCGTGACGTTCTCGGGGTCGCTTGTGGCTTTTGGCAAGCTCAACGGCAAGATCGGCGGCAAGCCGCTGCTGCTGCCCGGCCGCCACTGGCTCAACCTGACGGCGCTGCTGGTGGTGATCTGGTTTGGCCGTGAATTCCTGCGCGCTGAAACCATCGAGCAGGGCATGGTGCCCCTGATGGTGATGACCGCGATTGCGTTGCTGTTCGGCATCCACATGGTCATGGCCATTGGCGGTGCCGACATGCCGGTGGTGGTGTCCATGCTCAACAGCTACTCAGGCTGGGCTGCGGCCGCCACGGGGTTCATGCTGTCCAACGACCTGCTCATCGTCACCGGTGCGCTGGTGGGTTCCTCGGGAGCCATCCTGAGCTACATCATGTGCAACGCCATGAACCGCAACTTCCTCAGCGTGATTGCCGGTGGCTTTGGCTCGGGTGCCGGCACGCCGGCCAAAAAGGGCGATGCCGCCGAGCCCCAGGGCGAGGCCGTGCCCGTGAGCTCTGCCGAGACGGCCGAGCTGCTGCGCGATGCCAAGAGCGTCATCATCGTGCCCGGCTACGGCATGGCGGTGGCCCAGGCGCAGCACACGGTGTACGAGATCACCAAGACCCTGCGCGAAAAGGGTGTGAACGTGCGCTTTGCCATCCACCCCGTGGCAGGGCGCATGCCCGGCCACATGAACGTGCTGCTGGCCGAGGCCAAGGTGCCGTATGACATCGTCATGGAGATGGACGAGATCAACGAGGACTTCCCGGACACCGACGTGGCCATGGTCATCGGCGCCAACGACATCGTGAACCCCAGCGCGCTGGACGACCCCTCCAGCCCCATCGCCGGCATGCCCGTGCTCGAGGTGTGGAAGGCCAAGACGTCGATCGTGATGAAGCGCTCGATGGCCTCGGGCTACGCAGGGGTGGACAACCCCCTGTTCTACAAGGAAAACAACCGCATGCTTTTTGGCGACGCCAAGAAAATGCTGGATGAAGTGCTGGTCGTGCTCAAGAGTTGAGAGGCTGGCGGGCATAATTCCGCCGTCCATAAAAGCACGATCGTGCTTAAAAAACGGTTTCGAACTTCAATAAAACCCATCAGGAGACAAAAAATGACCGACCGCCCCTGGCTTGCTTCGTACCCCCAAGGCGTGCCTGCCGACATCGATCCCTCGCAGTACCCGTCGCTCGTGGCGCTGATGGACGAGGCGTTCTCCAAGTATTCGGACCGCGTGGCCTACAGCTTCATGGGCAAGGACGTGACCTATGCCCAGACCGATTCGCTGAGCAACGCCTTTGCGGCCTACCTGCAGGGCCTGGGGCTGGCCAAGGGTGACCGCGTCGCGATCATGATGCCCAACGTGCCGCAGTACCCCGTCACGGTGGCGGCCATCCTGCGCGCGGGCTTTGTGGTGGTCAACGTCAACCCGCTGTACACGCCGCGCGAACTGGAGCACCAGCTCAAGGACTCCGGCGCCAAGGCCATCGTCATCATCGAGAACTTTGCCGCCACGCTGCAAAGCTGCATTGCCAACACGCCCGTCAAGCATGTGGTGCTGTGCGCCATGGGCGACCAGCTGGGCCTGCTCAAGGGCGCCCTGGTGAACTACGTGGTGCGCAACGTCAAGAAGATGGTGCCCACCTTTGAGCTGCCCGGAGCGGTCCGCTTCAACGATGCGGTGGCCCAGGGCACCCGCGGCACGCTGCGCAAGACCGACATCCGTCCCGATGACATCGCGCTGCTGCAATACACCGGCGGCACCACGGGAGTGAGCAAGGGCGCCGTACTCCTGCATCGCAACATCATTGCCAACGTGCTGCAGTCCGAAGCGTGGAACAACCCGGTGATGAACAAGATCCCGGCGGGCCAGCAGCCCACCAGCGTGTGCGCACTGCCGCTCTATCACATCTTCGCCTTCACGGTGAACATGATGCTGAGCATGCGGACTGGCGGCAAGACCATCCTGATCCCCAACCCGCGCGACCTGCCTGCCGTGCTCAAGGAGCTGTCCAAGCACACGTTCCACAGCTTCCCGGCAGTCAACACGCTGTTCAACGGCCTGGCCAACCACCCGGATTTCAACACCGTCAACTGGAAGAACCTCAAGGTCTCGCTGGGCGGTGGCATGGCCGTGCAGGGCGCCGTGGCCAAGCTCTGGCTCGAGAAGACGGGCTGCGCGGTGTGCGAAGGCTATGGCTTGTCGGAAACCAGCCCGTCGGCCAGCTGCAACCCCGTGACCAGCACCGAGTTCACCGGCACCATCGGCGTGCCGATTCCCGGCACCTCGATGAAGCTGCTGGACGACGACGGCCATGAAGTCACCACCCTGGGCCAGCCCGGCGAGATCGCCATCAAGGGCCCGCAGGTCATGGCCGGCTACTGGCAGCGCCCGGACGAAACCGCCAAGGTCATGACCGAAGATGGCTACTTCAAATCGGGTGACATCGGCATCATGGATGCCCGCGGCTACTTCAAGATCGTGGACCGCAAGAAGGACATGGTGCTGGTCAGCGGCTTCAACGTCTACCCGAACGAGGTCGAGGAAGTGGTGGCCAACTGCCCCGGCGTGCTCGAATGCGCTGTGGTGGGCGTGCCCGACGAGAAGACCGGCGAAGCCGTCAAGCTCGTGATCGTCAAGAAGGACCCGTCGCTCACCGAAGCCCAGGTCAAGGAGTTCTGCCGCGCCGAACTCACGGGCTACAAGCAGCCCAAGGTGATCGAGTTCCGCACCGAACTGCCGAAAACCCCTGTGGGCAAGATCCTTCGCCGCGAACTGCGCGATAAGAAGTGACAGCGCGTGCGGCCGCGAGTGCGGTCCGCACCTTGTGAGCTACCGGGGCGGCCTTTCTGGCCGCCCTTGTCATTGGAGACTGCATGACCACCGCCATCCTGAGCGCATTGCCTGAAGAGCAGAGCACGCTTGTCCACCACCTTGCGAGGCCGCAGCGTGTGACGCACGCCGGACGCGCCTTCTGGACGGGCGACATCGAAGGGCGTGCAGTGGTGCTGGCGCTCTCGGGCATCGGCAAGGTCGCGGCGGCCACCACGGCCACGGCATTGATCGAGCGCTTTGGTGTGGCACGCATCGTGTTCACCGGTGTGGCTGGTGGCATTGGCGATGGCGTGCAGGTGGGCGATGTGGTGGTGGCCGAGGAGTACCTCCAGCACGACCTGGACGTATCGCCCTTGTTCCCGCGCTGGGAAGTGCCGGGCTATGCGCGGCACCGGTTCGTCTGCGATGCAGGGCTGACTGCTCTGCTTTCAGGAGCTGCCAGCGCTTTTATGACGGGCGCTAAAGGCCATTTTGATTCTAAAAATTCGCTCCAGGCGACCCCCGGCACGTCTGCCCCGCCCCGGCTTCATCACGGCCTCGTCGTCAGTGGCGACCGCTTTGTGAGCGCCGCCGACGAAGTGCTGCGCCTGCGCACTGTCCTGCAGGACGGCGGCCACGATGTGCTGGCCGTGGAAATGGAAGGCGCCGCCGTCGCCCAGGTGTGCCACGACTACGGCGTGCCCTTTGCCGCCATGCGCACCATCTCCGACCGCGCCGACGACACCGCCCACGTCGATTTCGCCGCGTTCGTGCAGACCGTGGCCAGCCGCTATGCCGAGCACATTGTGCTCAACCTCATGCGATCGCTATAAAAATAATAGCTATACCAGCAATCAATACAAGCGCTAGCGCGTCATTTGACCCAATTTTCGGCCCAGGCGGCCGTTATGAGGGCTAACTGCCCCATGAAACCGGCACGCCCCAAGGCCAGCGCCACCGCGGAACCGGCTTTGCCGGACCGCTGGGCAGTCGGCATGCCGAGTACATTGTGCCAAATCTCATGCAGTCACTATAAAAACAATAGCTGCAAAGGCAATCAATACCAGCGCTAGCGCGCAATTTGACTCAATTTCCGCCCCAGGCGGCCGTTTTGAGGGCTAACTGCCCCATGAAACCGGCGCGCCCCAAGGCCAGCGCCACCGCGGAACCGGCTTTGCCGGGCCGCTGGAGGCGTCCCCCCTTGGGGGGGAAGGCGCGCAGCGCCACAGGGGGGCTACTTCAACCAGCCCCGCTTGCGGAAGTACCACATGGGCCCGAGCGCGCTGGCCACCATCAGGCCCAGCGCGTACGGATAGCCCCAGGTCTGCGCCAGCTCGGGCATGTACTGAAAGTTCATGCCGTACACGCTGGCAATCAGCGTCGGCGGCAGCAGCGCCACGCTGGCCACCGAGAAGATCTTGATGATCTTGTTCTGGTTGATGTTGATGAAACCGACCGTGGCGTCCATCAGGAAGTTGATCTTGTCGAACAGGAACGCCGTGTGGTTGTCCAGCGACTCGATGTCGCGCAGGATCTGGCGGGCCTCTTCAAACTGTTCCGAGTTGAGCATCTTCGATCGCATCATGAAGCTCACCGCGCGGCGGGTGTCCATCACGTTGCGGCGGATGCGGCCGTTCAAGTCTTCCTGGCGGGCGATGGCGGCCAGGACCTCGCCGGCGCGGGTATCGGTCACGTCGCCAGCAAGCACCTGCTTGCTCACGGCTTCCAGCTCGTCGTAGATGTTCTCGAGCGTGTCGGCCGAATACTCCGCATCGGCATCGAACAGCTTGAGCAGTACTTCCTTGGCATCCTCGATGAGCCCCGGCGCGCGGCGTGCGCGCATGCGCAACAGGCGGAACACCGGCACGTCTTCGTCGTGGATGGAAAACAGCACGCCCCGGCTCTTGAGGTTGGCGTTGTGCTGGTTCAGGATGAAGGCCACGCGCACCGAGCGCGGGTCTTCGTCGTCATCGATCAGAAAGTCGCTGCGGATGTGCAGCTCGCCGTTGTCTTCCTCGTAGAAGCGGGCGGATTCCTCGATGTCCTCGTCCATCGCATCCTCGGGGATGGACAGGCCGTAGTGCTGCTTGATCCAGCGCTTTTCTTCGAGCGTGGGGGCCTCCAGGTCCACCCAGATCGGCTGGAACCTGGTCAGCTCCTCCAGCGACTCGATTTCTTCCTGGAACAGCCGGCCATTGGCAAGCGTAAAGATGTTGAGCATGGGCTCACTCCCTGGGTCATGTGGCGTCTGCGGTGGGGCGGTGGGGCGCTTTCAAACCCCACGGCAGGCCGGGGAGTTGAAAGCTACCAACTGGGGTAGGTTTCCAAGGAGCTGTCTCCGTCAGGTTTCATGGGATGGGCAGGCGGCGGATTATGGCACTGCAACAAGACAGTACGGCGCCGCCGCGGGCGGGTTCAAGCCCGCACGATGGCCAGCGCATGGCACAGGTCGGCCCAGGCGGCAGCCTTGTTGTCCTGTGAGCGCAGCAAAAAGGCCGCGTCGTAAGTGACCACGGCCGGAAACCCGGCGATCTGGTGCGGGGCCCCGCGCAGGCGCCCCAGGGGTTCGCTGCGGCCCAGCGCTGCGCGGGCGGCTACATGGCCCAGCACCAGCACCATCGAGGGCTGCAGCTCGGCGACGGTGGCGTCGAGCCCGCCGGGCGTGTCTTCGATGGTCGCCAACCCAGCCCCCTTGCGCTCCAACGCCGTGAGGAACACGCGGGGGTGGCGGTGCAACTGCATGGCCCGCAGCATGTTGTCGAGCAGCCGGCCCGTGTCGCCGGCCAGCGGGTCCGCGGGGGTGGGGCATTCCGTCACGATCAGCCAGCCAGAGCCCAGGCCCGCTGGCACCTGGGACGGGTCTGCGGTCGGGTAGAGCAGGCGCGGCGGATGCAGCACCAGCGCACTGCCTGGTGTGTCCGCCGACGGGGCTTGCGCCGGCGGTGGTGCTGGTGAATGAACCGGCGGGGGCGCAGGTCTGTGGGGGGCTGCATCAGGCCGCGCAATGGGGGGTGCTGCTGTGCCGGCCGCCACCGCCGCGAGCCCAGTGCCAGCCGGATGCGCCACCGCTTGCCGGCCCTCTGCCACGCCGCGCCCGGCAGGTGCAGGCGGCGCACCCGTCTCCGCCACGCGCGAAGCGCTGCCGCCATCGCTCCAGACGGTGATGCCCATCTCCTGCAGCATTGCGCGCTGCCGCGCATCCAGTGGAAGGCTCATGTGTGCGAATGGCGTGTATGGGGGAACAAAAGGATCATCCGGTTTCGCTTCGAACAGGCGCTTAGAGGGCCAGGCTCATCACCACCGCATCTTCGCGCTCGTTGCCCGCAGCAGGGTAGTACCGTTTGCGCTCGCCCACGCGGCGAAAGCCGTTGGCCATGTAAATGTGCTGGGCCCGGAGGTTGCTCATGCGCACCTCCAGCCACAGCCACTGCGCACCCCGGCCGCGGGCCCACAGCGCCAACGCATCCAGCAGCATGCGGGCCCAGCCCTGGCGCTGGAACTCGGGTGCCACCGTGATGTTGAGCAAGTGCACCTCGTCCACGCCCATCATCGCCACAAAGTAGCCCAGCAGTTGGTCATCGGCCATCAGCAACTGGGCCTGGTAGCCCGATGCCATCGCATCCGTGAAATTGCCGCGCGTCCACGGGTGCGAGTACGCGCGCTGTTCCACGTCCAGCACGGCATCCAGCTGGGCGAGCGTCAGTGCCTGAAAGCGCACTTCGGCGGGGGCGGCGGCAGACGGAGGGGTGGGCAGGGCGCTCATGCGGAAACAGCGGATCGCTTCAACGGTTCAGGGTGGACAAGGCGGCCACGCGGGCAATCAGATCGATGATGCTTTGCGGTAAGGAGCGATCAGGTCGCAGGTGCGGCAGCTGCCCGCAGGGCAGCGCGTTCGGCGGTGGTTTGCGCCACTTTATCGCGAATGTAGCGGGGCAGCGCGTCGCTGGCGGGCACGGCACACCCGGCAGCCAGCAGGGCCGGAGCCAGCCGCAGCAGCGCAGCAGCGGTGGGCAGGGCGTGGACGTGCGGGGCGCCCGGGGCCAGGCGCTCGCCGTAGGGCAGCTGGGCATTGCCTGCCACGGTCCAGCCATCGGGCACCAGCACCTGTTCGGGCGACGAAAGGCCGAAATCGGCGTCGGCCACCCACTGCCCGGTGGCCGCCTGCCATTCGCAACGTGCGTGGTAGACCTCGTCCATGCGGGCATCGAGCACCGCCACCACGCGCTCAGCGCCGTGCCGGTGGCGGGCTTCCTCGGCCACGGCCAGCAGGGTGTCCACTGGCAGCACAGGGATGCCGTGGCCGCCGCGGGCGCCAAACGCCAGGCCCTGGGCCACCGCGCAGGCAGTGCGCAGCCCGGTGAACGAGCCGGGGCCGCGGCCAAAAATGATGACGTCGAGCGTGTCAAAAGAGCAGCCGGCCTGCGCCATCAGGCTACTGACCGCGGGGATCAGCGTGGCCGATGCCTGCGGCCCGCCCGGGCCCTGGTGCTCCCACACGGTGCCGCCGGCCTGAACGGCAATGGAGAGCATGTCGGTGCTGGTGTCAAAGGCGAGCAGGTTCATGGTGCGAAATCAATGGAGCGGAGAGCGGCGGCGTGGCGTGGGGCTTCAGCCCTGCACCCGGCCGGGTGGCGCGGCAGCGGGTGGCGTGGCGGGCGAGGGCGCATTCTGGCCCCTGCGCAGCACCCCCAGCAGGATGCCGGCCGTGACCAGCAGCAGGCCGGCCAGCAGGTTCCAGTGCAGGGGCTCATCCAGAAACACAACGGCGCCCATGGCCGACAGGCCTGGCACCAGTGCAGTGATCATGGTCGAGCGTACCGGGCCGAAGTGCTGGATCATGCGCGTGAAGCTGATGCCGGAGATGACCACCGAGCCGCCCCCCTGAAAGGCCATGTGGAACGCGATTTCGCTCCACGGGGCGGCTGGCAGGTGGCTCGCGATCGCACCCAGGCTGCTGAGCAGGATGTACCCGGGCACATACACCAGGCAGGCAAAGGCCGTGATGGCAATCGTGGCCTGCACCGCATCGACGGCATGGCGGCGCGCCAGCACGCTGTAGGTGGCCCAGCACGACGCAGCCAGCATGAAGAGCACATCGCCTTTCCACACATCGCCGCCGTCAAACGCAGCCAGCAGGCTTCGGCCGCCTACCAGCAGGTCGCCCGCCACGATCAGCGCCAGCCCCGCGGCCCGCAGGGGCGTGATGTGGTCGCGCAGGATCACGGCGGCCAGCAGCGCCGTCCACAGC
>LNEG01000225.1 GCA_001464865.1 Burkholderiales bacterium Ga0074133
CGATTCGATGGAAGGCCCGACCCCCATCTCGGCCCTGATTCACGCGGCGACCATGGTGACGGCTGGCATCTTCATGGTGGCACGCATGTCGCCGCTGTTCGAGATGTCGGATACCGCTTTGAACTTCATCCTGGTGATCGGTGCCATCACGGCGCTGTTCATGGGTTTCCTCGGCATCATCCAGAACGACATCAAGCGCGTGGTGGCCTATTCCACGCTGTCCCAGCTGGGGTACATGACGGTCGCCCTGGGCGCCTCGGCCTATTCGGTGGCCGTGTTCCACCTCATGACGCACGCATTCTTCAAGGCGCTGCTGTTTCTTGCTGCGGGCTCCGTCATCATGGGTCTGCACCACAACCAGGACATCCGCTGGATGGGCGGCGTGCGCAAGTACATGCCGATCACCTGGATCACCTCGCTGCTGGGTTCGCTGGCACTGATTGGCACGCCACTGTTCTCGGGTTTCTACTCCAAGGACAGCATCATTGAGGCCGTGCATTTCAGCAATCTGCCAGCCGCTGGTTTTGCGTACTTTGCCGTGCTGGCAGGCGTTTTCATCACGGCGTTCTATTCGTTCCGGATGTACTTCCTTGTTTTCCACGGCAAGGAACGCTTTGACCAGAATCCGGATGCGCACCACGACGACCACCACGGTCATGACGATCACCACCATCACGAGCCCCACGAGTCGCCCTGGGTGGTCACGGTGCCGCTGGTTTTGCTGGCCATTCCGTCGGTCGTCGTCGGCTTCATGTTCATCCAGCCCATGCTGTTTGGTGACTTCTTCAAGGACGTGATCTTTGTGGATGCGGCCAAGCACCCCGCCATGACCAAGCTCGCCGAAATCTTCCACGGCCCCGTGGGCATGGCCTTGCACGGCTTGCAGACCGCACCGTTCTGGCTGGCCCTTGCTGGTGTGGTGGCTTCGTACTACATGTACATGGTCAACCCGGCGCTGCCGGCCGCCATCAAGGCGCGCGTTCAGCCCATCTACACGTTGCTGGAAAACAAGTACTACCTTGACTGGATCAACGAGAACATCCTGGCGCGCGGTGCGCGCGCACTGGGTGTCGGTCTGTGGAAGGGCGGCGATCAGGCCATCATCGACGGTGCACTGGTCAACGGTTCCTGGAAACTGGTGCGCGGCATTTCTGGCGCAGTGCGCTGGATCCAGTCCGGCTTCGTGTTCCATTACGCGCTGGTAATGATTCTCGGCGTGTTCGCCCTGATGACGTGGTTCGTCTGGGGCGATGCCCTGGTGCAGCTCATCAAATAAGGAAAACAACAAATGGGTCTGTTGAGTCTTGCCATCTGGACGCCGATCGCTTTCGGTACGGTGCTGCTCGCTCTGGGGCGGGATGAGCACGCCCGTGCGGTGCGCTGGCTTGCACTGCTCGGTGCCCTGATCGGCTTCCTGGTCACGCTGCCGCTGTACGACGGCTTCCAGCTTGGAACTGCAGCCATGCAGTTCGTGGAAAAGGCTGCGTGGATTGAGCGGTTCAACGTCAACTACCACCTGGGGGTCGACGGCATTTCCTTCTGGTTCGTGCCGCTGACGGCATTCATCACGGTCATCGTGGTCATCGCCTCGTGGGAATCCATCACCGAGCGTGTGAACCAGTACATGGGCGCGTTCCTGATCCTGTCGGGTCTGATGATTGGCGTGTTCAGCGCGCTTGACGGAATCCTGTTCTACGTCTTCTTCGAGGCCACGCTGATTCCGATGTACCTGATCATCGGCATCTGGGGCGGCCCCAACAAGATCTACGCGGCGTTCAAGTTCTTCCTGTATACGCTGCTGGGCTCGCTGCTGATGCTGATCGCGCTCATCTACCTGTACAACCAGTCGGGCGGCAGCTTCGACATTGCCACCTGGCACCAGTTGCCACTGGGGAGCACTGCGCAGACCCTGCTGTTCTTCGCTTTCTTGTCAAGGTGCCGATGTGGCCCGTGCACACCTGGCTGCCTGACGTGCACGTCGAAGCGCCTACCGGTGGTTCGGCTGTGCTGGCCGCCATCATGCTGAAGCTGGGTGCATACGGTTTCCTGCGGTTTTCAATGCCCATCGCTCCCGATGCCGCTCGCGAATGGGCCTGGCTCATGATTGCGCTGTCGCTGGTGGCCGTGATTTACGTGGGCCTGGTGGCCATGGTCCAGAAGGACATGAAGAAGCTGGTGGCTTACTCGTCTGTGGCGCACATGGGTTTCGTCACGCTGGGCTTTTTCATCTTCAACGACCTCGGCGTATCCGGCGGCCTGGTGCAGATGATTGCGCACGGTTTTGTCTCTGGCGCGATGTTCCTGTCGATCGGTGTGCTGTACGACCGGGTGCACTCGCGTGAAATCGCAGCGTACGGTGGCGTGGTCAATACCATGCCCAACTTCACGGCCTTTGCATTGCTGTTTGCCATGGCCAACTGCGGCCTGCCGGGCACGGCCGGTTTTGTGGGCGAATGGATGGTGATCCTGGGTGCCGTCAAGGCCAACTTCTGGATCGGCTTTGCAGCCGCTACGGCCCTCATCTTCGGCGCGGCCTACACGCTGTGGATGTTCAAGCGTGTGTACCTGGGCCCCGTGGGCAACGACAACGTGAAGGGCCTGACCGACATCAACAGCCGCGAATTCCTCGTGCTGTCGCTTCTGGGCATTGCCGTGCTGGCCATGGGCCTGTACCCACGCCCCTTCACGGACGTGATGGATACCTCGGTGGCCGAGCTGCTCAAGCATGTCGCGCTGACCAAGCTGAACTGACCAGACCAGACTGAACTGAGAGATTCGAGATGATTGACAACATCAGCTGGCTTGCGATTTACCCCGAGATCGTGCTGTTGACCATGGCTTGCGTGATTGCGCTGGTCGACCTGGGCGTTCAGAGCAAGTACCGCACGGGCACCTATGTGCTCACCATGCTCACGCTGGCGGTGGTCGCCGCCCTGCAGGCGATGTACGCCACCAGCGGCAACACGTTCTACGGCTTTGGCAACATGGTGGTGAGCGACGCCATGGGCAACTGGCTCAAGTGTTTTGCCACCATTGCCGTGATGGTGACGCTGGTTTACAGCCGCCCCTACGCAGCCGACCGCCAGATGATGCACGGCGGTGAGCTGTTCACCCTTTCGATGTTTGCCCTGCTGGGCATGTTCATCATGATCTCCGGGAACAACTTCCTGGTGATCTACCTGGGGCTGGAGCTGATGACGCTGTCGAGCTACGCGCTGGTGGCGCTGCGCCGCGACAACGCCACCGCCACCGAGGCGGCCATGAAGTACTTTGTACTGGGCGCCATGGCCAGCGGCTTCCTGCTGTACGGCCTGTCGATGATCTACGGTGCCACGGGTTCGCTCGACATCGGGCAGGTGTTCAAGGCCGTCAATTCCGGTCAGATCCGCCATCAGGTACTGGTGTTCGGCCTGGTGTTTGTGGTCGCGGGTCTGGCGTTCAAGCTGGGCGTGGTTCCTTTCCACATGTGGGTACCTGACGTCTACCAGGGCGCGCCGACCTCTGCCACGCTGATGATTGGCAGTGCGCCCAAGCTGGCTGCGTTTGCGATCACGATCCGCCTTCTGGTCGATGGCCTGCTCCCGCTGGCGATCGACTGGCAGCAGATGCTTGGGGTGCTTGCGATCGGTTCGCTGCTGGTGGGTAATCTTGCCGCGATTGCGCAAACCAACCTCAAGCGCATGCTGGCGTACTCCACGATCTCGCAGATGGGCTTTGTGCTGCTGGGTCTGATGTCGGGTGTGATCAACGGCAATGTGGACGCTACGGCGGTCGAGAATGCCTACAGCGCGTCCATGTTCTATGTCATCAGTTACGTGCTGACCGCGCTGGCGGCCTTCGGCGTGATTCTGTTGCTGGCGCGCGAAGGTTTTGAAAGCGAAGAGATCTCTGACCTTGCCGGTCTGAACCAGCGCAGCCCGCTGTACGCAGGCGTGATGGCGGTCTGTCTTTTCTCGATGGCCGGTATTCCCCCGCTGGTGGGTTTCTACGCCAAGCTGGCGGTTTTGCAGGCGCTCATTGCTTCTGGCCAGGGCCTGTACATTGCGCTCGCGGTGTTTGCGGTGATCATGTCGCTCATCGGCGCTTTCTACTATCTGCGCGTGGTGAAGGTCATGTACTTTGATCCTCCGCTGACGGTCACACACGTCTCTGCGCCCCTGGATGTGCGGGTGGTGCTGAGCATCAACGGTGCCCTGGTACTGGGCCTCGGCCTGCTGCCCGGTGGCCTGATGTCGCTGTGCGCCGATGCGGTGGTCCGCGCTCTGGCAACCTGACGGTCTGATCCGCATGCGCTGCGCGCTTTTCGACGCTATCCGGGTTTGCGCTGCCGGTTCCGGCTGCATAGCTGAGCAGCGGCGGGGCGTGCTTTGAACGGCTTCATGGCCGCCGCGCCCGTCCTGCTGCCGATGCCTCTTTCTTGTCCTGCTTTCGGACCTGCACTCCCATGTCTCTGACTGCGTCCGTCTGGCTGGTGATCATCGCCGCGCTGATTGCTGCGAACCTGCCGTTTATCAACCATCGCTGGCTGGTGGTCGGGCCCTTGGCCGTCCCGCAGAAAAAGCTGGTGGTCCGACTGGCCGAACTGTTGGTGCTGTATCTGCTGGTTGGCGGGTTCGCGTTGCTGCTGGAGCGCCGTGCAGGGCAGATCGCGCCCCAGGGCTGGGAGTTCTATGCGGTCACCGGCACCCTGTTCCTGACACTCGCGTTTCCCGGGTTTGTGTACCGATACCTTCTGCGCCGCCACGGTTAGTCTCGCACCGTCCGGCACGCCAGGCTCCCGCCCGCCATGAAGGTTCTCGATCTCCAGTGCAGCCAAGGTCATGTCTTTGAGGGCTGGTTTGGCTCCGAGGCTGACTTCCAGTCGCAAAAGCAGCGTGAACTGGTGCAATGCCCCTTGTGCAATGACCACCAGGTTCACAAGCGACTGAGCGCACCCAGGCTGAACCTGGGTGCGCGTCCGCCCGCGGCAGTTCATCCCGGGCGTGATGCAAGCCAGCATGTGAACGCTGACGCTGATGTCGGCCGCGCTGCTGGATCCGCGCAAGCCCCTGCGTCAGCAGCCGTCGGTTCAATCGGGCACGGCGAGGCGGCCGCGTTGCCCCAGGCGCTGCACGCCGCGTGGTTGCGGTTAGCGCGGCACATTGCGAAGAACACGGAAGACGTGGGCGACGCTTTCGCGCAGGAAGCCCGGCGCATCCACCACGGCGAGGCGCCCGAACGCGGTATTCGTGGCCAGGCCACGGCCGAAGAAGCGATGGAGCTTCTGGAGGAGGGCGTGGCTGTCCTTCCCCTGCCGTTGCCGGTGGCTGCCAAGGAAACCTTGCAGTAACAGGTTCGGGGCAGTCGTTCGCGGCGTGCGCTGACGCTTCCGGGATGGCCGCTACGGGCTTGCGGTCGGCTCGTTCGCCACGTACCTGCTGCGGACTGGCTGTGGCCCGGCTGTGGGCCGGGGCGGTGGGCGCATACAACCGCCGGAGCGTGCCGGGGTGCAGCTGGGGATCGGTTTGGGCAGTTTTTGAATCAAATCGGCCTGGGGTGCTTTGTTTATTTGCACCTTTTGCTATAAATTCCATAGCAATACTGGTTTTTGACAACGTGCGGCGCAGGGGGGGCGCCTCACGATGTCGGTCGGCGATCTCCGCATCGGACGAGTTGCGGTGCGCCCCGTATGGCGCCCCTCGTCGCCATGGCCTTCCATGCAGGGTAACGCGCGCTGGGCCTGCGGGCAGTGCGGGTTGCTGCGCTCGCGACCAGGCCGTCGTCAGCGGAGTGCGCACCAACGTGCAAAGCCTGGTAACCGGAACCGTCGCGCGATGCGGGCGTGCAGCGCAAAGCCTGCCCATCTCGCGTTGCCCTTTGTCGCAACCCGCCCTTCACGCGGTGAACTGCAGTGCCGCGAGCCGCGCGTAAATGCCTGCGCGCTCCATCAGCGCCGCGTGGGTTCCTTCTTCAACGATCTGGCCATGCTCGAGCACGACGATTCGGTCCGCGTTTTGGACGGTGGCCAGCCGGTGGGCAATCACGAGCGTGGTTCGCCGGCCAGTATGGCGCTGCATGGCGGTGTCGAGGGCGGCCTGCACCATGCGTTCGCTCTCCGCGTCCAGCGCGCTGGTGGCTTCGTCCAGCAGCAGCAGGGGCGGGTTCTTGAGCATGGCGCGGGCGATGGAAATGCGCTGGCGCTGGCCACCTGAAAGGCGCACGCCGCGCTCACCCAGAAAGGTGTCATAGCCCTCCGGCAGCGCCGTGATGAAATCATGCGCAAACGCAGCCTGCGCAGCGGCAATCACCTCGGCTTCGCTGGCATCGGGACGACCGTAGCGGATGTTTTCCATGGCGGTGGCCGAGAAGATCACAGCGTCCTGCGGCACGGTGCCGATGGCTGCGCGCAGGGTGGACAGGCGCAGCGCGCGAATGTCCACGCCGTTCAGGCGAATGGCCCCGCTGGCTTCGGGCGCTGGAGCCATCAGACCGCTGCTGCCAGGCCCTTGTGCGACATCGCCGGGCACCGGGCTGCCATGCGCAGCCGCAATGGTCCGGCCCTGTTGCTTGGATGCGTCACCCACATCGTAAAACCGCTGCAGCAGCTGGAACACCGTGGTCTTGCCAGCCCCGCTGGCACCGACCAGCGCCACCGTCTCGCCCGGCCGCAGCGCGAGCGAAAAGCCGCGCAGGGCCGGGTGGGCAGGGCGGGAGGGGTACTGAAAATTGACGCCGTCAAACTCCACCGCCAGCCCCTGGCCCGAGAGCGCCAGTTCCAGAGGCTTGGGCGGATTGGCAACCGGCGAGCGGCTGGCCAGCAGCTCCATCAGGCGCTCTGTGGCACCGGCCGCGCGCAGCAGGTCGCCATACACCTCGCCCAGCACCGCCACGGCACCTGCCAGCAGGATCACGTACACCACGGTCTGCCCAAGGTGGCCTGCGGTCATGTCTCCGGCCAGCACGGCCTGCGTGCCGCGGTACAGGCCCCACAGCAGCAATGCCGCGTTGGCAATGATGATGAACGCCACCAGCAATGCGCGGGCGCTGGTGCGGCGCACGGCCACCTGGAACGCGTTTTCGGTGGCGAGGCCGAACCGCGCTGCCTCACGCGGCTCGGCGGTGTAGCTTTGCACCACGGGCACGGCATTGAGCACCTCGGCGGCGATGGCGCTGGAGTCGGCTACGCGGTCCTGGCTGTCGCGCGAAAGGCGGCGCACACGTCGGCCGATCCACATCGTGGGCAGAACGACCAGCACCACTGCCAGCAGCACATGCGCCATGACGTACGGGTTGCTCCACACCAGCATGGCCAGCGCGCCCACGCCCATGACGGCATTGCGCAGACCCATCGACAGCGATGAGCCGACCACCGTCTGCACCAGGGTCGTGTCGGTGGTCAGGCGCGAGAGCACCTCGCCGGTTTGCGTGGTTTCAAAGAACTCCGGGCTCTGCTGCAGCACATGGCCGTACACGGCATTGCGCAGGTCGGCCGTCACGCGTTCGCCCAGCCAGCTCACCATGTAAAAACGCGCTGCAGAGAACACGCCCAGCGCCACTGCCACCGCAAAAAGCGCTTCGAAATATTCACGCAGCGCCATCGTCTGCGTGCCCCGGTCACTCCCCAGCAAACCTCCGTCAATCAGCCCACGCAGGGCCATCGGAAAGGCCAGCGTTGCCAGTGCGGCCAGCACCAGAAAAACGCCTGCGGCAGCGATGCGCCCGCGATAGGGCCGCAGAAAGGGCAGCAGCCCCGAGAGCGAGCGCGGCGCTCCGCGCGCTGCGTCAGAAGAAGACCGTGTGGACATGCTTTGCAGTGTAGGGCTGGGACTGTAGGCATTAATACATAGGCATTAGTCCCAGTATCTATCCGGGGCACACGCGGCATACCATGCAGAACGAATGCATGCATAGCAATTGCATCGATGGTCATCCCGCGACGAGCCGCTGCCCACGCAGCGTGACTCCTACACCAGCACCTTTACGGAGCGATCCAGGCGCAATGAGCGACGTCATCCTTGAAACCAAAAGCCTGACCAAAGAGTTCAAAGGCTTCACTGCGGTGAGTGATGTGAACCTGGCCGTGCGCCGTGGTTCCATCCACGCCCTGATCGGCCCGAACGGGGCCGGCAAGACCACGTGCTTCAACCTGCTGACAAAGTTTCTGGAGCCAACCTCCGGGGTCATCCGTTTCAATGGCCACGACATCACCCGTGAGCAGCCTGCGCAGATTGCTCGCCGCGGCGTCATCCGCTCGTTCCAGATCTCGGCCGTGTTTCCGCACCTCACGCTGCTGGAAAACGTGCGCCTGGGCTTGCAGCGCAAGCTGGGTACGTCGTTTCATTTCTGGCGCAGCGAGCGCACCCTGCGCCAGCTGGATGACCGGGCCATGCAGCTGCTGACCGAAGTAGGCCTGGAAGACCTGGCCGACGAGGTCACGGTGAACCTGCCCTACGGCCGCAAGCGCGCGCTTGAAATTGCCACCACCCTGTCGATGGAGCCCGAGCTGATGCTGCTGGACGAACCCACCCAGGGCATGGGCCACGAGGACGTGGACCGCGTCACCCAGCTCATCAAGAAGGTGTCCGTGGGCCGCACCATTTTGATGGTCGAACACAACATGAAAGTGGTCTCCACCATCGCCGACTGCATCACGGTGCTGCAGCGCGGTGCCGTGCTGGCCGAAGGCCCGTACGCCGAGGTGTCCAGCAACCCGCTCGTGATGGAAGCCTACATGGGCACGACAGACGGCCAACTGCAAGGAGCGCATTGATGGCATCTGCTCCCGCACTTGAAATCCGGAATCTCGAAGCCTGGTACGGCGAATCGCACGTACTGCACGGCGTCGACATCGTCGTGCAGCCGGGCGAGGTGGTCACCCTGCTGGGCCGCAACGGCGCAGGCCGCACCACCACCATGCGCGCCATCATGGGCCTCACGGGCTCGCGCAAGGGGTCGGTCAAGATCAACGGCGTTGAAACCATCAACATGCCCACGCACCGCATCGCGCACCTGGGCGTGGGTTACTGCCCCGAAGAGCGAGGCATCTTCTCCAGCCTGTCGTGCGAAGAAAATCTGATGCTGCCCCCGGCGCTCAAGACCGACAAGCCTGGCATGTCGGTGCAAGAGATCTACGCCATGTTCCCCAACCTGGCCGAGCGCAAGAACAGCCAGGGCACCCGCCTGTCGGGTGGCGAGCAGCAGATGCTGGCCGTGGCCCGCATCCTGCGCACGGGCGCCAATCTGCTGCTGCTCGATGAAATCTCCGAAGGCCTCGCTCCGGTCATCGTCCAGGCGCTGGCCCGCATGATCATCATGCTGCGCCAAAAGGGCTTCACGGTGGTCATGGTCGAGCAGAACTTCCGCTTCGCCGCGCCCCTGGCCGACCGCTTCTACGTGATGGAGCACGGCCGCATCGTCGAGAAGTTCGGCGCTGCCGAGCTGGAGCAGAAGATGCCGGTGCTCAGCGAACTGCTGGGCGTCTGACCCGCGACCACACGGTCCGATTTTTAGTTTTGTGTTTTCCCGCCACCACCATACCAACAGGAGACAAGCCATGAAGAACAAACTGAAAGTGCTCGCATTGATGCTGGGCGCAGCAGGCCTGGCCACCTCGGCAGCCCATGCGCAGAACAAGGTCAAGATCGGTTTCATCACCGACATGTCCAGCCTGTACGCCGACGTGGAAGGCAAGAACGGCGCGCTGGCCATCCAGATGGCCATCGACGACTTCGGCGGCAAGGTGCTGGGCATGCCCATCGAGCTGCTGAGCGCCGACCACCAGAACAAGGCCGACAT
>LNEG01000226.1 GCA_001464865.1 Burkholderiales bacterium Ga0074133
CCGTGGCTCGGGTCCAGCACCAGCGTCAAGGGCTCGCCCAGATAGGGCAGCTGTGCGCCATGGGCCCACACGATGCGGCCGCCTTCCATGCGCTGCTGGCGGTCGCGCGCCTCAGCGAGCTTGCGCAGGATCCAGTCGGATTTTTCGCGCAGCGCGGCATCTACGGCGCCCAGCGTGACCCAGCTCGGGGCCCGCACCGACAGGCCATCGGCCCCCACGGTAAAGCCGATGCTGCGGCGGCGCGCGCGTTGCAGCGCATAGGCCACCACGGCATCGCCCAGCAGCACCTCGCGGCTGGCCTGGGGGTGGCGGAATTCGGCGGGCGACAGCAGCGAGGGCAGGGGCGCCGCTGGTGCTGGTGCGGGCGCTGGTCACCGCAACAGAACAGCCCAGCCTGCACATCGCGCTGCCCCACAGTGCCAGTGCGGCGCAGGTCCGCGATGCGGTGCAAGCCTGGTTGATGCGCGACGCGCGCCGCCACTTCACCGAGCGGCTGGACCACTTTGCCCCGCTGCTGGGCGTGCGCTGGGCCAGCCTGCGCCTGTCGAGCGCCAACACCCGCTGGGGCAGTGCCAAGGCCGACGGCTCCATTCGCCTGAACTGGCGCCTGCTGCACTACCGCCCGGCCATCATCGACTACGTGGTGGCGCACGAGCTGGCCCACCTGCGCGTGATGGACCACAGCCCCCGCTTCTGGGACACCGTGGCCACCGTGGTGCCGGACTACGCGCAGCTGCGCAGCCATCTCCGTGACGAACCCGCCCCTTTATGGTGAATCCCCCCTGAGTCGCCTTCGGCGCCTTCCCCCAAGGGGGACGACGCCCTCGCTGCGGGGCGGCCCTTGGCTTGCGTCCCTCGCGCCGGTCGCGCCCAGTTCAAACGTTTTGTCGAATGCCCAGAAAGGATCGAAACCATGACAAATACGCTCTCCTCCGTTTCTCCCGCCGAAGGCTATGCCGGTGACGTGACGCCCCAGCAGGCCTGGCAATGGGTGCAGGCCGGGCAGGCCGTGCTGGTGGACGTGCGCAGCGATGCCGAGCGCGAGTGGGTCGGCTACGTGCCCGGTGCCGCCGCCGCGGCCTGGAAGCAGTGGCCGGGCATGGCGATGAACGCCGACTTTGATGCCCAGATGCGCGCCGCCGTGCCCGAGGGCGCGCGGGCGGTGCTGCTGTGCCGCAGCGGCGTGCGCTCCATCGCCGCCGCGCGGCGCGCCACCGAGCTGGGTATCACCGCTTACAACATCCTCGAAGGGTTTGAGGGCGATGCGGATGGGCAAGGCCAGCGCGGCAAAAAGGGCGGCTGGCGCTTTCATGGCCTGCCGTGGAAGCAGGGATGAAGGCTGAGGACAACCCCCTGAGCGGCTGAGCCGCTTCCCCCTTCTCTCGAACCGCTGCGCGATTCGGGAAGGGGGACGATGCCCTCGCTGCGGGGCGGCCCTTGCTTGGCATCCCTGTCACAGGCCACGTCGATTTTCAGGCTGCGCCCCATACTGTCCGCTGAAAGCGTCTGCTACGACCCACGGTAAGTGGAATAGCTCCAGGGGCTGACCAGCAGCGGCACGTGGTAGTGCTGGTCGGCATGGGCAATGCCGAAGTCCAGGTTCACGCGGTTAAGGAAGTTGGGCTCGGGCAAGGCCACACCACGGCCCTTGAAATAGGCGGCCACGTCAAACTCCAGGCGATAGGTGCCGGAGCGCAGGCTGGCGTTGTCAAACAGCGGGGCATCGGTGCGGCCGTCGTGGTTGAGCACCAGGCGCTTGATGACGGTGGCCTGATCGCCCTCGATCGAGTACAGGGTCACCTGCATGCCTGCGGCGGGGCAGCCGTGCATGGTGTCCAGAACGTGGGTGCTGAGGCCCATGGAAATCTCCTGAGGTTGCAAGCCAAGACAATACCGGCACGTTTCTCCGTAGAAACGCTAGGTGTAGACCAAAAGTGTATACACTTTTTGGTGTTGCACCGTATCATGCCACCATGGAATCCTCGTCTACCAGCGCCATTGTCGAAGCCCTTACCCGCGCCATCGTGGAGCACCGGCTGCAGCCTGGCACCAAGCTGGCCGAACAGAAGCTGGCCGACCATTTTGGCGTGTCGCGCACGCTGGTGCGCCAGGCGCTGTTCCAGCTGGCACAAAACCGGCTGGTCACGCTGGAGCCCGCGCGCGGCGCCTTCGTGTCCACCCCTTCCGTCGAGGAAGCCCGCCAGGTGTTCGCCGTGCGCCGCATGCTCGAGAACGAGATGACCCGCGCTTTCGTGCGCAGCAGCACCCCCGCCAAGATCAAGGCGCTGCGCGCCCACGTTGCGGCCGAGAAAGCCGCCATGGGCACGGACGATGCCAGCAGCCGCACCGAGCTGCTGGGCGACTTCCACGTGCGCATGGCAGAGCTGATGGGCAACGAGGTGCTGGCCCAGATGCTGGGCGACCTCATCTCGCGCTGCGCACTCATCACGCTGATGTACCAGTCGGCCAGCGCGGCCGAGCATTCGCACGAGGAGCATGCCGACATCGTGGCGGCCCTGGCCGCCCGCGATGAAGACCGCGCCGTATCGCTCATGCAGGCGCACCTCGAACACGTGGAAGCCAGCCTCACCTTTGACCGCAAGCGCCCTGTCAGCGACCTTGCCGCTGCCCTGGCCACCTGACCGAACCACACGCCCCCATGATCTACGACGCCACCGCCCCGTACCCCCGCGACCTCATCGGCTACGGCCGCAACCCACCCCACGCCCAATGGCCCGGTGGCGCCCACATTGCGGTGCAGTTCGTGCTGAACTACGAAGAAGGTGGCGAAAACGCCGTGCTGCATGGCGACGCGGGCAGCGAGCAGTTTCTGTCGGAAATGTTCAACCCCGCCAGCTACCCAGAGCGGCACATGAGCATGGAAGGCATCTACGAATACGGCTCACGCGCCGGCGTATGGCGCATCCTGCGCGAGTTTGAAAAACGCCAGCTGCCGCTGACGGTGTTTGGCGTGTCTACCGCGCTGCAGCGCCACCCAGAGCTGACGGCGGCCTTTGTGGAGATGGGCCACGAGATCGCTTGCCACGGCCTCAAGTGGATCCACTACCAGCACATCCCTGAAGACGTCGAGCGCGCCCACATGGCCGAAGCCATGGCCATCATCGAACGGATGACCGGCGAACGGGCGGTGGGCTGGTACACCGGCCGCGACAGCCCCAACACCCGCCGTCTGGTGGCCGACTTCGGCGGCTTTGAATACGACAGCGACTACTACGGAGACGACCTGCCCTTCTGGATGAAAGTGCGGCGCAGCGATGGCACCGTGGTGCCCCAGCTGATCGTGCCCTACACGCTGGACTGCAACGACATGCGCTTTGCGCTGCCCCAGGGCTATTCGCATGCCGACCCGTTCTTCCAGTATCTGAAGGACAGCTTTGACGCCCTTTACGCCGAGGGCGACCCTGCGGGCGACAACGCGCCGAAGATGATGAGCATCGGCATGCATTGCCGGCTGCTGGGCCGCCCCGGGCGCATCACGGCACTGCAGCGCTTTCTGGACCACATCCAGCAGCACGCCGGCGTATGGGTTGCCCGGCGCATCGACATTGCGCGGCACTGGCAGCAGGTACACCCCTACCCCGGCAGCCCGGCATGAACCCGGACAACCACCACGGCACCACCAAGGCACAACCGAGGCACCCCCATGGCAATCACCATTGACCAACTCAACAACGCCAGCCTGGCCGACGCCATGCGCGCGCTCGACGGGGTGTACGAACACTCCCCCTGGATTGCCCAGCAGGCCCTGGCACAGCGCCCGCTGCGCTCGCTCACGCACCTCAAACATGCGATGTCGGAGTGCGTTCGCACGGCCGGCAGCGACGCACAGCTCAAGCTGATACGCGCCCACCCGGAGCTGGCGGGCAAGGCCATGGTCAGCAACACGCTGACCGCAGAGTCCACCAACGAGCAGAGCAAGGCGGGCCTGACCCACTGCACACCCGATGAATTCGAACGCATCCAGAAGCTCAACGCCGACTACAACGCACGTTTTGGTTTCCCCTTCATCCTGGCCGTACGGGGCCCGCGCGGCACCGGGCTGAGCAAGCAGCAGATCATCGACACCTTTGCGCGGCGGCTGACCAACCACCCCGACTACGAACGTGCCGAAGCCCTGCGCAACATCCACCGGATTGCTGAGCTGCGCCTGAACGACAAGTTCGGCGCCGAGCCCACGCTGGGCAATGACGTGTGGGACTGGCACGAGTCGCTGGCCCAGCACAGCGACCCTGGCTACGCCGAGCAGGGCCAGCTCACCGTCACCTACCTTACCGATGCCCACCGGGCCTGCGCCGAGAACATTCGCCAGCGCATGCTCGAGTGCGGGTTTGACGAAGTTGGCATCGACGCCGTGGGCAACGTGGTGGGCCGCTACCACGCATCGGCCCCCGGCCTGCGCAGCCTGCTCACCGGGTCGCACTACGACACGGTGCGCAATGGCGGCAAGTACGACGGCCGCCTGGGCATTTTTGTGCCCATGGCCTGCGTGCGCGAACTGCATCGCAGCGGCAAGCGGCTCTCGTTCGGCATTGAAGTGGTGGCCTTTGCCGAAGAAGAAGGCCAGCGCTACAAGGCCACGTTCCTGGGCTCCAGCGCGCTCACCGGCCACTTTGATTTCCAGTGGCTGGACCAGAAGGACGCCAACGGTATCGCCATGCGCGCCGCCATGTCCCACGCGGGCCTGAAGATCGAGGACATCCCCCGCCTCAAGCGCGACCCGTCCCAGTACCTGGGCTTTGTCGAGGTCCACATCGAACAGGGCCCGGTGCTGAACGAGCTCGACCTGCCCCTGGGCGTGGTCACCTCCATCAATGGCAGCGTGCGCTACCTGTGCGAGATGACCGGCATGGCCAGCCACGCCGGCACCACACCCATGGACCGCCGCCGTGATGCGGCTGGGGGTGTGGCCGAACTGGTGCTGTACCTGGAAGAGCGCGCCCGGATCGACGGCGACTCGGTCGGCACCGTGGGCATGCTGAACGTGCCCGGCGGCTCCATCAACGTGGTGCCGGGCCGCTGCCAGTTCAGCCTGGACCTGCGCGCGCCCAACAATGCCCAGCGTGATGCGCTGGCCACCGATGTCCTGGCCAGCCTGCAACGCATTGCTGAACGCCGCGGCCTGCGCTGCACGGTGGAGGAATCCATGCGTGCCGCAGCAGCGCCCAGCGCGCCAGACTGGCAGCACCGCTGGGAGCGCGCCGTGAATGCCCTGGGCCTGCCGCTGCACCGCATGCCCAGCGGGGCGGGACACGACGCCATGAAGCTGCACGAAATCATGCCCCAGGCCATGCTTTTTGTGCGCGGCGAGAACGCAGGCATCAGCCACAACCCCCTCGAATCCACCACCAACAACGACATCCAGCTGGCTGTCGACGCGTTCAGCCACGTGCTGCGCCAGCTTGCCTAGGAAACCCCATGACCGATTACTCCGCCCTCGATGCCTGGATCGACCAGCACTTTGACGAGGAAGTGCGCTTTTTGCAGGCCCTGGTGCGCGTGCCCACCGACACCCCACCCGGCAACAACGCGCCCCACGCCGAACGCACCGCCGAACTGCTCCGGGAATTTGGCTACGAAGCCGAAAAACACGCCGTGCCCGCCGCCGAGGTGCACGCCTACGGCATGGAATCCATCACCAACCTGATCGTGCGCCGGCCCTACGGAAGCGGTGGCCGGACGATTGCACTGAACGCCCACGGCGACGTGGTACCGCCCGGCGAAGGCTGGACGCGCGATCCCTACGGTGCCGAGATCGTGGACGGCAAGATATATGGCCGCGCCACCGCGGTGAGCAAGAGCGACTTCGCCAGCTTCACGTTTGCGGTGCGCGCGCTGGAAGCCGTGGCGCGCCCTGCCCACGGAGCGGTTGAGCTGCACTTCACGTACGACGAGGAATTTGGTGGCGAACTCGGCCCCGGCTGGTTGCTGGAAAAAGGCCTCACCAAGCCCGACCTGCTGATTGCCGCAGGCTTCAGCTACGAAGTGGTGACCGCGCACAACGGCTGCCTGCAGATGGAAGTGACGCCGCCGTGCCCCACACCGGCGTGGACGCGTTGCAAGGCGCGGTGCATATCCTCAACGCCCTGTACGCGCAGAACGATGAATACAAAAAGGTGACCTCCCAGGTTGCCGGCATCAAGCACCCGTACCTGAACGTGGGCCGCATCGAAGGCGGCACCAACACCAACGTGGTGCCCGGCAAGGTCACGTTCAAGCTCGACCGCCGCATGATCCCCGAGGAGAACCCGGTGGAGGTGGAAGCCACCATCCGCCGCGTGATCGAGCAGGCCGCCAGCGAGCGCGCCGGGATCAGCGTGGAGATCCGGCGGCTGTTGCTGGCCAATGCCATGACACCGCTGGCAGGAAATGCCCCCCTGGTGGAAGCGCTGCAAAAACACGCAGCCACAGTGATCGGCGAGCCGGTGCCGGCCGTGGGTACGCCGCTGTACACCGATGTGCGGCTGTACGTGGAGCGCGGTATCCCCGGCGTGATCTACGGCGCCGGGCCGCGCACCGTGCTGGAGTCGCATGCCAAGCGGGCGGATGAGCGGCTGGATCTGGAAGATTTGCGCCGGGCGACCAAGGTGGTGGCGCGGGCTTTGAGTGATCTGTTGGCGGGGTGACGGCCGTCTCTGGGCGATTTTTGGGCCTTTTTCGCCCATAGTGCAGGTGTTTATTGCCTTGGCTGCTATGTTTTTGGTAGTTCTTGACTAGCCTTTGGCTCACTGGTTCCTTCCGGATGCGCCTGCCGCAGCCTGGTTTGGCGGTGAGCACCACATGCCTGTGCTGCGGGCGGAGGCCGGGAGTCGCCCGGCAGGCGAGTAACTTTCTTTCGCGTCGCCGAAAGAAAGTCACCAAAGAAAGGGCGACCCCGCTGTCTGCGTCCCCTGCGCTTCGCTACGGGGCAACCTGCGGTGCTCGTGCGTGGGGCGCGCTGCGGAACTCGCTGCGCGCCTGCGGCGCTCCGCTCAAACAGCCGCAGCGAGTCAGTCCACGAAGCGTGTGTCCTTCG
>LNEG01000227.1 GCA_001464865.1 Burkholderiales bacterium Ga0074133
GCGCGTCACGTCCATGAACGGCCTGACCATTGACGCCCATGAAGACCTGAGCCAGCTGGCCCGGGCCGACGCCGTGCTGGTGGGCAGCGGCATGAAGACGCGCGAGGTGGCCAACACCCCGGCGCTGATGGAGCCGCTGCGGGTGCTCAATCCGGAACGCCAGCTGCTGGCGGCACAGTGCTCGGGCACCTACCTGCTGGGCCGCCTGGGCCTGCTGGGTGGTGTGCCTGCCTGCACCGACCTGACCAGCAAGCCCTGGGTGGTGGAGTCCGGCGTGGACGTGGTGCCGCGTGCGTTCGCAGCCCGCGGCAACGTGGCCACGGCGGGCGGGTGTCTGGCATCGCAGTACCTGGTGGCATGGCTGATGGCCCGCCTGAAGGGCGTGGACGCCGCGCGCGAGGTGCTGCACTACTTTGCCCCGGTGGGCGAGAAGCAGGAGTTCATCGACCGGGCGCTGGGGCATGTGCTGCCCACATTGCCAGCGCTGGCCGAGACCGCCTGATACTACTGAATTGATAGCAACCAGGGCAATGATTACCTGGACCTTCGGCACTTTTGACCTGAAAAGACCATGAAACACGACCAGAACGTCACCTCCACCATTGGCCACCTGATCGACGGCCAGATCGTTGCGGACACCGGGCGCACGCAGCCCGTGTTCAACCCCGCCACCGGCCAGTCCACCACCAGCGTCGCGCTGGCCAGCCAGGCCACCGTGGAAGCCGCCATTGCCTCGGCCGAAGCCGCCTTCCCCGCCTGGCGCAACACGCCGCCCCTGAAGCGCGCGCGGGTGATGAGCAAGCTCAAAGTGCTGCTCGAAGAAAACGCCGACCAGATCGCCGCCCTGATCACCGCCGAACACGGCAAGGTGCTGGCCGACGCGCATGGCGAGCTGCAGCGCGGCATTGAAAACGTGGAATACGCCAGCTACGCGCCCGAGCTGCTCAAGGGCGAACACAGCCGCAACGTGGGCCCCAGCATTGATTCGTGGAGCGAGTTCCAGGCGCTGGGCGTCACGGCGGGCATCACCCCCTTCAACTTTCCGGCCATGGTGCCGCTGTGGATGTGGCCTATGGCGGTGGCCTGCGGCAATACGTTTGTGCTCAAGCCGTCCGAGCGCGACCCCAGCAGCACGCTGTTCATTGCCCAGCTGGCGCTGGAGGCGGGCCTGCCACCGGGCGTGCTGAACGTGGTCAACGGCGACAAGCTGGCGGTCGATACGCTGCTGCGCGACCCGCGCGTCAAAGCCGTGAGCTTTGTCGGCTCCACCCCGATTGCCGAATACATCTATTCCGAAGGCTGCAAGCACGGCAAGCGCGTGCAGGCCCTGGGCGGTGCCAAGAACCACGCCGTGCTGATGCCCGACGCCGACGTGGACAACGCCGTGAGCGCGCTGATGGGCGCGGCCTATGGTTCGTGCGGCGAGCGCTGCATGGCCATCCCGCTGCTGGTGGCCGTGGGCGACGAGGTGGGTGACGCCGTCATTGCGGGCCTCAAGACCGAGATCGCCAAGATGAAGGTCGGCCCCGGCACCGACAACAGCAACGACATGGGCCCGCTGGTCACGAAGCCGCACTTCGAGAAGGTGAAGGGCTATGTCGACCAGGGCGTGGCAGAGGGCGCCACGCTGGTGGTCGATGGCCGCGGCGTACAGGTGGCCGGCCACGAGGAGGGCTACTTCCTGGGCGCCTGCCTGTTTGACAACGTCAAGCCCGGCATGAAGATCTACCAGGAAGAAATCTTCGGCCCCGTGCTGGGTGTGGTGCGCGTGAAGACGCTGCAGGAAGCCATGCAGCTCATCAACGACCACGAATACGGCAACGGCACCTGCATCTTCACGCGCGACGGCGAGGCCGCCCGCTACTTCACCGACCACATCCAGGTCGGCATGGTGGGCGTGAACGTGCCCCTGCCGGTGCCCGTGGCGTATCACTCGTTCGGCGGCTGGAAGCGCAGCCTGTTCGGCGACCTGCACGCCTACGGCCCGGATGCCGTGCGCTTCTATACCAAGCGCAAGACCATCACGCAGCGCTGGCCCAGCGCCGGTGTGCGCGAAGGCGCGGTGTTCAGCTTCCCGAGCAGCCGCTGAGCCGTCCGGCCAGTTCATTGCCGTGCCGGGAGCTCCCGGCGTTGCACGCCCCAAGGCCCCAGCGGCCCTGGGGCGTTTGCTTTGGCGGCAGGGCTGCCCGGCTGTCGGCGCGTCAGAATTTCATCGCCATGATTGGTGTGCATAAGGTCATCACACATCCACCTATGTAAGCAGATTCGCTTACTAGGGTTTTCACGATGACCCTCCTACAATCGCACACCCTTACAGACGCTGACAGTCCACCCGGCCGTCGCGCATGGTCCCGCATCACCTTGAGTTGGAGACACTGAATGCCTGAGAACACCCCGGCCCAGAACAACAACAACAACGACTCCGACAAGCGCGCCCAGTTGCGCCGTGCCGCGCTCGAATACCACGAGTTTCCCAAGCCCGGCAAGCTGTCGATTGCGCCGACCAAGCAGATGGTCAACCAGCACGATCTGGCGCTGGCCTACTCGCCCGGCGTGGCGGCCCCTTGCGAGGAGATCGTCAAGGACCCGGCCAACGCCTTCCGCTACACCTCGCGCGGCAACCTGGTGGCCGTGATCACCAACGGCACCGCCGTGCTGGGCCTGGGCGATATCGGCGCGCTGGCCTCCAAGCCGGTGATGGAAGGCAAGGCCGTCCTGTTCAAGAAGTTCGCGGGCGTCGATGTGTTCGACATCGAGATTGACGAGAAGGACCCGCAAAAGCTGGTGGAGGTCATCGCAGCGCTGGAGCCCACCTTCGGCGCGGTCAACCTCGAAGACATCAAGGCCCCCGACTGCTTCTACGTGGAACGCGAGCTGCGCAAGCGCATGAAGATCCCGGTCTTCCACGATGACCAGCACGGCACGGCCATCACGGTGGCGGCCGCCATCGTCAATGCGCTCAAGGTCGCCAACAAGAAAATCGAAGACGTCAAGCTGGTCACCAGCGGCGCGGGCGCAGCGGCGCTAGCCTGCCTGAACCTGCTGCTCAAGGTGGGCATCCAGCGCAAGAACGTGTTTGTGACCGACCTGGCTGGCGTGGTGTACGAGGGCCGCGAAGAGCTGATGGACGACGACAAGCGCCAGTTCATGCAGAAGACCGACGCACGCAAGCTGGCCGAGGTGATGGTGGGCGCTGACGTGTTCCTGGGCCTGTCGGCCGGCAATGTGCTCAAGCCCGAGATGGTGGCCACCATGGCCGAGCGCCCGGTGGTCTTCGCGCTGGCCAACCCCAACCCCGAGATCCTGCCCGAGCTGGCCCACAGCGTGCGCAGCGACATCATCATGGCCACGGGGCGCTCGGACTACCCCAACCAGGTCAACAACGTCCTGTGCTTCCCGTACATCTTCCGCGGCGCGCTGGACTGTGGCGCGACCACCATCACCGACGAGATGGAAATCGCGGCCGTGCACGCCATTGCCGAGCTGGCCCAGGCCGAGCAGAGCGAAGTGGTGGCGGCGGCCTACGTGGGCGAGAAGCTGACGTTCGGCCCCGAGTACCTGATCCCCAAGCCGTTTGATCCGCGCCTGATGATGAAGATCGCGCCGGCCGTGGCGCAGGCCGCCATGGACAGCGGCGTGGCCCAGCGCCCCATCGCCGACATGGACGCCTACCGCGACCGCCTGCAGACCTTTGTGTATGCCTCGGGCACGACGATGAAGCCCATCTTTGACGCCGCCCGCAATGCCGCCAAGAAGCGCGTGGCCTATGCCGAGGGCGAAGAAGAACGCGTGCTGCGCGCCGCGCAGATCGTGGTGGACGAACGCGTGGCCCGCCCCACGCTGATCGGCCGCCCGGCCATCATCGCGCAGCGCATCGAAAAGTTTGGCCTGCGCCTGAAAGAAGGCGTGGACTACGACGTGGTCAACACCGACTTCGACCACCGCTACCGCGACTTCTGGCAGACCTACCACCGCATGACCGAGCGCAAGGGCATCACCCAGCAGGTCGCCAAGATCGAGATGCGCCGCCGCCTGACCCTGATTGGCGCCATGATGCTGCACAAGGGCGAGGTCGATGGCCTGATCTGCGGCACCTGGGGCACCACGGCCAACCACCTGATGTACATCGACCAGGTGATCGGCAAGCACGCACGCGGCGCCGAAAGCACCGCCCAGGACGTGCCCGTGTATGCCTGCATGAACGGCCTGATGCTGCCCGGCCGCCAGGTGTTCCTGGTGGACACGCACGTCAACTACGACCCCAGCCCGCAGGAGCTGGCCGAGATCACCGCGCTGGCTGCCGAGGAAATGATGCGTTTTGGCATCAAGCCCAAGGCCGCGCTGCTGTCGCACTCCAACTTTGGCACCAGCAACAACCCCAGCGCCGTGAAGATGCGCCAGACACTGGAGCTGCTGCGCCAGCAAGCCCCATGGCTGGAAGTGGATGGCGAAATGCACGGCGACGTGGCGCTGGATGGCAAGGCCCGCGCAGCCCTCATGCCCGCCAGCGAGCTGACCGGCGACGCCAATCTGCTGGTGTTCCCCAACATCGATGCGGCCAACATCGCCTACAACCTGCTCAAGACCGCAGCGGGCGGTGGTATCGCCATCGGCCCGGTGCTGCTGGGTGCCGCCAAGCCGGTGCACATCCTGACGCCGAGCGCCACCGTGCGTCGTATCGTCAACATGACAGCACTGACCGTAGCGGATGCCAACGTTTCGAGATAAGCGACTTTAAGATAGCAAGCACTAACTTAAAGTGCTTGTTTCCCCCTTCAGCGTCTGCCCAATCTTTGTGCAGACGCTTGCTTTTTGGGGGACGTTGAGCGACACTAGCGGCTCGAAATTTCGGGTTAACCCGTAGGTTTCTGAACGCTGGACTTATGCAAACAAGGGTGCATGGAGTGCGTGTTAGAGAACAAGCGACCTGCCTGTCCCTCATTGCATAAGTCGTGTGAAAGGTTCGTTGATGCTGAAGGCTATGGCCACCCGGGCGCGCAAGGCAGGGGTTTTGTGTGTACTGGGTGTTGCATTCGCGCTGTCGCAAGGCGCGGGGCACGCCCGCCCAAACCCGCCTGGCGAAGGTTCCATCTCCCCCATTGCACTGGCCGAGTTGCCGCCCCAAGGGCGCGCAACGTATGCGCTGATTCATGAGGGCGGACCCTTTCCGTACGAAAAGGATGGCACGGTTTTTGGCAATCGCGAGCGGTTGTTGCCCGGCAAGCAGCGTGGCTACTACCGCGAATACACCGTCAGAACGCCAGGGGCGCGCAACCGGGGAGCCCGGCGCATCGTGTGCGGTGGCAAGCCCCAGGTTCCGGATGTTTGCTACTACACCAGCGACCACTACGCCAGTTTTCGCGAGATCGTTCGATGAATCCCGTTGCGGCACCAGCAGGCCCGGATCGCTCTGGTAGCGACCGCCGCACCCGGTTGATGAATTTTCCACCCGCAGGCCGCCCGATACTGGCCTGCGAAGTGTCCAAGAAGCCCCCGATTTGTGGACTTAATATAGAAAGAGTAGCGGAGATGCAGACGCCACTTCGTAGTAAAGACCTGGAAACGCCGCTGCGCGGCGTTCGCACCAACATCGTGCAGTCCATTCGCGCCTTCCGCGTGCAGGACCTGCAGGATGCCGCGACATCCATGGGTCATCACTTCCTGTATGCCAATCTGGCCCATGCGCAGTCCAAGCAGGATGTGCTGGACCTGATCGCTGCACAGTTCACCTTCCCGTCGCACTTCGGCAAGAATTTCGACGCGCTGTATGACTGCATGACGGACCCTTTGCACAAATCGGGCCCGCAGCCCGGTTTCATCGTGGTGCTCGAACAGATCCCGGCCACGGGCAAGTTCGACAAGGAAGCACGCGAGCAGCTGCTCGACATCTTCCGCGACGCGGCGGACTACTGGGGCGATCGCAAGATACCGTTCCGGTGTTTCTATTCTTTTCTGTAGCCCGTTCTGCATCCACCAGCCAAGCAGAACGGGCGAACGAGGCTACTACCGGCACCAGCAGCACTAGCGGCGGCGTCGAAGGTATCGCGATCAATACAGAAGAAGGCGGCGAGAAGATGCCCACCGACAAGCTCGTCGATGTCTCGCCGATGGCGCTGCGCATGAGCAGCCCTTTCAACGCCAGTTACTGGCTGAGCGCCGCATAACTCGGTGCATCCCCCTGAGGCGCCTTGCGCCTTCACCCCTTCTCTCGGCTTCGCCGGGAAGGGGGACGACACCATCGCGGCGGGGCGGCCCTTGCGCGGTGTCTCTGGCCTTGGGGAGCGCCAGTATCGGGATTTTGGGGCCAAATCGGGCGCTAGCGCTTGATTTGATTGGTTTGATAGCTATTGAATAAATAGCAAATCATCTTGTTGGCGGGGTGGGCTGCTGGCTTTGTGCTGAAGCCTGAGCTGCCCCGCACGATGAGCCTCCGCATGGCCGTTGCGTCCGTCGGGTTTCAGCGCCCGGTCCCCGAGCGCGCACCCCACACCTCACTGCCCCACCAGCTCAGCCGCAAGCCTGCGCCAGTGCCACGTACTCGGCCACGGGCACTTCTTCGGCGCGGCGCTGGGTGTTGAATTCGCCGGCAAAGCCGCGTGCTTCCAGCCAGCGGCCCAGGGTGTGGCGCAGCAGTTTGCGGCGCTGGCTGAAGGCGACCTGCACCAGTTCTTCGAGCAGCGGCAGCGACACCGGTGCCGGTTCTGCGCGGGGCACCATGCGCACCACGGCGCTGTCCACGCGGGGGGGCGGGTCGAAACTCTCGGGGGGCACGAACAGCACGTTTTCCATGGCATAGCGCCACTGCAGCATCACCGACAGACGGCCGTAGTCGCCGGTGGCCGGGCTGGCCACCATGCGGTCGATCACTTCCTTTTGCAGCATGAAGTGCTGGTCTTCGACCACGGCCACATGGTCCAGCAAATGGAACAGGATGGGCGTGGAGATGTTGTAGGGCAGGTTGCCCACCACGCGCAGTTTCAGATCGGGCTGGCCGGCTTTCTCGCGCAGGGTGTGCGCCAGCGCGGTGAAATCGACCTTGAGCACATCGGACTCGATCACGTCGAGTTGCCCGTGCAGGCGCAGGCGCAGGGCCAGGTCGCGGTCCAGTTCGATGACGGTGAGGCGCCCCACGCGCTCGACCAGGGGCTGGGTGAGCGCGGCCAGGCCGGGGCCGATCTCGACCATGGGCTGGCCCGGGCGCGGGTCGATGGCATCGACGATGCCGTCGATGATGCCGCGGTCCGACAGGAAATGCTGGCCGAAGCGCTTGCGGGGAATGTGTTTCAACGGGCGGCCCTGGCGGTACGTGTCATGTTCATTGCGCGCGGAGTCCCCATTACTGAGGTGGGTCGCGGTATTCAACGTACGCGCGGCCGCGCACTTCCTGCGCCCAGGTGGCGTAGGCCTCGTCCAGTTTCTTTTCGCGCACGGTGCTGCGCACCATCTCGCGCTGTTCACGCAACGTGAGCTTGGCCTCGCGCCGATCCATCAGCTGGATCAGGTGCACGCCAAAGCGGGATGCCAGTGGCTCGCTGATCTCGCCAGGCTTGAGGGCGTTGAGAGCCTGCTCGAACTCGGGCACATAGCGGCCGGGGCTGGCCCAGCCGAGGTTGCCGCCTTCCTTGGCGCTGCCGTCCTGCGAATGCTCGCGCGCCAGTGCCGCAAAGTCGGCCTGGCCCGCCAGCACGCGGCGGCGGTAGTCGGCCAGGCGGGCGGCGGCGGCGGTTTCCGACAGCTGCGGGCCCGTGCGCAGCAGGATGTGGCGGGCGTTGTTCTGCACCACCGTGGTGGGCATGCCGGCGGTCACCCGCTCGACCACCTTGAGCACATGGAAGCCAGCGGGCGAGCGCACCGGGCCGACGATGCTGCCCACCGGCAGGCCCAGGGTGGATGTCACGAACAGCTCGGGGTAGCGATCTGCCGGGCGCAGGCCCAGCAGCCCGCCGGCGCGCTGGCCCTCGGGGGCGTCGGAGAACTCACGCGCCACGTTGGCAAACTCTTCGCCACTGCGGGCCTTTTCGGCCGCGCGCTGTGCCTTGGCCTGGCGCTCGGCCACCACCGCGGGCGAGGCGTTTTCGGGCACCAGCACGAGCACATGGCCCAGGTTGATTTCCATGGCCGCCACATCGGTGCCCTTGTCCTGCTCGCGCAGGAACTGGTCGATGTCCTGGTCGGTCACCTTCACGCGCGATTCGACCTCGCGCTCGCGCAGCTTTTGCTGCAGCAGCTGGTTGCGCAGCTCCTCGCGGAAACGCTCCCGGCTCATGCCATCGCGACCCAGGCGTCGGTACAGCTCGTCCACCGACATGCTGTTTTGCTTGGCTACCAGTTCTTCGGCCTGTGTCACGGCGAAGTCATCCACCTTGACGCCGGACTCGCGGGCCAGCTGCAGCTGGGCGCGCTCCAGAATGAGCCGCTCCAGCACCTCGCGCGCCAGCAGCTCACGCGGGGGCATGGCGCCGCCCTGCTGGGCCAGCTGCGCCTCGGCGCGCGCCAGACGCGAGCGCACTTCATTGTTGGTGACGGGCTCCGAATTGACCACGGCCACGATGAAATCGGCCTGGCGCGGGGCGCTGGAGACCGGCGCATTGGCCGCAGGCACGGTGACCGACGGGCCCGGCGCGGGCCGGGCAAAGCCGCCACCCGCGGGTGCGGCGCCCGACGGACGAAGCCCCTGTGCCGCAGCGCCCTGCGAGACGACAACGGCGACCAGGGCTGCAGCGAAGGCAAGGGCAAATGCGCGGTGTTTCATCATCATGGTGTGTGGCATGGGGTGCGGTCTGGCGTTTGCAGCGGAATCAGGGGCGAAACAATGGCCGACAAGCGGCGTGCAGTGTGCGGCATGCGAGCGGTTTTCACACGGCCCTACTCGTAGTTCGAGAACCGGCTGGGCGGTGTGCCCGGCTCGCGCAGGTATTGATAGCGTGGCACATGCTGCTTGAGCGTTTCCAGAGGGCTGGCACCCAGGCTCAGGCGCGAGAAGCCGACGAACTCGATCTGGAACAGCAGCCGCGTGTTGGAGGTGGTGACGCTGCTTTGCAGCCGCTCGAGCACCACGCGGCCGATCCAGCAGCAGCTGTCGTACTCAAACCCCACGATGGTGTCCACCAGCTTGCGGTCCTGCAGGCTGTAGTTCAGGCGCCCCACGGTGTACCAGCGACCACTGCCCTGGGCCTTGCTGCCACGCCCGGCTTCGGCGGATGAGCCCTTGTCGCCGCCCCACAGTGCGTCCAGCGGCCACTGCCAGCCAATGTCGATCTGCTCGCTGGTGCCGCTTTGCAGGCGGTAGGCCGCGCTGATCGTGCGGTAGCTGCCTGGTGTGTAGCGCGCGCCGATGGTCGAGCGGATCGAGCGACCCGTCTTGGGGTTGTATTGCACCGTGGAGTCAAAGCCCCACTGCGGCGTCCAGGTGATGCCGGCACCCAGCAGCAGGTCGGACAAGCGCTCGCTCACCGGCGCAGCGCCGGGCAGCGTCACGAGCTGGTCGGAAAATCGCAGCCGCTGCGCGATGCCAAAGCGCGCGGCCTCGGCGCCGGTGGCGGGGTCCAGCAGCCGGGTCGATACACCCAGCGTGAGCAGGTTGTTGTCGGCCAGGCGGTCGTTGCCG
>LNEG01000228.1 GCA_001464865.1 Burkholderiales bacterium Ga0074133
CCGCACACCACCGTCATGCCGGGCAGGGTGGCGCCGTTTTCGGGGCCGATCACATGCACGATGCCCTGGCGCTTGTGCATGAACGGGAAGAACGCGGCCGGCGTGATCTGCGCCATGTTGTCGTTCAGCGTGGTGATCTGTTCCTTGCTGATCGGGTCGGTGATGCCGTCGTAGCCGTTTTCCCAGCCCGTGGTGGGCGTGTTGTGGTCGGCCGTGGCCACGATGGAGCTCATGCGCCAGACCTTGCGGCCGGCTTCGCGCAGGCCTTCAAAGGCCTGGGGGCTGGTCACCTCGTGCACCAGATGGCGGTCGATGTAGAGGATGGACGTGCCATCTTCTTCGGTGTGGACGACATGCTCGTCCCAGATCTTGTCGTACAGGGTGCGTCCCATGGCGAGGCTTTCTTGGTTTTCAGGTGGGTGGGAAATTCTAGTGGTGCGCCTGGCGTGCAGGCGACGCAGCTGCCGTGGCGGCGGTGATGGCCTGTGCGGGCAGCGGCTCGCGCGGTGCCAGGTGCTCCACCAGCAGGCGCGCCGTCACCGGCAGTGCGTCGAAGTCGCGGGCCACCACGCGCAGTTCGCGGTGGGCCCAGGCGTCGGTCAGGGGCACGGCGTGCAGGCGGCCCACGCCCTGCATCAGCTCGAAGGCGCGGTCGGGCAGCAGGCCCACGCCCAGGCCGTTGTCGATCATGCGGCACATGGCGTCGAGCCCGGTGACCTGGATGCGCTGGCGCAGCGTGCGCCCGGCGGTGGCCGCGGCTGCGCGCATGGCCAGGCTGATGCTGCTGTTGGCATGCAGGCCGACGATGTCCCAGTCGAGCACTTCTTCAAAGGCAATGCTGTGGCGGGTGGCCAGCGCATGGCCCTGTGGCACGACCAGCATCAGGCGGTCGGTGCGGTAGGGGCGGCTTTGCAGGCCGGCGGTCAGGCGCTGGGTGGCTGCTGTTGCGCCCGGGGGGTCTGCAAACGGGGTGTCGACCTGTGCCTGGGCCTGGCCGGGTGCGGTGCCAGCCTGGCCCAGGTTGCAGATGCCCAGGTCGGCGGCACCTTCCTGCACGGCGTGCAGCACGGCGCTGGAGAGGTGTTCCTGCAGATCGATCTTGATCTGGCTGTGCAGCCGGGCAAAGGCGCCCAGGTCTTCCGGCAAAAACTGAAAGATGGCCGAGATGTTGGCGTGCATGCGCACATGGCCGCGCACGCCATCGGCGTATTCGCTGAGCTCGCCCTGCATCCGCTCCAGGCCGAACAGCACGGTGCGCGCGTGGTGCAGCAGGCTTTCGCCCGCGGGCGTCAACGTCACGCCGCGGCTGTGGCGGTACAACAGGGGTGTGTCCACGGCGGTTTCCAGATCCGACAGGCGCTTGCTGACAGCCGACGCCGCAATGAACTCGCGCTCGGCTGCCCGGCCGATGCTGCCCAGCTCGCACACAGCCACAAACAGCTGCAGCGAGGTCAGGTCAATGCGGCGCGCAAAACTGCGCTCGGAGCTTTTCATGGAGTGCCTAGACTTCTTGTTCGGCGAGGGTTGCTCATTTTCAGCTGTATTTCATTACGCTGTCATCGTGAAACGCGATGGCCGATGTCGCTCAGGGGTGTTTCGCTGGCACTGGTGGGGCGTTGAAAAGGGTGTTTTCAACGCGATTTTTGGCCAAAAGGGCCGCCAGTCCAGGTATCTATTGCACCTTTTGCTATCAAATAAATAGCGTTTTGCGTCTGTGCGCAGGCGATGCGGCCCGGAGCGGGGCGCAGGTCGCGCCAGCACTGTTGGGGCCAGCTCGGCGATCACGCGTCCCGGGCTGCCATGAGGGCTGGCATGGCGCCCTGCCCAAGGGGCAGGTAGTCACCGCACGGCGACCGGCTGCGCCACGCCGATCAGCACGCCATCACGCCATGACGCCATCACGCCGCGAGGGTGCCCCCGTGCTCCGGCACGCTGGCATGCCAGCGCAGCTCATGCTCGATACGCTGGCGCAAGTGGTCGGCCGCGCCCATTTCCCCGTGGACCACATACACCCTGTCGGGGGCGTGCCCCATGCTGCGCAGCCATGCGATCAGCTGGTTGCCGTCGGCATGCGCCGATGCCGACGACAGCTTGACCACTTCAGCGCTCACGCCCACGTCCTGCCCGTGGATGCGGAGGGTTTTCTCGCCGTCGGCCAGACGGGCTCCGCGCGTGCCCGGTGCCTGGTGGCCGGTCAGGATGATCATGTTGCGGTGATCGCCGGAGTGCAGGGCCAGGTGGTGCAGCACGCGCCCGCCGGTGGCCATGCCGCTGGCCGCCAGGATCACCATCGGCCCGTGCAGGCGCGCCAACCCCTTGGATTGCTCCGGCGTCTGCACCATGGTGGCGCCGTGTTCCATGGCATTGACTTCGCGCGCATTGAGCCGGTGTTCGCCCAGGTGGTGCTGGTACAGGCCGGTGGTGCTCACGGCCATGGGGCTGTCCAGAAACACCTTCAGCGACTTGGGCACCGCCCCTTGCGCCTTCAGCAGCCCGATGGCGTGAAGCACCATCTGCGCGCGGCCCACGGCAAACACCGGCACCACCGCCACGCCGCCGCGGCCTGCCAGGCGCTGCAGGGCAGGGCCCAGCTCTTCCAGCAGGTTGTCGGCAGGGTGCTGGCGGTCTCCATAGGTCGATTCGATCAGTACCGTGTCGGCCACGGGTGGCGCGTCTGGCGGGTTCATCAGCAAGTCATCTGGCCGGCCCAAGTCGCCCGAGAAAAGAATGCGCCGCCCGCCCACTTCCAGCAGCACGCTGGCCGCACCCAGGATGTGCCCGGCGGGCGAGAAAGTGGCGCGCCAGCCGGGCAGGGGCTCAAATGCGGCTTTCATGCTGTGCACCTTGAACTGGCGCATGCAGTGCAGTGCATCGAGCCGTGTGTACAGCGGCAGGGCAGGGCTGTGGCTGCTGAGCTGGTGGCGGTTGAGGAAGGCGGCGTCTTCCTCTTGCAGGTGGCCGCTGTCGGGCAGCAGGATGGCGCACAGGTCGCGCGTGGCGGGCGTGGTGTGGATGGCATGGGTGTAGCCATCGCGCGCCAGCAACGGCAGGTAACCGCTGTGGTCCAGGTGGGCATGGGTCAGCAGCACCGCATCGATCTGCCCGGGCGTGACCGGCAGGGGCTGCCAGTTGCGCAGGCGCAGCTGCTTGTAGCCCTGGAACAGCCCGCAGTCCACCAGCAGGCACTTGCCGTTGTGCCGCACCAGGTACTTGGAGCCGGTGACCGTGCCCGAGCCACCGAGAAAAGTGATGTTGACGTCCATGTCTGATCCTTGGCTGAAGCCGCCGCCGGCCATGCGCTGCGTTGATGAATCATCCTACTGCGCGGGGGCCGCAACGCCGGGGGGGAGCCGGGGTTTCTTGCTCCAGGTCAAGGTTGGTTGGCGATGGGTGCCATCAAGCTGCCACGTGGGCTGCCCCTCCACAGGCGCCACAAAAGAAAACCGCCCGGGCCAGTGCGGCGGCGGGCGGTTTTGTGGGCATGGGCCTGCCAGGCCCTGCGCGTGGTCAGCTGAAGAAGTTCTTCAGCCGGTCCGTCCAGCTCTCGCCGCTGGGCGAATGGCGCGCGCCACCCTTCTTGAGCGACTCTTCCAGCTCGCGCAGCAGCTTGCGCTGGTGCTCGGTCAGCTTGACGGGCGTCTCGACCGCAATGTGGCAGTACAGGTCGCCAGGGTAGCTCGCACGCACGCCCTTGACGCCCTTGCCACGCAGGCGGAACTGCTTGCCGGCCTGCGTGCCTTCAGGGATGTCGATGGCGGCCTTGCCCTGCAGCGTGGGCACCTCGATCTCGCCGCCCAGTGCGGCGGTGATGAAGCTCACCGGCACCTGGCAGTGCAGGTCGTCACCGTCGCGCTCAAAGATGTCGTGCTTCTTGAGGCGAATTTCGATGTAGAGGTCGCCCGGCGGGCCGCCGTTGGTGCCCGGCTCGCCATTGCCGGTGCTGCGGATGCGCATGCCGTCGTCAATGCCCGCAGGGATCTTCACTTCCAGCGTCTTTTGCTTCTTGAGCTTGCCCTGGCCGTGGCACGTGGTGCAAGGCTCAGGAATGATCTTGCCCGTGCCGCGGCAGTGCGGGCAGGTCTGCTGCACGCTGAAGAAGCCCTGGCGCATCTGCACCGTGCCGGCGCCCTGGCAGGTGCCGCAGGTCTTGGCGCTGGTGCCGGGTTTGGCGCCGCTGCCGTGGCAGGTGTCGCAGCTTTCCCAAGACGGAATGCGGATCTGCGCATCCTTGCCGCGGGCGGCTTCTTCCAGCGTGATCTCCATGGCATAGCTCAGGTCGCTGCCGCGGTACACCTGCCGGCCACCGGCACCACGCCCGCGCCCGCCCTGCTGGCCGAACATGTCGCCAAAGATGTCCCCAAAAGCCTCGGCAAAACCGCCAAAGCCTTCCGCGCCCGCGCCGCCGGGGCCGCGCATGTTGGGGTCTACGCCGGCATGGCCGTACTGGTCGTACGCGGCCCGCTTTTGCGGGTCGGAGAGCATCTCGTAGGCCTCCTTGGCCTCCTTGAACTTTTCTTCGGCAGGCTTGGCTGCGTCACCCTGGTTGCGGTCAGGGTGGTGCTTCATCGCCAGCTTGCGATACGCCTTCTTGATTTCTTCATCCGAGGCGTTCTTGGGAACGCCCAGGATCTCGTAAAAGTCTCGTTTGGACATGGTCTATTCAGAACCCGGTTGGAACAGGAACGCCGCGCAGCCCCTCGGAGCAGTGCGCGGCGGCTCGGATCAACGGGGGCTCGCTCAGCCCTTCTTGACTTCCTTGACCTCGGCGTCGACCACGTTGTCGTCATCAGCGGGCTTGGCTGATGCACCGGCCGAAGCGCCTGCGCCCTCTGCGCCGCCCGCGGCCTGGGCTGCCTGCGCGGCCTGGGACTCGGCGTACATCTTCTCGCCCAGCTTCTGGCTGGCAGCCATCAGCGCGGTGGTCTTGTCGTCAATGGCGGCCTTGTCCTCGCCCTTGAGCACTTCTTCCAGGGCCTTCACGGCCGTGGTGATCGCATCCTTTTCGCCAGCGTCGAGCTTGTCGCCATGCTCGGCCAGGCTCTTGTTGACGCTGTGCACGGCGGCTTCGCCCTGGTTGCGGGCCTGTACCAGTTCCAGCTTCTTCTTGTCGTCGGCGGCGTTCAGCTCGGCGTCCTTCACCATCTTCTGGATTTCTTCTTCCGACAGGCCGGAGTTGGCCTTGATGGTGATCTTGTTTTCCTTGCCGGTGCCCTTGTCCTTGGCGCCCACGTGCAGGATGCCGTTGGCGTCGATGTCGAACGACACTTCGATCTGTGGCGTGCCACGGGCTGCGGGTGGAATGCCTTCCAGGTTGAACTCGCCCAGGAGCTTGTTGCCAGTGGCCATTTCACGCTCACCCTGGAACACCTTGATGGTCACGGCAGGTTGGTTGTCATCGGCCGTCGAGAAGGTCTGTGCGAACTTTGTCGGGATGGTCGTGTTCTTGGTGATCATCTTGGTCATGAC
>LNEG01000229.1 GCA_001464865.1 Burkholderiales bacterium Ga0074133
TGCTGGGTCATTTCTTCCAGCTCGCCCACGGACTGGCTCACGTGGCCGATGCGCTGGCTTTGCTCCTGCGTCGCCGCCGTGATCTCTCCCATGATGTCTGACACGCGGCGCACCGACAGCACCAGGTCCTGGATGGTCTTGCCGGCATGGTTGACCAGTGTGCTGCCCTCTTGCACCTGGTCCACGCTGGCTCCGATCAGGGCCTTGATCTGCTTGGCAGCCTCTGCACTGCGTCCGGCGAGGCTGCGCACTTCGCTCGCCACCACCGCAAAGCCACGGCCCTGCTCGCCGGCGCGGGCCGCTTCCACCGCGGCATTGAGCGCGAGGATGTTGGTCTGGAAAGCGATGCCATCGATCACGCTGATGATGTCGGCAATCTTGCGCGAGCTGGCGCTGATGGTGTCCATGGTGCGCACGACCTGGCCCACCACCTCACCGCCACGGGTCGCTGCATCGGACGCGGTGGATGCCAGCTGGTTGGCCTGTCTGGCCGAGTCAGCGCTTTGCGACACCGTGCCGGTCAGGTCGGCGAGCGCAGAAGCGGCGCCCTGCAGGTTGTGCGATGTGTGTTCGGTGCGCTGGCTCAGGTCCAGGTTGCCCGATGCGACTTCGGAGCTGGCCACCAGAATGGACTCGGCCGTCTGGCTGATGTCTCCCACCAGTGCGCGCAGGCGGTCCTGCATGGCGGCAATGGCGTCGAGCAAGCGGCCCGTTTCGTCGTGGATGCGTACCTCGATCTGCGAGGTGAGGTCGCCGTTGGCGATGCGCTCGGCCACCACCACGGCACGGCCAAGGGGCGCCGTGATGCTGGTGGTGATGCGCCAGGCGATGAGCACGCCCAGGGCAATGGCCAGGGTCACCAGCAGCCCGCCCACGGTGCGGGCGCGGCTCTGTGTCTGTTCGGCCGAAGCGGTGGCTTCGGCGTTCAGGGTGTTCTGCAGTTCAATCAGCTCACGCAGCTTGGCACGCCACAGGTTCTCGTTGGGGGCTACGCGGGTCATCAGCGCAAGGGTGGCGCTCACCGTGTCGCCATCGTCGGCGGCCTTGATGGCCGTTGCCAGCTCGGGCCGGGTCTTATTGCCCAGCGCCTGCACTTCTTCGAGCAGTTTGGCCTGCGCAGGCGAGGAGGACGAGGACTGCTTGAGGAGATCGACCAAGGCCGCCTCCTGGCGGGCGTATTCCTTGAGGCTGCTGGCCACGGCGGCAATCTGCGCCTGGGACTGCTTGGGGTCGATATCGTTGAGCATGGCCGCCGAGCGGCTCTGGATGGCGATGGCGCTGACGGTTTCCAGCATGCCGTTGACAAGCTTGGATTTCTCGGCCCCCGCGCCGGTGATCTGCCGCATCTGGTCGTGTACCTTGCCCAGCGACAGCTGCCCGACTGCCGCAACGGCAACAAGAAGCACGAGCAGGCAGCCAAAGCCCAGGCCGAGCCGGCTGGAAATCGACAGGGATTTGAGTGAAACAGATGGCATGACAGTCCTTTGGTATCGATCGCGGCCTCGCTGCTGACCATGTCCCGGGCCATGCAATATCGGTGCCTGTGCGCGGTTGTCCAGAAGCAGGAGGCTGCTGCGCGAGACCAGTGTAGGGAATATTTACAAAATGTGTCATGAGGCTTGCGGATTGGGGGATGCCCAATTTGCATAGGGTCGCTGTTACATATTGCCGCCTCGGGGGCAGGCACCACCATGGTGCTGCCTGCCTAGGAAAAACCCTGAGCAAAACGGGTGGTGGTGCCAGTTGTATCTGTGCCTATTGCTATCAAAAAAGTTACCTGAGTCGGGGCGTTGTGCCCCAGCGGATTGCGGCTGTGCATGCCCGGTGTATAAAGCGTCGTTACATCCCGGAGACCCTGCATGGCCCGTCCTGTCCTGTTACCCGCGAATGGCCGCGCAGCGTTGCTGGTGTGGCTGGTGTGTGGCAGCGCCGTAGCCGCCACGGTACAGGTGGAAGTGTCCGACGCCGAAGGCCGGCCACTGCCGGACGCAGTGGTTTTCCTCGAATCGCCCGAGGCCCGCAAGCTGGTCAAGCCGCTGGCCGATGCGGAGATCGTCCAGGAGGGGCGCCAGTTTGTACCGTCGGTGCTGGTGGTGCCCACGGGCACCGCGGTGATGTTTCCCAACCGTGACAAGGTCCGTCACCACGTCTATTCGTTTTCGCCCGCCAAGAAGTTCGAGCTCAAGCTGTACGCCGGCACTCCTTCCAACCCGGTGCTGTTTGACCAGCAGGGAGTGGTCACCCTGGGCTGCAACATCCATGACCGCATGGTGGGCTGGGTCATCGTCGTCGACACGCCGTATTTCGGGCGCTCGGCTTCCGGCACTGGCAAGCTGCAGATCGACAACGTACCCCCGGGCCGCTACACCTTGCGGACCTGGCATTCGCGGCTGCCCGTAGGCGCTGCCGCACTGGAGCAGGCGCTGGTGGTACCCGCCACTGGAGCCAGCCAGGCCGCGGTGCGCGTCACGGGGCTGCAGCCTTGAGCCAGCGCTGGGTATGGCTGCGGCGCAGCCTGATCCTGCGGCTGGTAGGCATCTCGCTGCTGCTGCTACTGATCGTGCAGGCTGCCGGTTTCGCCGTGGTGCGCGCCAGCATCGACCGCAACGCGCGCGCCCAGATCGAGCGGGCGCTGGACCTGGACGAGAAAGTCTGGCGCCGCCTGCTGGACCAGAACGCCGAGCGGCTGCGCCAGGGCTCGGCCCTGCTCGCTGCCGACTACGGCTTCCGTTCGGCGGTGAATTCCGGTGACGAAGAAACGATCCAGTCCGTGCTGGAAAACCACGGCAGCCGCATTGGCGCCGCCGTCACGGCCCTGCTGGACACCGGCTTTGCGCTGCGCTCGGTGAGCCTGTCGGATGGCATGGAGGCGCTGCCGGCTGCGCTGGGAGAGGTAGTGCAGCCTTTGGCCGCTGATCCCAGTGGCAGCGAGATCGCCGTGATTGGCGGCGTGGCCTACCAGTTTGTCATGGTCCCCCTGCGGGCGCCGGTGGTGGTGGGCTGGGTGCTGATGGGCTTTCCCATCAACCAGATGCTGGCCGACGAAATGCGCCAGCTCATGTCGGTGGACGTGGTCTTGCGCGTGGGGTCGGACGCTTCCGGCATGGGGCTGCCCGTGAGCACGCTGCCCGCACAGTCGCTGGCTCTGCTGCGCGAGCAGGGCGTGGTGGGCGGTGCCCTGGTCACGCCCGATGGCACCTTGCTGGCCCGCGATGTGCGCATGGCCAGTGCTGGCAAGGGAGCCGAGGTGCGCACGCTGCTGCTGCGTTCGGTGGATGAGGTGGTTGCGCCTTACCAGGAGCTTCAGGTGCTGCTGGCCATCATCACGGCCGCGGGCCTTGCGCTCTTTGCCGTGGGCACGGGGCTGGTGGCGCAACGCATGACGACGCCGCTGCGCTCGCTGCTGACGGCCACACAGCGGCTCTCGCGCGGCGAATACGACGTTCCGCTGGCGCACACCGCGCGCACCGACGAGATCGGCAACCTTGCCCGGTCTTTTGACCACATGCGCGTGGCCATTGGTGCGCAGCAGGGCGAAATACTGCGCCTGGCCTACTGGGACCGTCTCACGGATCTTCCCAACCGGGAGCGGTTTCGCGAAGCCGTTGTCCAGGCCATAGCCGCTCGCGGCACGGCCGTGCAGCCCCTGGCGGTACTGACGCTGGACCTGGACCGCTTCAAGCATGTGAACGACGTACTGGGCTATGCGTATGGCGACCTGCTGCTGCAGGCCGTGGCCGCGCGGCTGCGCCAGCAGGTTCCCGCTGACGGTGACATGGTGGCTCGGCTGGGTGGCAATGAATTTGCCGTGCTGCTGCACGCTGCCGATGCGGCCGCAGCCCAGGAAATGGCGCGACGCATCATCCGGTCGTTCGAGGAGCCGCTGGCGCTGGAGGACCAGCTGGTGGACCTCAGTGCAGGCATCGGCATCGCCTGCTGGCCGGGCGATGCCGCCGATGCGGATGCGCTGCTCAGTCGCTCCGAAATCGCCATGTATGCCGCCAAGCGCAAGCTCAGCGGTGCCCTGCAGTACGACGCATCGTTTGACCTGGCCAGCACCCAGACGCTGTCCCTTCTGTCCGAGTTGCGCCGTGCGGTGGAGCAGGACGAATTGCGGCTTTACCTGCAACCCAAGGTCTCGCTGCAGGGCCCGCAGCAACTGGGCGCCGAAGCGCTGGTGCGCTGGCAGCATCCCCAGCGCGGGCTGGTGCCGCCCATGCAATTCATCCCGTTCGCAGAGCAGACGGGTTTTGTGCGGCAACTCACCCTGTGGATCTTCGAGGCCGTGGCGCGGTTGCTGGCCGAGCCCCGGGCACAGGGGCTTGCCCTGCGGGTATCGGTGAACCTGTCGACGCGCGACCTGCTCGACCCCGAACTGAGCAACCGCCTGGGCGCCATCCTCGCGCGGCACGGGGTGGCTGCGAGCGCCTTCTGCCTGGAGATCACCGAAAGCGCGATCATGGACGACCCCCAGCGTGCCGAGGCCATGCTCAACCGCCTCTCCGAGCAGGGCTTCAAGCTGTCCATCGACGATTTCGGCACCGGCTATTCGTCGCTGGCCTACCTCAAGCGCCTGCCGGTAGATGAACTCAAGATTGACAAGTCGTTCGTGATGGGCATGACCAAGGCCGAAGACGACGCAATGATCGTCCGCTCCACGATCGACCTGGCACACAACCTCGGGCTCACGGTGGTGGCCGAAGGTGTGGAGACCGCAGACATTCTGGCTCTGCTGCGCACGCTGCGCTGCGATGAGGCGCAGGGTTACCACATTGCCCGGCCGCTTCCGGTGGAGGATTTCATGGCGTGGCACGCCGGGCAGCAGGCCTGAGGGCAGGTTCCGCCGAGCCTGGGCCAAGGCGCCTTTTGACCAGGACGGCAGGCCCAAAGCGCGGCCCCTTGCGCCTACAGGCGAAAATACCTGCAATGTCCTCTTCCAGTACCCGTCCGCCCGCCGGCCCTTCCGGTCCTTCCAGCACGGCTGCCACGCCCGCCATCGGTGGCACTGCGCCTTCGGCTGCCCCTGCACCCGCGCCGCGTGCAGTGCTTCGCCGCCCCAGCGTGGCCGCCAAGCCTGCCGCTGCGAGGCCCGCGCCACCGCCCCGCCCATCGCGTACCCCCCCGCCCACGGGCTACCGCACGGCTTCGGCTGGCTTCGTCGCCCCTGTCCGGCAGGCGCCGGTGCGTGCACCTGCCCCGGTGGGTGCCAACGGCCTGCCCACCTCGCGTCTGAACAAGCGCATGGCGGAACTGGGCATGTGTTCGCGGCGCGAGGCCGACGAGTGGATCGCGCAAGGCTGGGTCAAGGTCAACGGCGAAGTGGCCGAGATGGGTGTGCAGGTGCTCCCCACCGACCGCATCGAGGTCGACAAGGTGGCGCAGGGCTTCCAGGAGCAGCGCGTCACCATCCTGCTGAACAAGCCCATGGGCTATGTGAGCGGTCAGGCCGAAGACGGCCACACCCCCGCTGTGGCGCTGATCAACCCCCGCACCCACTGGCGCGACGACCCCAGCCGCCACCGGTTTTCGCCGCCGCAGCTGCGTGGCCTGGCGCCTTGCGGGCGACTGGACATCGACTCGGTGGGGCTGCTCGTGCTGACCCAGGACGGCCGTGTTGCGCGGCAGATCATCGGGGAAGACTCCGAGATGGAAAAGGAGTACCTGGTCCGCGTGGTCTACCAGGCGCCAGGCCATGCGGTGGCACGCCACCCTGGCGAGCGCTCCGCGCCCTTGCAGGAAATTGACGAGCGTGATCCGGTCAGCACCAATGTGCAGGCGGTGTTTCCCCGGGAATTGCTGGAACGCCTTCGCCACGGCCTGAGCCTGGATGGCGAGATGCTCAAGCCTGCCAAGGTCGATTGGCAAAATCCCGAGCAGCTGCGCTTTGTGCTCACGGAAGGTAAAAAACGCCAGATCCGACGCATGTGCGAGCTGGTGGGGCTCAAGGTGGTGGGCCTCAAGCGCATCCGCATCGGCCGCGTCACGCTGGGCAACCTGCCGGTGGGGCAGTGGCGTTACCTGTCTCCCCATGAGCGCTTCTGATCGGCGCCGCCGCCGCCCGCACCCAATGGCCGGCCCGGCGGTTCCCCAGCGGGCGTCTGCCTGACTGCAGCCCGCAGCCATCCCCATTTTTCGCGAACGGAGTATCCATGCCTTCATCCCCCACTGGCCGCTCCCGTTCACGGAACCCGGGGCGTGCAAAAAGCGGGGGCGCAGACGCCGCCGCGCCTGCAGAGGTCGTCGCCAGCGCTTCAGGCAGTGGCGTACTGGCACAGCTTCGCGCCACTGACCTGCGTGGCGTTGCGCGGCTGGCCACCCAGGCCACCGTCAGCATCAGCCGTGTGGCAGAAGGCGTGCACCAGTCGGTGCTGGGCACCATCGGCCTGCAAGGGGGCGAACAGCCCGGCAGCACGCGGGGCCTGACGGGTCTGGTCTATCAGAGCATCCGGGGTGTGACGCGGCTGGTGGATGCGGGTTTGCAGGCGGGGCTCTCGCGGCTGGAACCCTTCTTTGCTGCCGACGAAGGTGCCAGCACTGCCGTGCACTGGGAGCGCCAGGCCGTGATTGCGGCGCTCAATGGCGTCATGGGCGACCGCCTCCATCACGATGGCAATCCGCTGTGCACGCAGATGAGCTGGTATCAGCGCGGGCTGCCGCTCAACACCCGGGCGCTGGCCGACACCGGTGCGGTGCCGGGCAAGGTCCTGGTGCTGGTGCATGGCTTGTGCATGAACGACCTGCAATGGCGCCATGACGGCCATGACCATGGCGAACATCTGGCCCGTGAGCTAGGCTATACGCCGGTCTACCTGCGCTACAACACCGGCCTGCACACGTCGATCAATGGCGCTGCATTCTCCGCGGCGCTTGAAGCGCTGGTCGCTGCGTGGCCCGTGCCCGTGACGGAGATCGCTGTGGTGGCCCACAGCATGGGTGGGCTGGTGGCGCGCAGTGCCTGCCACCATGCAGCCACAGCGCGAACGGCTGGCAAGGCCCAGGGTGCAATGCCGGGCAGTGCGGCCGCAGGCAGCTGGCTGCCCCTGTTGCGCCACCTGGTTTTCCTGGGCACGCCCCACCACGGCGCCCCGCTGGAGCGGGCTGGCCAATGGGTGCATGTACTGCTGGGCAGCACTGCCTATTCGCGCCCGTTTGCCCGGCTGGCCCGGCTGCGCAGTGCAGGCATTACCGATCTGCGCTACGGGCACGTGGTGGACTCCGACTGGGAAGGGCGCGACCGCTTCCGCAAGGAGCCAGACCGCCGCACGCCGGTGCCCCTGCCTTCCGGCGTGGCCTGCCATGCCCTGGCGGCCACGCTGGCCAGCCGGCGCAGCGTGGCCGCAGAGGCACTGGTGGGTGACGGGCTGGTTCCGCTGAACAGCGCACTGGGGGTGCATGGTGACCCCGCGCGTACGCTGGGATTTGCGAGGTCGCGCCAGGCAGTGTTCTACGGCATGGGCCACCTGGCCATGCTGGGTGATGCGGCCGTGGCACGGCAGCTGGTGGCCTGGCTGGCGCCGCGCGCGCCCAAAACCTGAAGAGGCCTGCCTGGCGACCTCTTTTTTGGCATTTGCGGGATTGCGTGCCGCCGGACCCCCGCTACCATCGGATGGTCGAACCGGACAGCCCCCCAATAAAAGGAGAGAAATGTGAGCGATCTGAAATACCGCCTGGTAACGCGCAGTGATTTCGACGGGCTGGTGTGCGCCGTGCTGCTCAATGAGCTTGATCTCATTGACGACATCACCTTCGTGCACCCCAAGGACATGCAGGACGGAAAGATCGCCATCACCAGCCGCGACATCACGACCAACCTGCCCTATGTGCCGGGGGCGCACCTGGTGTTTGACCACCACGAGTCGGAAACCGTGCGCAATTCGGGCCGCCGGGATGAAAACCACATCATCGAGGCCCACGCACCGTCGGCTGCTCGCGTGGTCTACAACCACTATGGCGGCAAGGCCGCGTTCCCTCGCATCACCGACGAGATGATGGCCGCAGTGGACCAGGCAGACTCGGCCCAGTACTCGCGCGAGGACATCCTCAACCCCCAGGGCTGGGTGCTCCTCAACTACCTGATGGACTCGCGCACCGGCCTGGGCCGCTTCCGCGACTTCCGCATCAGCAACTACGCGCTGATGATGGACCTCATCCAGTACTGCCGCGACCACACCATCGAGCAGATCCTGGCCCTGCCAGACGTGCAGGAGCGGGTGGCCCTGTACCGTGAACATTCGGCCAAGGCCGGCGAGCAGCTCAAGCGCTGTGCGATCCCCATCGGAAACCTGGTGGTGCTGGACCTGCGCGAAGAGGAAACCATCTGGGCCACCAACCGGTTCATGATCTACGCGCTGTACCCGCAGTGCAACATCTCCATCCACATGATGTGGGGGCTGCAAAAGCAGAACACCGTGCTGGCCACGGGCAAGTCCATCCTGGACCGCAGCAGCAAGACGCACGTGGGCAACCTGATGCTGGAGTTCGGCGGCGGCGGCCACGCGGCGGCCGGCACCTGCCAGGTGGCCAACGACAAGGCCGACGCCGTGCTGCAGCAGCTGGTGCAGCGGATCACCACCGACGGCTGAACCCGGCGCTGCAGCGGCTCCCTGGCGGAGTCACTGCGGCTTTGCAGACCAGGCTGAGCCTGGCCCTTGATTTCGCGGCCTGCGCCCCTACCTCAGGGGCGTTGTCTTTTGTTCGCACTGTTTGTACTACCCGCACGTCAAAAAAAGCCATGAGCAAGCAAACCCTGTCATTCCAGGCCGAAGTGGCCCAGCTGCTGCACCTTGTCACGCACTCGCTGTACTCCAACCAGGAAATCTTCCTGCGCGAGCTGATCTCCAACGCTTCAGATGCCTGCGACAAGCTCCGTTTCGAAGGGCTGAACAACTCCGCCCTGTTTGAAGACGCCCCCAACCTTGAAGTCCGCGTAAGCTTCGACAAGGCCGCCAAGACGCTGACCATCACCGACAACGGCATCGGCATGAGCCAGCAGGAAGCCATCGACCACCTGGGCACCATTGCCAAGAGCGGCACCAAGGACTTCATGGGCAAGCTCTCGGGCGACCAGAAGCAGGACGCCCAGCTCATCGGCCAGTTCGGCGTGGGCTTTTACTCCGGCTTCATCGTGGCCGACAAGATCACCGTGGAATCCCGCCGTGCTGGCCTTGCGGCCGAAGAAGGTGTGCGCTGGATCAGCGGCGGCACGGGCGACTTCGAGGTGGAAACCATCACCCGTGCCCAGCGTGGCACCAGCATCATCCTGCACCTGCGCGACGATGCCGAGGAATACCTCAACGCCTGGAAGCTCAAGCAGGTCATCGCCAAGTATTCCGACCACATCAGCCTGCCCATCCTGATGGAAAAGGAAGAGTGGAAAGACGGCGAGCTGATCAACCCCAATGACGAAAACGGTGGCCGCCAGCCCGGTGGCATGGTCAAGACCGGCGAGTGGGAAACCATCAACAAGGCCAGCGCCCTCTGGACCCGCCCCAAGAAGGACATCACCGAAGAGCAGTACGCCGACTTCTACAAGGCCATCAGCCACGACCACGAAGCCCCGCTGACCTGGGCGCACAACCGCGTCGAAGGCAACACCGAGTACACGCAGCTGCTGTACATCCCGGCCAAGGCCCCGTTTGATTTGTGGAACCGCGACAAGAAGGCCGGCGTGAAGCTGTACGTCAAGCGCGTCTTCATCATGGACGACGCCGAGGCGCTGATGCCCACCTACCTGCGGTTTGTGAAGGGCGTGATCGACTCGGCCGATCTGCCGCTGAACGTGAGCCGCGAGCTGCTGCAGGAAAGCCGCGACGTGCGTTCCATCCGCGAAGGTAGCACCAAGCGCGTGCTGAGCATGCTGGAAGACCTGGCCAAGCACGACCGGCACGACACCGCCGCCAATGCCGACGGCGTGACCGACGTGGTGGACGCCGACGACAAGGCCAAGGAAGGCAAATACACCGCGTTCTACAGCGAGTTTGGTGCGGTGCTGAAAGAAGGCCTGGGCGAAGACTTTGGCAATCGCGAGCGCCTGGCCAAGCTGCTGCGCTTTGCCAGCACCACCAGCGACACCGTCACCGTGGGCTTTGCCGACTACAAGGCCCGCATGAAGGAAGGCCAGGAGGCGATTTACTACATCACGGCCGAAACGATGGCCGCCGCCAAGAACAGCCCGCAGCTCGAAGTCTTCAAGAAGAAGGGCATCGAGGTGCTGCTCATGACCGACCGCGTGGACGAGTGGGCGCTGAACTACCTGCACGAGTTTGACGGTACCCCCCTGCAAAGCGTGGCCAAGGGCGCGGTGGACCTGGGCAAGCTGCAGGACGAGGCCGAGAAGAAGGCTGCCGAAGAAGCTGCCGAGACTTTCAAGCCCGTGCTCGCCAAGCTCAAAGAAGCGCTCAAGGACAAGGCCGAAGACGTGCGCGTGACCACGCGCCTGGTTGACTCGCCCGCCTGCCTGGTGGTGCAGGACGACGGCATGAGCACCCAGCTGGCCCGCCTGCTCAAGCAGGCCGGCCAGGAAGCGCCTGCGACCAAGCCCGTGCTGGAGGTGAACGCCGAGCACGCGCTGGTCAAGAAACTGGACGGCAGCGTGCACTTCCATGACCTGGCGCACATCCTGTTCGACCAGGCACTTCTGGCCGAAGGCGGCCTGCCGGAAGACCCGGCTGCCTATGTGAAGCGGGTGAACGCGCTGCTGGTGTGAAGCGGTAAACGCAGTCCGCTGTCCGCCTTGCCCGCCAGGGCTGGCCAGCGGTACCTTTGGTTCCAAAGCCCCGGCCAGCGAAAGCTCGCCGGGGCTTTTGCGTGGGCCACCCGTGATGTCGCAGTGCCATGCTGCTTGGGCTCGCCAGCTTCAACCCTTTCTGGCGTTGCAGCGTCCCTTCTGTGCGCAAGGCTGTTCCCTGCCTCATTCAAGGGGGTGAGAAAAGCAGTGAATACGGGGTTCTGGATCAGGAAAATCCGAACCACCGGCGTTCTATAGTCCGGGCCGTGACTTCACGCCCCGCCGGCCCACTGCCCGACTCGCTGCACCTGCCAGCGCCCAGGCCTCCTGAACTGACCTCGCCGTCAGCGGGGGCGGGTGTCGGTGCGGCAACGCGGGTCCGGACAGCCGCGTGGGCCATCCTGGCCTGGGTGGCGTTGCTGTGCGCGGGTCTGGGGGGCGCGGCAGGCATCACCTCGACGCACCTGGCCAGCAAGTTCAGCGCGAATGCGCAGCATGCGGCGCGGCAGGGCGGGAGCGCACTGGCGCTGCGGTCGGCCCGTCGCGACCAAGCGGCGCAGGCCGTGGTGGCAGCCGCGGTCGTCTGGCAGGCGCACCGGGCGGGGCACGATGCACAGGCTGCGCCACCAGGCCCTGCCCATGCGCCGCTGCCGGCCCGCCCTTTCCCTGCGCAGACAGAAGCGCAACCTGCCGGGAAACCGGGTTCCAGCGCCAGCCCGCCGCGCGCGACAGAGCGCAGCCGTGCACACGGCAGTCGCGCGCCGCCCATCCTCACCTGACGCTTTGCGCGCACCCGCTGCGCGCCGCCTTCGCTTTTTCCCGAATGCCCGTGCGCTGGCTGTAGTGCCGCGCGCGCCTGTCAGGACCGTTTCATGAAGAACTCTCCCTATCTGGTGACCACCTATCTGGCGGTCATCCTGGTGGCGCTGCTGTTTGCGCTGCCCAACGTATTGCCCGCCTCGGTGCTCGAGCGATGGCCCGACGCGCTGCCCAGCAAGCCGGTGGCCCTGGGCCTGGACCTGCGCGGGGGCTCGCACCTCGTGCTGGAGGTCGATGGCTCGGAGCTGCGGCGCGAGCGGTCGCGCACGCTGGCCGACGAAGCGCGGCGCATGCTGCGCGAGGCCGACACCCCCTGGCGCGGCGTCGAAACCAGCGAGCGCGGTGTGGTCGTGCTGCTGCGCTCGGCCGCGCAGCAGCAGCGCGCGCTCGACGTGCTGGCGGCCCTGTCCAACCCGGTGGGCGCTGCCCGCAAGGACCTGGACGTCACCCCGCGTGGCGAGGACGGCATCGAACTCGTCTTCACCGCCGAAGGCCAGCACCAGTCGATCACGCGGGCTGTGGAGCAGAGCCTGGAGGTCATTCGCCAGCGTGTGGACCAGGTGGGTGTCTCCGAGCCCACCATCCAGCGCGTGGGTGCAGACCGCATCCTGGTGCAGTTGCCCGGCCTGCAGGACCCCGCCCAGCTGCGCGCGCTGCTGGGCTCCACCGCGAAAATGAGCTTTCACATGCTGGGGGATTCGTCCAGCCCGGACGGCATCCGCACGCTGCAGGACAGCGAGGGCAACTCGTACCCGGTGCGCAACAGCGTGGCGCTCAGTGGCGACCGCCTGTCGGACGCCAGTGCAGGGTTTGACCAGCAAACGCGCGAACCGGTGGTGAACTTCCGCTTTGACCGGGCCGGCGCACGCGAGTTCGCTGCCATCACCGAGGCCAACGTCGGCCGGCCGTTCGCGATCGTGCTCGACGGCAAGGTGCTCAGCGCTCCGGTGATCCGCGAGCCCATCACGGGGGGCTCGGGCCAGATCTCGGGGAACTTCTCGGTGCAGGAGGCTGGCACGCTGTCGGCCCTGTTGCGCGCGGGCGCCCTGCCGGCCAAGCTCACCGTGATCGAAGAGCGCAGCGTGGGGGCGGACCTCGGCAGCGACGTGATCCAGAAAGGCATCTACGCCGGTATCGGCGCCTTTGTGCTGGTGTTCTTGTTCATGTTCGTGCTCTACGGCGGCTGGGGTCTGGTGGCCAACGTCGCGCTGGCGCTGAACGTGGTGCTTACCATCGCGGGCATGAGCATGCTGGGTGCAACGCTGACCTTGCCCGGCATTGCAGGCATTGTTCTGGGCATCGGGCTGGCGGTGGATGCCAACGTGCTCATCAACGAGCGCATTCGCGAAGAAACGCTCAAGGGCAAGGCGGCCGTCACGGCCATCGATGCCGGTTTCAGGCGAGCGTATGCCACCGTCATGGACAGCAACGTGACGGCACTGATCGCGACCGTGCTGCTGTTCTGGTTCGGCTCGGGGCCGGTGCGTGGCTTTGCCATCACCATGGCGCTGGGCATCGTGATCTCGATGTTCACGGCGGTATCGGTGGTCAAGGTGATGATGCTGTCCATCGCCCGCCGCCGGCGCCTGAAGACCATCGAGATCCGTCCCCTGTTCGGTTTCCGTCCGGTGCCCGACGGGACCCGGTTCGACTTCATGAAAGCACGCTTTGCCGGCCTGGGCGTGGCGGCCGTGCTGGTGGCCGCCAGTGTGCTCCTGCTGTTCAAGCCAGGGCTCAATTTCGGCATCGACTTCCGTGGCGGCATCCAGATGGAGGTGAGCGCCGGCATCCCGGATGACCTCTCGCGCTACCGCACGCAGCTGGACGGGCTGGGTCTGGGCGAGGTGTCGCTGCAGACCGTGGGCAGCGAAGACCGCCTGCTGGTGCGCGTGGAGCGCCAGCCCGGCGGCGAGGCACAGCAGACCGCCGCCGTCGAGCGCCTGAAATCCGCCGTGCTGGAGATCGACCCGCGCGCCAGCTTCGAGCGCACCGAGGTGGTGGGCCCCAAGGTCAGCGGCGAGCTGGCGCAGGCTGGCGTGATCGCGGTGATCCTGGCCAGCCTGGCGATGCTGGTCTACATCTGGGTGCGCTTTGAATGGCCGTTTGCGGTGGGCGCCATCCTGACCCTGGTGCTCGATGTGGTGCTGACGCTCGGGGTGTTCGCCATCACCGGGCTCGACTTCAGCCTCACGGCCATTGCGGCCCTGCTGACGCTGGTGGGCTACTCGGTGAACGACAAGGTGGTGGTGTACGACCGCATGCGCGAGAACCTGCGCAGCCTGCGCAAGCAGCCGCTGCGCGAGGTGATCGACATGTCCATCAACCAGACGCTCACGCGCAGCCTCTATACCTCGGTGACGGCCTTCCTCGCGGTGCTGCCGCTCGCGGTGTGGGGCGGCTCGGCGGTGGCCAGCTTTGCGGTGCCCATGGCGGCGGGCATCATCATTGCGGCATGTTCGTCGGTGTTCATCGCGGCGCCCATTCTGCTGTTCCTGGGCGACTGGCGCAGCCGCCGCGGCAGGTCCATGTTCGCCCCCGACACGGAAGCGGATGGCCCGTTGCCCGTACCGGCTGGCGCCCCGGGCGGCCCCGGGCGCGCGGCCTGATGCAGCACCCCCGGCGATGGCACTGCTGCGTGTGATCCGGTCGCGGTGGGCAGACGCTGCCGGGCGCTTCCCCCTCGAAGGGGCCCCGGGTTTGCCGATAATCCGTCTGCGGGCCAGCGGCCCGCAGCCACCCACGCTGCCTGCCGGTTGCGTTGCCCCTCACGGAGTTCACCGATGTTTCGTTTCTTCCTGACCTTTGTCGCCCTGCAGCTGGGCCTGTTCGGCATCAACATGCTGGGTGTGGTGCAGCAGCATGTGGTGCTGCCATGGACGGCCCTGCTGGCGCGGATGTGCGTGTGGCTGGTCACCATGTTTGATGAGACGGCGGCCGCCGCGGGCAAGGTGCTGTGGAACACCGTGACGGGCTTCGGGGTCTCGATCGAGCCGGGCTGCAACGGCATCGAGGCGTGCATCGTGCTGTTCGCCGCCGTGATCGCGTTCCCCTCGACCTGGCGGCACAAGCTGGTGGGGCTGCTGGCGGGCTTTGTGGCGGTGCAGGCGCTCAACGTGGTGCGCGTGATCAGCCTGTTCTACCTCGGCCAGTGGAACACGGCGGTGTTCAACTTTGCCCACGAATACCTGTGGCAGGCGCTGATCATGCTGGACGTGCTGGTGGTCTGGCTGCTGTGGGTGCGCGCCGGCAGCCGCTCGGGGGCCATTGCCCCTGCCTCGCCCATGGCGGCCACGCCGGCCGCCTGAGCGCGCCGCAGAAATCCTTTGCCGAGCCCGCCCCATGCGCCGTCCCTCCCCCCTCGTCACCTTCGTGCTGTCTGCCTTCGGGTGGATCATCGTGCTGACCGCGCTGTGGTCGCAGGTCTCCCCCTGGACGTCCTACCCGGTCGGGGTTCTGTCGCACATCGCGCTGGAGCAGGGCGCGCCGATCTGGGTGCGCAAGGTGCAGCTGACGCCGGGCAACATGGAAGTGGAAACCTCGGTGGCAGTGCCCATCGCGCAGGCGGGCGGGCGGCTGGGCGAGATCACCATCGATGCCAGTCCCGGCCGCTATGCCTACGGGCTGCCCATCCTGCTGGCACTGCTGCTGGCCGCGCGGGGCAAGGGTCGCTGGCAAAAGGCGCTGGCCGGGTATGTGCTGTTGCTGCCGGCGCAGGCCTTCAGCGTCTCGTTCTATGTGCTGATGCAGGTGGTGCTGGCCGCGCAGACCAACATCCGCTGGCTGCGCGTGTCGCAGTGGCAGATGGAGGCCATCGTGTACTGCTACCAGGTGGGTGCGCTGGTGCTGCCCACGCTGGTGCCGATCATGCTTTGGCTGTGGCTGGACCGGCGGTTTGTCGAAGACGTGCTGGTGCGGGGCTGGCGTGATGCCATGGCCCCTGCGGCGTCCGGCCCTGGCCCGTCGAACTGACCGCGGGCAGCGTCGCTACGCCACCAGGGGTTCTTCCTGCATGGCCTCGTTCTGCTCGATCAGCATGTCCACCTGGCCGCGCCAGTAGTCGCTGCTTCCAAACCAGGGGAAGTTCACCGGAAAGATCGGGTCCTGCCAGCGGCGCGCCAGCCAGGCGCTGTAGTGGATGAGGCGCAGCGTGCGCAACGGCTCGATCAGGGCCAGCTCGCGGCGGTCGAAGCTGCGGAACTGTTCGTAGCCCTCGACGAGCGCGCCCAGCTGGTGGGTGCGCTGGCGCCGGTCGCCCGAGAGCAGCATCCACAGGTCCTGCACGGCAGGGCCCATGCGGGCATCGTCCAGATCCACAAAGTGCGGGCCGCCGCGGCCCCATTCGTCCAGCGGGGTCCACAGGATGTTGCCGGGGTGGCAGTCGCCGTGCAGACGGATGAAAGTGGCGTCTTTCAAGCCAAATTGGCCGCTGGTCCCGGTATTGTTTGCCCTTGATGCTATTAAATCAATAGCTTTTTCGCACTGTTCACGCCAGGCGGACTGCATGTCCAGCGGAATGATGTCGTGCGCCAGGAGCCAGTCGCGGGGCTCGGTGCCAAAGCCCTGCAGGTCGAGCGCGGGGCGGTGGGAAAACGGCTGGGCGGCGCCCACGGTGTGGATACGGGCCAGGAAGCGGCCGATCCATTCGAGCACTTCAAAGTCGTCCAGCTCGGGCTGCCGGCCGCCGCGCCACGGGCTGACCGAAAACGCAAACCCGTCGTGCTGGTGCAGCGTGTGGCCGTTCAGCTCCGTGGGGCCCACCGCGGGCACTTCGGCAGCCATCAGCTCTGCGGCGAACGCGTGCTCTTCCAGAATCTGCGCCGCGCTCCAGCGGCCGGGGCGGTAGAACTTGGCCACCACCCGTTCGCCATCTTCGAGCGTGACCTGGTAGACGCGGTTTTCATAGGAAGACAGGGCCATGAGCCGGCCATCGCCATACAGCCCCACGCTGGCCAGGGCGTCCAGCACATGGTCGGGCGTCAGCCGGGCATAGGGGTGCAGGTCGGCGTCACCCGCGCTGCGCGCCGGGGCGGTGGGGATGGGAGGCTGGCTGTCGAGGGAAGGCTGGTGGGGCATGGCCCATTGTCGCTGCCGGCCCGGTGCCCCCGTCAGTCCGGGGCAAAGCGGGCCATGTGCCCCAGCCGCGGGTCGCCGCCGCCGGCCAGCAGCTCGGCATACAGCGCCAGCACGGCGGCAGGTCCGCTGTGCTGGCGCACCTGCAGCCACGGTGAGGCCGGGTTTTGCACCGCGGCGGCAAACGCCTGCCAGGCCGAGACCAGACGCTGGCCCAGCCCCGCGGCGCCCCAGTCGGCATTGCGCTTTTTGACCTGCGCGGGCGCAAAGAACATCACCGGGCGCGGCCCGGGCAGCTGGCCTGCGCCACCCAGGTCGCTCACGTGGCTGGCACCCACCGCGCAGCTGTAGGCCAGGCCGCTGAAATGCTGGTGCACGCTGCCGCGCAGGCCTTTGCTGCCGGCAAAGTCGATGTAGACCGAGGGCGTGGCGGCATCGAGCGTGGCCAGGTCGTCATAGGCCACCACGCGGTGGTAGCAGCCCAGGCTTTCGCAAAAACCCACATTGGCGGCAGAGGTGAGGCCCACCACTTCGATGCTCTCGCGCTGCGCGAGCTGGAAGGCGGTGCCGTAGGCCGTCTTGCTCGACGCGCTGGACAGCAGCATGCGCCGCGCGCCATAAAAGCCGTTGTCGTCCAGAAAGTCGTCAATCAGCCACGAGGTGATGAACAGCGGCCGCAGCAGGGCCTGCAGATCTTCGGTGTCGGGCTGGTAGAAGGCGTCGGTGGCGCTGCGCAGGTACTGGTTGTACACGGCATGCAGCCCGGCGCGGTGCGCAGCCCCGTCGCTGAACCCCTGAGCGCTGATCCGCTGCGGCGTGAGCACGGCCTGTGTGCCCATCGGCCAGTAGCCATACAGGCGCTCGCCCACGGCCACGTCGGGTTGGCGCGACTCGACGACGCTGCCAAACCCCCACACGGGCACGATGCCCCAGCCCGCATCGCCGGTGGGGAAGAACTGCCAGTACTGCAGCATGTCGCCCATCGCGGCATAGGTGATGTTGTTGGCCGTGAGGGCAAAGCGGTCCACCCGCACACGGATCTGGCCGTCGGCCAGCGCGGCGTCTTCGGAGGTGTGCAGGCGGGTGGTGGCCAGCTGGTCCTGGCGAACGTGAAGGGTGGTGGTGCTCATCCCCTTACGCTAAACGAAAGCCCGGTGGCACTCAATGCACTGGCGGCGCGTGGGCGACAGGGGCTGCGCATTGAGTTGGGTGCTGGGCAAGCGCAAGCGCCTCGCGCTGCGCATTCCGGGTCGAGCGCAGCGACGACCCGTGTGGCTGTTCGGCGGTTTGGCTCCCACCCCCCTTCTGGCTGCGCCTGCGCCGGGGCGGTTGCGGGGTGGCAGTCGCGCAAGTGCGCGGCTGCTTCGTGATCTGACTCGCCGCGGCTGTCCGAGCGGCGCGCGTCAGCGCAAAGCGAGTTCCGCGGCGCACCCCGCAACCGCCACGGCGCAGGTTTGCCCCGCAGCGAAGCGAAGGAGTCGCAGACTGAGGGTCTGCCTTTTCTTTGGTGACTTTCTTTTGGCGAAGCAAAAGAAAGTTACTCGCACGCCAGGCGACTTCCGGCTCCCGCCCTGAACACAAGCATGCGGTAGTCACCGACAAGCCAGGCTTCGACAGGCTCAGCCCGAACGGTCGCGGTGCGGCGCGGTGGTGCGACGCGGGCCGACTGGCCCGCGGTGTCAGTCGTCCAGCGCCTGCCCCAGCTGCGCAAACGGCAACGCCTGCTTGACCAGGATCACCGTGCAGTGCGCATCCCGCGCCACGCGCATCGGCACGGTGGCGATGAAGCGCTGCGTCTGCAGCCCGTGCGTGGCAGCGCCCAGGATCATCATGCTGACGTGGTTGCTGGCGGCGTAGCGCACCAGGGCGTGGGCCACATCGCCGGCCTCCAGCACGTGGTAGCTGACCGAATGCCCCGCCAGGTCCAGGCCCTGTGCCCACTGGCGCAGCCGCGCCATGTGCTGGCGATGCAGCGTGGTCTCGCTGCGCTCGCTGTCGGTCAGGCTGCTGGCCGACGGCGAGATCACTGTCACGCAGGCCAGCCGCGCACCGGGCCGGATGCCCAGAGAGCGGCCCACCGCCTGCCGCAGCGAGTACAGCGTGGCATCGCTCACGTCGGCATGGGGCACGGCCACCATCAGGATGGGTGTGTCCTCGATCTGCTGGGCGGGCAGGGGGCTGGGGGTGTACTGCATGCCCGCCGCGCGGAACCAGCGCCTGAGGTGCGTGCGCAGTGGCGTGCCGTGCAGGCGCTCGCCGCGCTCGGTGATCAGCACCTGCCCGGGGTTTGCCAGGTCGAACGCCAGGTGCGCGGCCGAGGGGTAGCGTTGCGCGGCTTCGGGCTCCAGGCAGCGCAGGATGATTTCCTGCAGCCACGCCGGGATGTCGGCGCGGTGCTTGCGCGGCGGGGCGGGCGTCATCCACAGGCGCTGGCGCATGCCGCCGCTGGTGGTGGGCGCGCCAAAGGGCAGCTCGCCCGTGGCCAGCTCGTACAGCATGACGCCGATGGCAAAGATGTCGCTGCGCGGGTCGCCCCGAACCCCCACGATCTGCTCGGGTGCGATCCATGCCGGGGAGCCGACGGCAAGGCGCATTTCCTCGGCCAGCAGGTCGGGGTAGTGCGCGTGACACGACAGGCCGAAGTCCAGCAGCACGGCGCTGCCGTCGTCGTCCTTGATGAGCACGTTGGCCGGTTTCAGGTCCAGATGGCACACGTTCTGCTGGTGCAGGCTGTGCGCGGCGTGGGCCACCGCGGTGCCCAGGCGGGCGATGGTCTCGGCGTCGGGCCGCTGGGGGAGGTCCAGCCAGTGCTGCAGCGTTTTGCCGTGCACATATTCCATGACCAGGTAGGGCAGGCGGCTGAGGTCGCCCGCAGCCACAAAGCGCGGCACATGGGGGCCGGTGAGCACGGGCAGTATCTGCAGCTCGACCTCGAAGCTCACGATCGTTTCGGCCCCGTCGCCCACCGTCATGCGCGGGATCTTCATCGCCATCGGAAAACCGCTGCTGCGGCCCTCCTGCGCGTAGTCCACAGCATAGATGTGCGCCATGCCACCGGCATGGATGCACTCGCGCACCCGAAAGCCGTCGATTTCGGTACCGGGTTCAAGCTTTTTCATCGTGCAGGGCGAAGGGCAGTTGCAAAAGGATGCTGCATGGCACGGAGCCCACCGGCAGGCGGCTGGACGCCCTCAGTGGCCGGACTCCAGCCGGTCGGCATAAAAGGCGGGCAGGCCTGCGGCGCGGATGGAGGCCGCCGCCGTAGCATGGTCGTACGGCACGCGGTGGAACGTGACCTGCCGTGCGGTATCGTCAAACACGGCGTACATGGCGCGCGCATCGCCATCACGGGGCTGGCCCACCGATCCCGCAATGGCCAGCCACTGGCGGTGGGGTGGCACGGGCACGGCCACGCCGGGCTCGGGCGCAAAGCGCATCAGCTTGGCGGTGGGGGTCATGAAATACAGCGACTGGCCATGCACGTGGCCGCTGAAGACATAGCGGATGGCCGGGTCCAGCGCCTGCGCGGCGGTCATGCTGCGCTCGGCAGCGCCGGAGTCTTCCACGTAGCGCCACTGGGCTGGCATGTCGGCGCTGGCATGCACCAGCAGGGCGGCGTCGCCCATGCGCAAGGTGAGCGGCAGCGACTGCAGGAAGGCGACGTGTTCGGGCCGCAGCTGGTCGTGCGTCCACTGCGCGCCCAGCGCGCCGCGGCTTTGGGCGGCGGCAGGGGGCGACAGTGCCATGGCGTCGTGGTTGCCCTGCACCACCCACGCGCCCTGCGCAGCCAGCGCCATGATGTCGTCGAGCACAGCGGCGGGCTCGCCACCATAGCCCACCAGGTCACCGAGCAGCGCAAACTGCTCTGCCCCCTGGCCTCGCGCGTGCTGCAGGCAGGCCGCCAGCGCGGGCCGGTTGGCGTGGATGTCGGACAGCAGGGCGATCTTCATGGCGGGGCTTTCTGCCCACCATCATCCCCCCTGTGCCTGAACGCAGGCTTGCAGCCGGGTGCGGGTGCGGGTGAGGCAATCATCCCAACGGCACCATCACCGCAGTCGGCAACACCTGGCGGGACGCCGACGGCTCCCGCATCAGCCGGATCGTGTCAGGTCAGAGGTCGATGGCGGCACCCAGGCTACCCCCGATGCTCAGCGCCGCCAGGGCTTGCAAGCGGGTTGACTGCACCCGACCCGGTGCGGCGGCCGGGGCACCCGGCAGGCGCAGGTCATCCTGGTAAAGGGCGTCCAGCAGGCTTCGCGCCGACGAGACGCCCCGCACCGTTTTCTTTTCTTCCTGGCGCTGGCGAAGCTTGCGCAACCAACGACCGCTGCGAAGCTGATCCGCCAGGTAGGCGGGCCACGTCCGCCGGTTTTGGGCTTCGATCAGTGCGCGGCCGGGTTGCCAGCGGACAGGCACATGGGCGGCGCCGGGGTCAGGTGCCGGGCGCGCCAGCACCATGAGGTTGTCGTCGTCTGCATGGTTGTGCGCCACCACGCTCCAGCCGCCTGCACGGAGGGTTTGATGCAGCGATGCCTGGGTGAAGTAAAGGGTATGCGCCCTGAAAAACATGTAGCGGGGTGCACAGAAACGGGTTGCATTCGGCACTTCGATCAGCAAGAGCCCCTGAGGTGACACTTTGCGCGCAAACAGGCGCAAGGTTTCCACCGGATCGACCAGGTGCTCCAGCACGTGGAACATGCTGATGAGGTCGAAACGCTGGTCTGCCTGCCGGGGCAGGACCTGGTGCAGCGCGCCATGCTCGACCGACAGGCCCAATGTCTCGCGGGCGTGGGCAGCATAGCCTGCATGGGGTTCGATGCCGTGGGCCTGCATGCCACGCTGGCGCATCAGGTCGACGAACTCGCCACTGGATGCTCCGATGTCCAGCGTGACGGCGGATGAAGGCAAATGCCCGACGCCTTGCGCAAGCTGCGTCTGCAACCACCCCCATCGGTCGAGCGCATTGCGACCCGCCCGCAACACATGCCTGAGCGCGGGTGAAACCGCTTGTTTGTAGTCCTGTCGGTAGCGGTGGGTGTACCAGGCTTCCAGTTCTGGCTGAGTGGGCAAGGGGTCAATGCGACCCAGGCCGCAGGCGCTGCAATTGACGGTCAGCAGCGTTTCTCCCGTTTTGCCATCGACACGGGCGATGGATTCAATGGCCTGGGAGCCGCAAACGGGGCAAGGCGTGGAGGCGGTGTGGGATGCGCTCATGGGCATAAGCAAGCAAGGAAAGTGTGGTGCGGATGTGCTGGCGACCGCATTGTCGGCAAGCAACGCATGCCGCATTTCGCCAAGGGCCATGCGGCCAGTCAACTCGTCGGGTCATGGATGGCCCAGGATGGGAGCCGACCCCCAGAAGTGGAACCGTGAAGATTTTGCCGATGCGGCGGTACTTTTCCATCGGTATTCCACCGGACTGCGTGCGTGCCGGGGGCCTGTCTGGCCTGCCCGCCCAGATCCTTGCGGGCTCCACAAGCATGCATCCAGGCACAGCGGTCATGTGGCCGCCGGATGTCATGCGAAAGAATTGCTATTAAAAAAGTAGCAATCGGGTATTATGAATACTGGACTTGCGGCCTAAAACACCTCAAACCACCCAGGCGGAGCCGGCCTCGATGGTTCAGAGGCAGCAACCCAGGTGGGCGGGTGCAACCACCCGACTACCCTCTTGCCACGAGCCAGACCCACTTGACGCCATCGGTACACGGCACAACTGCTGCGCCGTGCAGCGCCACCACGACACCCGCAGATGCCCTGAAAACAGAAATAGCCGCCAGCGCTTGATTTGCAAGCTCTGGCGGCCATGGATGGGAGGCCGGTGCGCCGAGGCGTGCCAGCACCGGGGCCAGCGGCCCCGACGGTGGTTACACCAGCGTGATCGTCACGTCGATGTTGCCGCGCGTGGCGTTCGAGTAGGGGCAGACCTGGTGGGCTGCGTCCACCAGCTTCTGGGCGGTGGCCTTGTCCATGCCGGGAAGGCTGATGGCCAGGCGGGCGGCGATGCCGTAGGCGTTCGGGATGGGGCCCAGGTCCACTTCGGCGGCGATGGACACGTCTTGCGGCACGGGGATGCCGATCTTGCCGCCCACGGCCTTCATCGCGCCGATGAAGCAGGCTGCGTAGCCCGATGCGAACAGCTGCTCGGGGTTGGTGCCGGTGCCGGCGGTGCCGGGCGACGACAGCTTGACGTCCAGGCGGCCGTCATCGGTCTTGGCGGCGCCATCGCGGCCACCGGTGACGTGGGCCTTGGCGGTGTACAGGACTTTTTCGAGTGTGGTCATGGTGTCTTCCTTGGAGGTTGGTGCCCACGGGTGGGCGGGGAGGGAATCGGTATCAGGGGTGGGGCGTGGGCGGTGCCATCAACGCTGGTGGAGCTTGCCGCGCAGGTCCTTGAGCTGGCCGGTGAGCGCCGCCAGTTCGGACAGCGAGCACTGGCTGCTCTGCAGCACGCATTGCGGAATGATCTCGGCCTGGCTGCGCAGCGCACGGCCTTCGGTCGTCAGGGTGATGCGCACACGGCGTTCGTCCTGCACATCGCGCAGCCGGGCAATGTGGCCCTGGGCTTCCAGCCGCTTGAGCAGCGGGGTGAGCGTGCCGGAGTCGAGGAACAGGCGCTCGCCCAGCTCCGAGACCATCAGGCCGTCCTGCTCCCACAGCACCAGCATCACGAGGTACTGCGGGTAGGTCAGGCCGATGTTGTCGAGCAGCGGCTTGTACAGCTTGGTCATGGCCAGCGAGGCCGAATACAGCGCAAAGCAGACCTGGTTGTCCAGCCGCAGGAGGGCGGGGCTGGGGGTCTGGGGGGTGGCGGGGCTGGACATGGACGCAATTGTGCTGCGTAATTAAATTGCGTGCAATTGAATTGTGTAAAGCCTTGTAGCGCGGGCGGGTAACGGGAAAGGGCGCGCGCGTTTGCACTGCAGGTGATATTCGCGCGCCACGAAAGGAGGCGCGCCCCTCGCCCGCGGATCTCTTCAGCCCGCTGACCTCTACCGTCCGCTGAACCGCGCCGGCCGCCGCTCCACAAAAGCGCGCACGCCCTCGGCGGCGTCCTCGCTGTTGGCCAGCGTCTTTTGCACCGGGATGAATTCGGCCACCGCAGCCGCCTGCCCCTGTTCGATGGCCTTGAGCACATTGAGCCGCGTGGCCACCACGGCCAGCGGCGCCTGGGCTTCGATGCGCTGGGCAATCTGCAGCGCTTCATCCAGCTCCTGCCCGGCGGGCACCACCTTCTGCACAAAGTTCAGGCGGTATGCCTCGGCGCTGCCAAACTCGTCGGCCGTCAGCAGGTGCAGCAGCGCGTTGCCCGTGCCCGCCCGTTCGGCCATGCGCAGCGTGGCACCGCCCGTGGCCATGATGCCGCGCTGCACCTCCATCTGCGAAAAGCGGCAGTTGTCGGCCGCCACCACGATGTCGGCCCCCAGCATCAGCTCGATGCCCACCGTAAAGCAGATGCCCTTGACCGCCACCACCATCGGCTTGGAGCGGCGCCGGTAGCCCGGCAGGCCGTAGTCGTGCGGCTCCACCAGCCCCTCGGGCACGGCCTTCTCGCCGCGCTGCATGTAGGCGCTCACGGCGGGCAGATCCAGCCCGGCCGTGAAGTGGTCGCCAAACGCATGCAGCACGCCCACACGCAGGACAGGGTCGTCATCCAGCCGGGTGTAGGCCTCGGCCAGCTGCCGGAACATGGGCGGCGTCCACCCGTTGCGCTTGGCCGGGCGGTTGATGCCGATCAGCAGCACATGGCCGATGACCTGCGTGTCGATGCAGCCTTCGGGCGGGGGTGTGGTGGGGGTGAGGGTGGGCATGGTGTGTCTCCTTGCCCAACATTGAAAACGCTTGGCGCGATGCGCGCCGTCTCAGCGGGGACAGCGCGTGTTACTCGAAGCGCCAAAACGCCGACGGACTGCGAAACCGGCGAGGCGCCATGCCAGTGCCCCCGCGCAAGGGCCGCCCCGCCGCGCTGGGGGCGTCCCCCCTCAGGGGGGAAGGCGCGAAGCGCCTCAGGGGGGGGTTAATAGGAATACACGCCCTGGCCCGTCTTGCGCCCCAGACGGCCCGCAGCCACCATTTCCTTGAGCAGCGGGCAGGGGCGGTACTTGCTGTCGCCAAACTCGGCCAGGTACACGTCCATCACGGCCAGGCACACATCCAGGCCGATCATGTCGGCCAGGGCCAGGGGGCCGATGGGCTGGTTGCAGCCGAGCTTCATGCCCGCGTCGATGTCTTCGGGCGTTGCCAGGCCCTCGGCCAGCACAAAGAAGGCCTCGTTGATCATGGGCACCAGGATGCGGTTGACCACGAAGCCCGGGGCGTTCTTGACGGTGATGGGGCTCTTGCCCAGCGCTTCGGCCAGGGCCTTCACGGCGTCGTGCGTGGCGTCAGAGGTCTGCAGGCCACGGATGATCTCCACCAGCGCCATCATCGGCACGGGGTTGAAGAAGTGCATGCCGATGAACTTGTCGGCGCGGCTGGTGGTTGCGGCCAGCTTGGTGATGGAGATCGACGAGGTGTTGGACGCGATGATCACCTCGGGCGGCACGATGGCGTCGATCTGCTTGACGATCTTGACCTTGAGGTCGTAGTTCTCGGTGGCGGCCTCGATCACCAGCTGAGCAGCCTTGAGGTCGTCGTAGCTGGTGGATGTCTTGATGCGCGCCAGGGCGGCGTCCTTGTCGGCGGCGCTGATCTTTTCTTTCTTGATCAGGCGGTCCAGGCTGCCGGCCACGGTGGCCAGGCCTTTTTGCACTGCAGCATCAGAGATGTCCACCATCACCACGTGGATGCCCGACACCGCGCACGCCTGCGCAATGCCGTTGCCCATGGTGCCCGCGCCGATGATGCCAACCGTTTGAATCGTCATATAGAGAGCTCTCTTCAAAGTGAAACAGACGGGCAGGATGGTAAAGCGAATCGAACGCCCGTTCGGTTATGGTGCCCCGACACTGCCACCACAAGCCACAAAACAGGCAATACAACAGGGGACAAAAAGCATGTTCGACTACATCGTGATTGGCGGCGGCTCGGCCGGCTCCGTGCTCGCAGGGCGCCTGACAGAAGACCCGGCGGTGCGCGTGTGCCTGCTGGAGGCCGGCCCGGCTGACAGCAGCGTGTTCATCCACTGCCCGGCGGGGCTGGCGGTGATGGCCAAGTTCGAGCTCAACGGCTGGGGGCAGAACACCACGCCGCAGCCTGCACTGAACAACCGGCGGGGCTTTCAGCCGCGCGGCAGGGTGCTGGGGGGCTCCAGCTCCATCAACGCCATGGTGTACGTGCGCGGCCAGCATGCCGACTACGACCACTGGGCCGCCCAGGGCAACCCGGGCTGGGGCTGGGACGACGTGAAGCCGTACTTTCTGCGCGCCGAAAACAACGAACGCGGTGCCGATGCCTGGCACGCCCAGGGCGGGCCGTTCAACGTGGCCGACCTGCGTTCACCCCACCGCTTCAGCCACCTGTTTGCAGAGGCTGGCGTGCAGGCAGGCCACCCGCACAACGACGACTTCAACGGTGCCACGCAGGAGGGCGTGGGCCTGTACCAGGTCACCCACAAAAACGGCGAGCGCCACAGCGCGGCCAAGGGCTACCTCACGCCGCACCTTGGCCGCCCCAACCTGCAGGTGGTGACTGGCGCGCGCGCCACGCGCATCCTGTTCGAGGGCCGCCGCGCGGTGGGCGTGGAATACCGCCAGGGCGGCAGCGTGCAGCAGGTCCGGGCGCAGCGCGAGGTGCTGCTCAGTGCGGGCGCGCTGCTGTCGCCGCAGCTGCTGATGCTGTCGGGCATCGGCCCCGGCAAGCACCTGCAGGACATCGGCATTCCGGTCATGCACAACCTGCCCGGCGTGGGGGCCCACCTGCACGACCACCCCGACGTGGTCCAGGTGCTGGACGCCCCCCAGCTGAAGGACCTGTTTGGCCTGTCGCTCGCGGGCATGGTGAGCGCGTTGCGCGGCATGGCCGAATGGCGCAGGCAGCGCACGGGCATGCTCACCACCAACTTTGCCGAGGCGGGCGGCTTCATCAAGAGCACGCCCGCCGAGGCTGTGCCCGACCTGCAACTGCACTTCGTGATTGGCAAGCTGGTGGACCATGGCCGCAAGACGGTGTTCGGCCACGGCTACTCGGGCCATGTGTGCCTGCTGCAACCCAAGAGCCGCGGCAGCGTGACGCTGGCCAGCAGCGACCCCATGGCACTGCCCCTGGTGGACCCGAACTTTCTGGCCGACCCGGACGACATGCGGCGCATGGTGCAGGGCTTCCGGCGGCTGCGCGAGATCCTGGCCCAGCCAGCGCTGGCGCAGTACGGCGCGAAGGAGCTTTCCGCCACGGGCGGTGCGCAGACCGACGCCGAGATCGAGGCCGTCATCCGCCAGTACGCCGACACCATCTACCACCCCGTGGGCAGCTGCCGCATGGGCCCCGGGCCGATGGATGTGGTGGGTGCCGACCTGCGCGTGCATGGCCTCGATGGCCTGCGCGTGGTGGACGCGTCCATCATGCCGCGCATCGTGAGCGGCAACACCAACGCCCCCACGGTGATGATTGCCGAGAAGGCGGTGGACCTGCTGCGCGCGGCAGCCTGAGCGCTCGCCCAGAAAGCCGCAATGCCCCGGGCCCCGCGGGGCGCCTGGGGCATGCCCGTTGTTGCCTGGCGGGCCAAATTCAGGTGTTATTGGCCTCAGGCCCAGGTCGAATCATGCCTGATTGCTATCAATTAAATAGCAAAGCGGCGGGTGCCATCAACCGCGGAACCGCCGCCGCGTCAGCGCCAGCGCCACCCAGAAAGACACCACCGTGGTCACCACCAGCACCGCGCCGTGGCGCAGCGGCTCGTCGGGCCAGCGGTCCATGAACAGGGGGCGCACCAGCTCCACGGCATTGGTGAGCGGCAGCCAGTCGGAGATGGCACGCACGATGGGCGGCAGCTGCTCGCGCGGAAAGAACACGCCCGAGAGGAACATCATGGGCGTGAGCACCAGCGTGAAGTAGTACGTGAAGAAGTCGTAGCCCTTGGCCAGCGCGTTGAAGATCAGCGCAATGCTGGAGAACATGATCCCCACGAACAGCAGCACCGGCCATGCCACCAGCAGCTTGGGGCTGTGGCTGATGCCCAGTGCCAGCATCACGCCCAGGATGGCCGTCACGGTGAACAGCGCCTTGAAAGCGGCCCACAGCATTTCGGCCAGCACCACGTCATCGAGCCGCACCGGCGCGTTCATGATGCCGTCCCACGTTTTCTGCACATGCATGCGCGAGAACGCCGAGTACAGCGCCTCGAAGCTGGCGGCGTTCATGGCGCTCATGCAGATGGAGCCGCTGGCCAGAAACAGGATGTAAGGCACCGGCGTGCCCTGCACCGTGATCTGCCCCACCAGCGCACCCATGCCATAGCCAAACGCCACCAGCCACATCAGCGGCTCGGCAATGTTGCCCACCAGGCTGGGGATGGCCAGCTTGCGCCACACCAGCAGGTTGCGCATGAACACCGGCCAGAAGCGCAGGGACAGGCTGGGCGGGCGCCACACCGAAACGGGCGCGGGCGGCAGGGAGTCGGAAGTAGCTTGCATCTGCCTATTGTGCGGGGTCTGGCGCGAACTGGCTGCCGGCACGCGCTTGCACGGGCACGGGCACGGCCATTGCTTGCGGCAGCAGGATGTCTGCCAACAACGTCCTGAAACTTCCCGCCGGCCAGGGTGCGCTGTGGCAGCACCGGCTGGGCCTCATGCTGGAATCCACGGGCGAGGGCGTCTTCGGGGTCGATCTGGCGGGCAACTGCGTCTTCATCAACCGCGCCGGGGCGCAGATGATCGGCTTTGCGGCCGACGAGGTGATGGGCCGCAACATGCACGCCCTGACTCACCATTCGCATGCCGACGGTACCGCGTATGCCGACAGCGACTGCCCCATCTTCAACGCCTTCCGCAACGGCCTGCCCTGCCGGGTGGACGCGGAGGTGTTCTGGCGCAGGGATGGCACGCCGTTTCCGGTTGAGTATTCCAGCTACCCGATTCTCGAAGGCGACACCGTCCACGGCGCGGTGATCACCTTCGTGGACATCACCAGCCGCAAGCTGGCGGCCGATGAGCTGCAGCGCGCGCATGATCAGCTGGCCCGCGCCAATGACGAGCTGGAGCAGCGCGTGGCCTTGCGCACCGAAGAGCTTTCGGGCGCACTGGGGCAGCTGCGCGAGCTGTCTGCCTATTCCGAGCAGGTGCGCGAGGAAGAGCGCACCCGCATCGCCCGCGAGGTGCACGATGAGCTGGGCAGCCTGCTGGTGGCGCTGAAGATGGACGTGAACTGGCTGCACAAGCGCCTGGGCGAGCAGGAAGGCCGCAGTGCCGAAGCCGCAGGCGACATGCGCACGCAGATGCGCTGCAAATGCCAGAACATGAGCCGCCTGATCGAGACGGCGGTGGACAACGTGGGCCGCATCATCACCGACCTGCGCCCCAGCATCCTGGACCACCAGGGCCTGTGGGCGGCGCTGGAGTGGCAGGCCCAGGAGTTCGTGCAGTCGGCCGAGCTGGCGCTGGCCTGGCGCATGGAAATCCCCGCCGGCCTGCAACTTCCCGAGCCGGCTGCCATGGCGGTGTTCCGCATCTTCCAGGAAATGCTGAGCAACGTGGGCCGCCATGCGCAGGCCAGCGCCATCGACATCGCGATCGCGGTGCACGAGGAGGTGCTGGAGCTGCGCGTGCAGGACAACGGCGTGGGCGCCACCCGGCAGGCGCTGGAGGCGCCCACCGCCTACGGTGTGATGGGCATGCGCGAACGCGCGCGGCAGCTGGGCGGCAAGCTCGCCATCGTCAGCCAACCCGGCCAGGGCTCGTGCCTGCGGCTGGCCATCCCCCTGGAGATGGCATGAACACCCCCATCCGCGTGCTGCTCGGCGACGACCACCGCATCGTGCGCGAAGGCCTCAAACAGGTGCTGGCCGACCCGGCCAACGGCCTGCCCGAGATCGTCGTGGCGGGCGAAGCGACGCATGGTGCCGAGGTCCTGACACAGGTCGCGCAGCTGGGCGGCCCGTTCGGCATCGACCTCGTGCTGCTCGATATCGCCATGCCCGGCATGGATGGCCTGGAAGTGCTGCAGGCGCTGCGCAAGGCCTGGCCCGCGCTGCCGGTACTGATGCTCAGCACCTACCCCGAGCGCCAGTACGCCGTGCGCTGCATCCAGATGGGCGCCGCCGGCTACCTGCACAAGAGCGCCGACCCCGACGACATGGTGGCCGCCGTGCGCAAGGTGGCCGCGGGCGGGCGCTACCTGACCGAGGCCACGGCCCAGGCGCTGGCCGGGGCCGTGGAGCGCACCGGCGTGGTGCGCGCCGCCCAGCCCGGGCTGCCGGTGGGCGTGGATGCGCTCTCTTACCGGGAGCACCAGGTGTTCCGCCTGCTCACCGCGGGGCACAGCGTGAGCGAAATTGGTGCGCAGCTCAAGCTGGCGCCCAACACGGTGAGCACCTACCGCGCCCGCATCCTCGAAAAAACCGGTGCGCGCAACGATGTGGAGCTGGCCCTGCTGGCCCGTGGGCTGCCCGAAAGTTGAGTTTTTGTGCCAGGCGTCGGGCCGGCTGTAGTGCTGGCCCTACACGGTGTAGACGTCAGCCCCACGAAATGCATGGGACGCCCGGAGCGGACCCCAAGCTGGCCCGCGCTTTGCGTAAAGACAGGCACCAACTCTTCGAGGTGCGCCATGTCCGAATTCTTCTCGCCGTTCGATGCCGACCGTCCTTTGATGCTCAAGTGCAGCTGTGGCCGTGACCACACTGCCGCAGACCACCACGCCGAGGTGGTTGCCGATGCCGCCGCCGCCAAGCTGCGCGAACGCAGCCTCACCAGCGAATTCGAGGCCTACAGCAACGAGTTCATCGAGGCCACGCTGGTCAAGGCGCTGTTTCCGCAAGACGAGGTGCGCCGCCGCTTCCTGCGCGCCGTGGGCAAGGGCACGGCCATGGCCGCCATCGGCAGCGTGCTGCCCGTGGCCAGCCTGCAGGCCATGGCCCAGGAAAGGCAGGGCGCGCTGGAGAAGACGAACCTCAAGATTGGCTTCATCCCGATCACCTGCGCCACGCCACTGATCATGGCGCACCCGCTGGGCTTTTATCAGAAGCAGGGCCTGAACGTCGAGGTCACCAAGACAGCAGGCTGGGCGCTGATCCGCGACAAGATGATGAACAAGGAGTACGACGCCACGCACTTCCTGTCGCCCATGCCGCTGGCCATTTCGATGGGCGTGGGCTCCAACGCCATGCCCATGAAGGTGGCCACCATCCAGAACACCAACGGCCAGGCCATCACGCTGGCCAACAAGCACAAGGACAAGCGCGATCCCAAGCAGTGGAAAGGCTTCAAGTTTGCGGTGCCGTTCGAGTTCAGCATGCACAACTTCCTGCTGCGCTACTACGTGGCCGAGCATGGCCTGAACCCCGATACCGACATCCAGATCCGCGTGGTGCCTCCGCCAGAAATGGTGGCCAACCTGCGTGCCGGCAACATCGACGGCTACCTGGGCCCGGATCCGTTCAACCAGCGTGCGGTGTACGAGGAAATCGGCTTCCTGCACATCCTGACCAAGGAGCTGTGGGACGGCCACCCCTGCTGCGCGTTCGGCACCAGCGCCGAGTTCATCCAGCAAAACCCCAACACTTTTGCCGCGCTGTACCGCGCCGTGCTCACATCGGCCGCCATGGCGCGCAAGCCCGAAAACCGCGAGCTGATCGCCAAGGTAATTGCGCCCGCGCAGTACCTCAACCAGCCCGAAACCGTGCTCACCCAGGTGCTCACCGGCCGCTTTGCCGACGGGCTGGGCAAGATCCAGTCGGTGCCCGACCGTGCCGACTTCGACCCCATGCCCTGGCAGAGCATGGCGGTGTGGATGCTCACGCAGATGCAGCGCTGGGGCTACGTGAAGGGCGATGTGAACTACAGGCAGATCGCCGAGCAGGTGTTCCTGATCACCGACGCCAAGAAGCACATGAAGGCGCTGGACCAGAAGGTGCCCGAGGGCGCTTACCCGAAGTTCAAGATCATGGGGCGTGAGTTCGACGCAGCCAAAGCGTCTGAATACGCCAAGAGCTTCCCCATCCGCAAGGCAGCTTGAGATGAATCCAGCCAAAAACCTCAACCTGCGTGCGGGCCTGCTGTCTGTGCTCATCTTCCTGACGCTGCTGGGCATCTGGTACATCGCCACGGCGCCGTCGGGCGCTGCAGGCGGCAGCACGGCCGGCATGACGGCCGAGCAGATCGAGTACGCCAAGATGATGGGCAAGGACCCGGGCGCGCCCAAGAGCGGCGGGTTCCCGACGCTGGGGGCCATGGGCACCACGGTGTGGAGCCATCTGTCCAACCCGTTCTACGACAACGGCCCCAATGACAAGGGCATTGCCATCCAGCTCGCGCATTCGCTGGGCCGCGTGGCACTGGGCTTTGGTCTGGCCTGCCTGGTGGCGATACCGCTGGGGTTTGTCATCGGCATGTCGCCGCTGCTGCGCCGCGCGTTCGACCCGTTCATCCAGGTGCTCAAGCCCATCAGCCCGCTGGCGTGGATGCCGCTGGCGCTCTACACCATCAAGGATTCGTCCATCTCGGGCATCTTCGTGATCTTCATCTGCTCGGTGTGGCCGATGCTGGTGAACACGGCGTTCGGCGTGGCATCGGTCAAGCGCGAATGGCTCAACGTGTCGGCCACGCTGGAGGTGAACCCCCTGCGCAAGGCATTTTTGGTGATCCTGCCCGCGGCGGCGCCCACCATCCTCACGGGGATGCGCATCAGCATGGGCATTGCCTGGCTGGTGATCGTGGCGGCCGAGATGCTGGTGGGCGGCACCGGCATTGGCTACTTCGTGTGGAACGAGTGGAACAACCTCTCGCTCACCAACGTGATCTTCGCCATTGTGGTCATCGGCCTGGTGGGCATGCTGCTGGACCTGGCCTTTGGCCAGCTGCAGAAGGTGGTGACCTATGTGGAGTGACGTGACCCAGCGCGCCACCGCGCCCGCCCCCGATGCCCGTGACCCCCAGCAACGAAAGGCCGCCAACGTGACCGGATTCCTGCAGATTGAAAAACTGGGCAAGGCCTACGTGCCCGCCAAGCCGGTGTTTGCCGACGTGTCCTTCACGCTCGACAAGGGCGAATTCGTCTGCATCATCGGGCACTCGGGCTGCGGCAAGACCACCATCCTGAACGTGCTGGCGGGGCTGGATACCGCCACGTCCGGCAACGTCATCATGGACGGCCGCGAGGTCTCGGGCCCCAGCCTCGACCGCGGCGTGGTGTTCCAGAGCCACGCTCTCATGCCATGGCTGACGGTGCGCCAGAACATCGCGTTTGCCGTCAAGTCGCGCTGGCCGGAGTGGAAGGCGGCGCAGGTCACCGCGCATGTCGAAAAGTTTGTGGCGCTGGTCGGCCTGAGCCCCGCCATCGACAAGAAGCCCTCGCAGCTGTCGGGCGGCATGAAGCAGCGCGTGGGCATCGCCCGGGCCTTCTCCATCCAGCCCAAGATGCTGCTGCTGGACGAGCCGTTTGGCGCGCTGGACGCGCTCACGCGCGGCACCATCCAGGACGAGCTGATGACCATCGTGCGCCAGACGCAGCAGACGGTGTTCATGATCACGCACGATGTGGACGAGGCCATCCTGCTGGCCGACCGCATTTTGCTCATGAGCAACGGCAACGAAACGCCCGAGGGCTACCGCCCCGGCGGCATCGCCGAGGTGGTGGTCAACCCGCTGCCGCGCGAGCGCACGCGCGCCAGCCTGCACCACCTGGACGGGTATTACCCGCTGCGCAACCACATCGTGGACTTTTTGGTGACGCGCGCCAAAGCCCACTGATTCCATCAACTCCAGAGCCTTGCCGTGTTGCCCCTCGCGGGTGGCAGGGAGGGCTGCATCCTGAAGTTTTGTTCCCTGTTCCACCCCATCCCATCAAGGAGCCATCACCATGAACCGCAACGACGTCACCGAAAAGATCATCAGCACCAAGGTCGCCAAGGGCCTGCAATGGGATGCCATTGCCAAGAAGGTCGGCCAATCGAAGGAATGGACCACGGCCCTGTGCCTGGGGCAGATGACGGCCACGGCCGAGCAGGCCAAGGTGCTGGGCAAAATCTTTGGCCTGACGGCCGAGGAGCAGAAGTGGCTGCAGGTCGTGCCCTACAAGGGCTCGCTGCCCACGCCCGTGCCGACCGATCCGCTGATCTACCGCTGGTACGAAATCGTCAGTGTGTACGGCACCACGATCAAGGAACTGATCCACGAGGAGTTTGGCGACGGCATCATGAGCGCGATCGACTTCAGCATGGACATCCAGCGCGAGGCCAACCCCAATGGGGACCGTGTGAATGTGGTGCTGTCGGGCAAGTTCCTGCCGTATAAGCAGTATTGACCCCCTGAGGCGCTGCGCGCCATCCCCCAAGGGGGACACCGCCAGCGCGGCGGGGCGGCCCTTGCGCGGCGGTTGCTGGCCTGGGCTGCGCGAATGCTGGCGCCGTGCCCATGGCAACCGAGAGCCACGGTCCGCGTTCATTCGGACCGTGGCTTTGTCACTTCCCAATCGGGGCTTACGCCGCCTTCCAGAAGATGTAGTCGGCCTGGTACTTCACGATTTCACGTGCGCCCTTGCTGGCGGTGGTGCAGGCGGTGGCGGGGGCCACGCCGCCCTTCAGTGCCACGCGCTGGATGTACGTCACGCCGGTCATGGCGCCGGTGCCCATGGCGGGGTTGGCCTTGACGAGCTGCAGGGGCAGGTTGCCGGTGCCAGCAGGTGCCACAGCCAGCTGGGTCGCGGTCAGCTTGGAGCCGTCCATCGATTCCCAGGTGGCGGGCGGGCCGTAGTAGGTGCCCACTGGCTTGCCGCTGCGGTCGTTCAGCACGGCCTTGGGGCCCACGAACACCCATTCGGTCTGGCCGGGCATGTTGGCCTTGTCGCGGCATTCGTAGGTGATCTCACCCACGCCCACGGTTTCCATGGCCACCTTGTTTCCGGCCGGCACCTTGATGCTGTCGGGCAGGCTGTCCTGCGAGAACATCGTCTTGGCGGGCATGGACGACATCGAGCCGCAGGCAGACAGCAGCACGGCAGCGGCCAGGGCGCCAGCAACGGGAAGCAGGCGGGAGGTCAGGGTCTTGGACATGGCGTTTTCGCTTTCAGATCAGGTTGAACAAGGGGTGACAGCAGGGCTGGTGCCTTGAATACTCGCGAGGTGAGCCAACGGATTCAAAAAAACGAAAATATTTTTCAGGGTCCATGCGGCAGGACCCCGACCGCTGCGGCGGGGCTTGCGAGCGCCGCCCGCGTGCGGCCTCCGGTCTGCATTACATTCGCCAGCATTGTTGCCCCGTCCCACCCTGTCTGCCTCCAGAAAGCCGCCCATGACCACCCTTGGAACCCCCCTGTCACCCCACGCCACCAAAGTCATGCTCCTGGGCTCGGGCGAGCTGGGCAAGGAAGTGCTGATTGCGCTGCAGCGCCTGGGTGTGGAGACCATTGCGGTCGACCGCTACGACAACGCGCCCGGCCAGCAAGTGGCGCACCATGCGCGCACCATCACCATGAGCGACCCGGCGCAACTCAAGGCGCTGATCGAGACCGAGCGCCCGCACCTGGTGGTGCCCGAGATTGAAGCCATTGCCACGCCCATGCTCGAAGAGCTGGAAGCTGCCGGCACCGTGCGCGTGATCCCCACCGCGCGTGCCGCCCGGCTGACCATGGACCGCGAAGGCATCCGCGTGCTGGCCGCCGAAACGCTGGGCCTGCCCACCAGCCCCTACAAGTTCTGCAACTCCCTCGAAGAGCTGCAGGCGGCCATCGACGCCGGGAATGGGAAAGGGGTGGGCTACCCCTGCATCGTCAAGCCCGTGATGAGCAGCTCCGGCAAGGGCCAGAGCAAGATCGACGGCCCTGCCGATGTGGCCAAGGCCTGGGACTACGCCATGGCCGGTGGCCGTGTGAGCCATGGCCGCGTGATCGTCGAGGGCTTCATCGACTTCGACTACGAAATCACCCAGCTCACGGTGCGTTCCGTGGGCGCAGATGGTCAGATCGTCACCCACTTCTGCGACCCCATCGGCCATGTGCAGGTGAGCGGCGACTATGTGGAAAGCTGGCAGCCACACCCCATGCACCCCACCGCGCTCGAAAAGTCGCGCCAGATCGCCAAGGCCGTGACCGACAACCTGGGCGAAGGCTTTGACGGCAAGCCCTCCGGGCTGGGGCTGTTCGGCGTGGAGCTGTTCGTGAAAGGCGACCAGGTCTGGTTCAGCGAGGTCAGCCCCCGCCCGCACGACACCGGCCTGGTCACCCTGTGCACGCAGCACCAGAGCGAGTTCGAGCTGCACGCCCGCGCCATTCTCGGCCTGCCGGTGGACACCAGTCTGCGCAACCCCGGCGCCAGCGCCGTGATCTACGGCGGTGTGGAGGCGCAGGGCATTGTGTTTGATGGCGTGGATGAAGCGCTGGCGGTGCCCGGCACCGACCTGCGCCTGTTTGGCAAACCCGAGAGCTTTGCCAGGCGCCGCATGGGTGTGGCGCTGGCGCGCGCAGCGGATGTGGACACGGCGCGTAGCAACGCCAAGCTGGCGGCCAGCAAGGTCAGGCCGCGCTCGGTGTGAGGGCGCAGCGCCTGACAGGGGGCGGGAGGTGTCGGCACTGTGCGCTTCGTTCAGGCTGATCGGCCAAAGCCCGGTCGCGCTCTGCAGTCACGGTGGGCCCGGATGAGCGCCGGTGGGCACGGATGAGCCTGTTTTTGGGTGAAACCGGCTTGTAGCCCAGGTATTGTTTGGCTGCAATGCTATGAATAAAGTAGCAATTGGCCCTTTGCACCCACCTGTCCGGTTCCATCCGCCCCATGCAGTGGCGCTCCCGCAGTCGCTCACTCCCGGATCTGCCGCCCCGTCAGCTTGAGGAACAGGTCCTCCAGGTTGGCGGGCCGGTGCAGCGTGCGCAGATGGCCGTGCTGGCCCAGGGCTTCGAGCAGCGGCTGGGCGTTGGCCGTGTAGAAAAACACGGTTTCGCCGCTCACCTCGATGCGCGCGGCCATTTCGCGCAACACGGGCTCCTGTGCCAGCGCCACGGCGCCCACCCCGAACACTTCCACAACATCCGGCTCCAGGTGCTGGGCAATCAGCTCGCGGGGCTTGCCTTCGGCGATCTTCCTGCCATGGTCCAGCACCAGCAGGCGCGAGCACAGGCGCTCGGCCTCGTCCATGAAGTGTGTGGTCAGCAGGATCGACTTGCCCTGCTGCAGCAGCAGCTGCAGGCGCTCCCACATCAGGTGGCGGGCCTGCGGGTCGAGGCCGGTGGTGGGTTCATCGAGCAGCAGCAGGCGCGGGTTGTTGACCAGTGCGCGCGCCAGCGACAGGCGGCGCTTCATGCCGCCCGACAGCTCCCCCGGCTTGGCTTGCGCCTTGGCCGTGAGGGCGGCGAACTCCAGCAGCTGGGGAACGCGCTCGTCCATCACGGCACCCTTGATGCCGAAGTAGCGGCCGAACACGCGCAGGTTCTCGGCGCAGGTGAAGTCGGGGTCGAGCGTGTCGAACTGCGTGACCACGCCCAGCTGTGCCTTGATGGCCAGCGCATCGCGCGGCATGTGCAGCGGTGGCTGGCCCGGGTCGGGGCGAAACTGCACGCCGCCCTCGTCGGGCGTGGTCAGGCCCAGGCACATGCGGATGGTGGTGGTCTTGCCCGCCCCGTTGGGGCCGATCACGCCCAGGCATTCGCCGGGGGCAATGGCAAACGACACGTCATCCACCACGCGCGCATCGCCGTATCGCTTGCCCAGGTTCAGGGCTTCAAAAAGTGCAGTCATCCGGACATTGTGTGCGATGCGGCCCGGGCTTGCGCTGTGCAGGCCGGCCTGGCCAGCGGCCAGCCTCCGGTCCTGCCCTCAGCCGGCCCCTGTCAGCCGTCCGCGGCCTGTGGCCTTGGCCTCGTACAGGGCCGCATCGGCCCGTGCCATCAAGGTCGCCAGGCTGGATTCGCCCGGCTGCAGCGATGCCATGCCGGCGCTGTACTCCAGCACAAAGCCCAGCTCGGCGGCGCTGGCGTCCTTCAGGCGGCTGCGCAGGCGCCTGTCAAAGGCCACGCCCGCCGCTGCCGAGTTGTGCATCAGCAGCACGCCAAACTCTTCCCCGCCCAGCCGCGCGATCAGGTCACCGTTGCGGCAGGTTTCGGCCAGCAGCCGTGCAAACAGCTGCAGGGCGCGGTCGCCGGCGTGGTGGCCGTGGCGGTCGTTGATCTGCTTGAAATGGTCTACATCCAGCATCATGGCCGTGAGGGGCAGGCGGTGCCGCCATGCCTGGGCCAGCAGGTTTTCGCCCTGCGCGGTATAGCCGCGGTGGTTGAGCAGGCCGGTCAGCCCGTCGGTCATGGCCTGCAGGCGCAACTGCTGCTCGGCCTCGTAGCGCCACGCCACCAGCACCGCCACCGTGCCCAGCACCAGGCTGATGTTGACTGCCACGGCGGCGGCCAGGTTGACGGGGTGCGGTGTGCGGAAACTGGGGTAGTCGCCGGTGAAGGCGCCAAGCAGCCCCCTCGACAGCGTGAAGAAGGCCGAGGTCAGAAGGCAGCCCAGCAGCAGCGCACGCCAGCGGCCTTCTGCCTGCCGAACCGGTAAGAGCGTGGCACGGGCCACGATCAGCAGGATGAGCGTCAGCAGCCCGTTGGCCCAGCCCACGCGCCAGGCATACACGTCAAACCCCAGCGTGTAGCCCAGCGGGGCCGCCACCACCAGCGCCATGAGCACCCGCCGGAGCGGGCGCGGGCCCAGCCATTCCTCCAGCGCCCGGTACAGCATCCACTGCGCGGCAGCCTGGCAGGCAATGAAGAGGGTGGACAGGGCCTGGTCCCACACCGATGCCGACACCATCACCGCAACCCAGCCAACGGCCTGCAGCAGCAGGCTGGCCTGCACATGGCGCGCCGCGCGGCTCACGTCCCGGCCCATGATCAGCGGCAGCGCGGCTGAGATCATGAACAGGTTGGCCGCCATGACGGTCATGAGGGTGAAGAAGTCCAGGGACATGGGCGGCTTGGCAATGCTCCGGGGCAGGTGGTGGGGCTGCGATGAGGGCGCTGCAGTCTACTGGAAGGCCACTTCGGCAAAGCTGCGCAGCTTGCGGCTGTGCAGGCGCGCCACACCGCCCTTGCGCAGGATCTCGATGGCGCGCATGCCGATGCGCAGATGCTGGTCCACGCGCTCGCGGTAGAAGTGGTTGGCCATGCCGGGCAGCTTGATCTCGCCGTGCAGGGGCTTGTCGCTCACGCACAGCAGGGTGCCGTAGGGCACGCGAAACCGGAAACCGTTGGCCGCAATGGTGGCGCTTTCCATGTCCAGCGCCACGGCGCGGCTCTGGCTGAAGCGGCGCTGGGGCATGTTGTCTGGCAGCAGCTCCCAGTTGCGGTTGTCGGTGCTGGCCACAGTGCCGGTGCGCATGAACCGCTTGAGGTCGGCCTCGGGCACCTGTGTCACATCAGCCACCGCCTGCTGCAGCGCAAGCTGGATCTCGGCCAGGGCCGGGATCGGCACCCACAGCGGCAGCTCTTCGTCGAGCACGTGG
>LNEG01000230.1 GCA_001464865.1 Burkholderiales bacterium Ga0074133
CCACTTGGTTAGCGTTCCACGCCCTGGATAGCCCAGCGCCCTCATGGTGGCAGCGATGCATCGATCATGTGTGAGGTAGTGCTCGATGGCCGCTGCCTTCTGGCCCTGCGAGAACTTCGGCTGCCGACGGGCATATCCCAGCGGCAGGTCGAGCCGCTGCTGATACTCGCGGTACCACCCCTTCAATGCATTCTTGGTTGGGTAACCCAGCTGACGGATGGTCGGGCTGGTGCGTTTGCCGAGCTTGATGTAGAGCTCAACGGCTCGGATTCGGTCTTCGTAGGAATACATGAACTACCTTCTAGTAGTCCAAGTTTTCGTCCGCACCCCCGTTGAAAAACGCCTGGAGCCGGCGCAGACAGTGTTGTCTTTGTGCAAAAAAAGGAGCAGCTCTCTTGCGCAAAGCAAGGCCCGGGCGTACCTTGATAGACCCTGCACTGCAATGGCGCTACCGCCGACCTTCATGCGCTGGAACAAGCCCAACGTCTGCACCCCCATCGATGACCCGCTCGGCCGCGACAAGCCGGCGTCGACGGCATGGGTACGCCATCAGGGCCTGGAACGCATACGACAAGCCATGCTCACCAGCCTGGCCGGTGACACCGGCTGCGAAGTGGCACGCATGAACATCCGCTTGCGCTACGCGGCAGACATTGAAGCGCTGTGGTACCTACGCAATGATCTCTTCAGCATGCTGTCAGTACTGCGTGGCGAAGCCACGGCGCATTCCGCGCTGGAGCAGGTCACCGCGCTGTTTCAGGGACAGTTGCCCACATCCTTGCGTCCCCCGCTGGCACGGACCCTGCACGCCGCACCCTGAGCTGGAGGCCGCAGCGGCCCCCTGCCACCATCCGCGCCGCAGGCTCCCTAGTGCGTGTGCCCCCAATAGATCAGCGCGTCGCGGTCTTCCACCGAGAGTGACACCTTGGCGCCGACCGGCAGCAGCACCTTGGTGGGAACATGCCCGAAGGGCAGGTTGGTCAGCACGGGCGCCTTGATCTGGGTGCGAAGCCAGTCAACCACCGACTGCAGCTTGTAGCCCTTGTCGTGCGGCGCGAGCTTGAAGCTGGTGAACTGCCCGAGCACCACGGCCTTTTGCCGGGCGAGCACCCCTGCGTGGAGCAGCTGCGTGAGCATGCGCTCGATACGGTACGGGTGCTCATGCACATCCTCCAGAAACAGCACCCCACCCATTGCGTCGGGCAGGTAGGGTGTCCCGACGAGCGACGCGAGCACCGAGAGGTTGCCGCCCCAGAGCGTGGCGTCCTTCACATAGACGTCGGGCACAGCGGGCTTGCCGGTAGTGGCGTGCGGCTTTTCGCGGTGCATGCGCCAGCCCGAGCCTTCGCCGTGGCCACTGAGGAGATCGTCAAAACAGGCTTCCATGATGTCATCAGGCTCGCCGCCCGCCACGCCAAAGTCCGCCCCCAGGGAAGGCCCGGCCCATGACGTGGCACCGGTCTGGGCGAGCAGCGCCAGCTGGAAGGCAGTGAAGTCACTCACGCCTACAAAACGGGTGCCCTTCTCGACCGCCTTGGCCACCGCCTTGTACCGGATGCCCCCCAGCAGGCGCGACAGGCCATACCCCCCGCGCGAAATCAGCGCCACGTCGGCACCGCTGGCCGCAGCCCTGTGGATGGCCGCAAGGCGCGTGGCATCGTCGCCTGCAAAGCGGGTGTGCACAGCCAGCGCATCCGGGTCCACCTCCACCTGATGCCCCAGGGCCTGCAACCGGGCGATGCCGCGCCGGAAGGCCGGCTTGTCGCGCACCGCGCTCGAAGGCGAGTAGATGTAGATGTGCTTGGGACCATGGTCGTGGTCGCACTGCGAAGGGTCGTGATCGTGTTGCAAAGCGCTCGGGCCGCCGGGGCCCGCTCCATGAATGGGGTGGGCTGCTGCCGGGTCATGGAAGGGCGACGAGACGCGGGCAGCAGATTTCAGAACCTGTTCAAAGCCTTTTTGGAGTTGCACAAGTGCCTTGCCGGGATGGGCTGCTAGGCGCAACGCGCGGCCCATAGCCCGTGCTATGGGCAAGCGGTGCAACAACGCAGACCGCCCGGCAAGGCGCTTGCCCGAAGGGTTGGAGTGCAATCGGTCGATTGAACTCCAATGCAACCTCCAAAAAGGCTTTGAACAGGTTCTTAGAGCGCGAAGTATTCCACAGCCCGTGCGGCAATGGCCTCGCCATGCTCCTGCACGAAGTGCCCGGCGGCAGGCAGAACCCAGGGCTCGGGGCAGCCGCGAATATCCTGCCGCAAGGCCTGCATGGTGGCCAGGCCGAGCACCGGGTCTTGCGCCCCCACCACCATCAGGCTGCGACCTTGCCACTGGCTACGCCAGAAGTCGCGCGCGGCACGCGATACCGCTGCGCCATCGTCGTCCTGCGCTGCAGGCACCCGCTCGGGAAACGCGCGCAGCGCAGCGCGGTAGCCGCGGTCCGGAAACGGTGCGTCGTACGCAGCGCACTCCGCTTCCGTCAGATGCGGGTTGCCCCGCCCGAACAGCCGCCCCACTCCGTACAGCGGCTTGTCGCGGCACATGGCGCGCCACTGCACGAAGCCGGGCGACAGCGGCGCATCGCCCGTGGCCAGCAGCGTGTTCATCACCAGCAGGCCCTCAAAACGCTGGGGCATTTCCATGGGCAGCGTCAGGCCCACGATGCCGCCCCAGTCCTGCACCACGAGTACCGTGCGCTGCAGATCAAGGCGTTCCACCAGCTCCAGCAGCACCTGCCGGTGCCACCCGAAGCGGTGCGCCGCCTCCTTCTTGGGCTTGTCGCTTTTGCCAAAGCCGATCAGGTCCGGCGCCACCACCCGGTCACCGGCTGCGAGAAATGGGGGCAACATGCGGCGGTACAGGTAGCTCCAAGCCGGATTGCCATGCAGGCACAGCCAGGTGCGCGGTGCAGTCATCGGATCTGGCGGGCCTTCGTCCAGGTAGTGCATGCGCAGCCCGCCCAGGCTGGGCAGGTCGCTCACATACTGCGGCGCCCAAGGGTAGCCCGGCAGGCCTGCAAAGGCCGCATCGGGCGTGCGCAGCGCGTCGTCGCGCAGCGGGTGGCTGGCCAGCGCCTGGGCACGTTGCTGCTGGCGCCGCTGCCGGAAGAAATCGCTGAGCAGTGCAGAGCACGCATCGGCAAGCACGCCGCCCTGCACCACAGTCTGGTGGTTGAGCTGTTCATGCGCAAACAGGTTAAGCACCGATCCGGCCGCGCCCGTCTTGGGTTCGGCCGCGCCAAACACCACCCGCGCCAGCCGCGCGTGCAGCATCGCGCCGCTGCACATGGCGCAGGGCTCCAGCGTCACGTACAGCGTGCAGCCGTCCAGCCGGTAGTTGCCCAGCCGCTGCGCAGCCGCGCGCAGCGCCACGATCTCGGCGTGGGCGGTCGGGTCGTGGCCATCTACCGGGGCATTGCGGCCCGTGGCAATGACCTGACCGCCCTGCACCACCACGGCCCCTACGGGTACCTCGCCCGCACGCGCAGCCGCCTGTGCCTCGGCCAGTGCCAGCTGCATGAAGTGCGCATCCGCATCGACTGTCATTGCTATCTTTTTTGTAGCTACAGGGGCAATCAAATAAAGGACATGCAGCCGATTTCGCTCATTTTTCGCCCTCCGGCATCGGTCGGGCCTGCTGCATCAGCCCCTCCATCTGCTGGCGGACCTGGTCCTGCATCTGCCGACTCTGCTCGCGCACGTTGCCTGCCGGGGCTGAAGCAGGACCGGCCGTCACGGCCGCCGCGCCGGGCATCTCCACCGCCGGGGCACGCACAGCCGACAGCTGACTCTTGGCGAGCAGGCCAACAACGGCCAACACCACGACCAAACCCACGAGTCCGAATAATCCACGCATGCTTTTTGCTCCTTGCCGCAGCGACAGGGCACGACTGTAAGGGAAGCCCTGTACGCCCTCCTGCCCCCAAAGCAAAACGGCCGCACAGGGCGGCCGTTTTGCGGGGGACGGAAACTGCCGACTCAATTCAGCGCCACGCGGCTGCCGTCCTTGAAGGTGTACAGCGTCACGGCGGGCGTGGTGAGCTCGCCCTTGGCAGTGAAGGCGATGTTGGCGGTCACGCCCTTGTAGTCGGCCTTGGCAATGAAGGGCGTGAACACCTTGGGATCGACCGAGTTGGCGCGCTTCATCGCGTCTGCCAGCACCATGGCTGCGTCGTATGCGTACGGGCTGTAGATCTGGAACTGGCCCGGAAACTTCGCGTCATAGCGCTTCTTCCAGTCGGCCCCGCCCTGCATCCTGTCCACTGATGCGCCACCCGTGGCGCAGGTCACGTTGCGCAGCGCAGGCGTCTTGCCCGACAGCTCGGGCAGCTTTTCGGTGCACAAGGCATCGCCGCCAAAAAACTTCACGCCGCCCAGACCCAGCTGCTCCATCTGGCGCAGCATGGGGCCGGCCTGCGCATCCAGGCCACCGTAGAACACCGCATCGGGTTTCTTGCTCTTGAGCGACGTGAGGATGGCCATGAAATCGGTGGCCTTGTCGTTGGTGAACTCCTCGCCCACCACCTTCAGTCCCTTTTGCAGCGCCGTGGCCTTGAACACCGCGGCAACCCCCTGGCCGTAGGCCGTGCGGTCGTCGATGATCGCCACCGACTTGAGCTTGAGGTGATCGGCCGCAAACAGGGCCAGCGCCGCACCCAGCGCGTTGTCGTTGGCAATGAGTCGGAACGACGTCTTGTAGCCGGGCTTGGTCAGGTCGGGATTGGACGCAGAGGCCGTGATGTGTGGCAGGCCACAGCGGTCGTACACGGTAGAGGCGGGAATCGACGTGCCCGACTGCAGGTGGCCCACCACGCCGGCCACCTTCTGGTCACACAGCTTTTGTGCCACGGCGGTGGCCTGGCGCGGGTCGCCCGCGTCGTCTTCGGCAGCGATCTCGAACCGGATCTTCTTGCCCGCAATCACCAGGCCCTGCGCGTTCAGATCGTCAATGGCCAGGCGCACGCCGTTTTCGGTGTCCTTGCCGATGTGGGCAATGCCGCCCGAGACAGGGCCTGCGTGTGCGATGCGCACGGTCTGCACATCCTGGGCAGACACATTGGCCGCCAGCAGCGAGCAGGCTGCCACGGCAGCAGCGGCAGTGGCCGCGGTACGGGAAAGACGAAGCGGGGAAACGAGGCGCACGGGTTCTCCAGAAAGCATGTGTAGCCGCCGCTAGCCCATGGGTGGCCGCAGCGAGGCCCGCATCGTAGCCACGCCCGGGGCCTGAATCGGGAAATGCTATGCAAACTTAGCAATTGGCATTTGTCATTACGTTTGCTTATGAAAGAGAACTGAACGGCTGCGCCGCTATTCCTGCAGCCGCGATGCCCGATAGCCTGACCGGCGGGCCGCTGGGATAATCGCGCCCCATGTCCCTCCTGCCCCACCAGCTCGAACTGCTCTCGCCCGCGCGCGACGCAGACATTGGCATTGAAGCCATCAACCACGGCGCCGATGCCGTCTACATCGGCGGCCCCGCCTTTGGCGCACGCGCCAGCGCGGGCAACGACATCCGGGACATCGAGCGCCTGGTGAAGCACGCGCACCGCTTCAACAGCCGCATCTTCATCACGCTCAATACCATCCTGCGCGACGACGAGCTGGAGGCCGCCCGCCAGATGGCCTGGCAGGTGTACGAGGCCGGGGCCGATGCGCTCATCATCCAGGACATGGGCCTGCTGGAGATCGACCTGCCCCCCATCCAGCTGCACGCCAGCACCCAGACCGACATCCGCACGCCCGAAAAAGCACGCTTCTTGCAGGACTGCGGCCTCTCGCAGATCGTGCTGGCACGCGAGCTGACGGTGCAGCAGATTGCCGCCGTGCACAAGGCTCTCGGCCCGGTGGATGCACCCGGCCGTGCCAACATCGAGTTCTTCATCCACGGCGCGCTGTGTGTGGCCTACAGCGGCCAGTGCAACATCAGCCATGCGCAAACCGGCCGCAGCGCCAACCGCGGCGATTGCAGCCAGGCCTGCCGCCTGCCCTACCAGGTCACCGACGCGCAGGGCCGCTTCATTGCGCACGACAAGCACGTGCTGAGCATGAAGGACAACAACCAGAGCGACAACCTGCGCGCCCTCATCGACGCGGGCGTGCGCAGCTTCAAGATCGAAGGCCGCTACAAGGACATGGGCTATGTGAAGAACATCACCGCCCACTACCGCACGCTGCTCGACGAAATCATTGAAGAGCGCGAGGCACAGGGCCGGCCGCTCTCGCGCTCTGCCAGCGGGCGCACCACCTTTACCTTCACGCCCGACCCGCTGCAGAACTTCAACCGCGAGTTCACCGACTACTTCGTCACCGGCCGCAAGGAAGACATTGGCGCCTTCGACACCCCCAAGAACCCGGGCCAGGCGATTGGCTGGGTGACCAAGGTAGGCCCCGACTTTGTGGAGCTGGAAGTGAGCGACCCCGCCACCGTGCTGCACAACGGCGACGGCCTTTGCTACTACGACCTGCACAAGGAACTGGTGGGCATGGCCATCAACGTGGCAGAGCCTGTGTCCGCCCGCAGCGTGGGGCAATGGCGCGTGTATCCGAAAGACCCGATGGATGGCTTCAGGGACCTGCGCAAGGGCACCGAGATCAACCGCAACCGTGACATGGACTGGGTGCGCACGCTGGAGAAAAAATCGAGCGACCGCCGCATCGGCCTTTGGGCACATCTGAGCGAAACGCCCACCGGCTTCAGCCTGATGCTGACCGACGAGGACGGCAACGTCGGCCGGGCCGATGTACAGCAGCCGCACCAGAGCGCCACCGATGCGGCCAAGGCCGAAGCCAGCCTGCGCGAGCAGCTCGGCCGCTTCGGCGCCACCGTGTTTGCGGTCCATGACATTGCGCTGCAGCTGTCGCAGCCCTGGTTTGTGCCCGCCTCGGTGCTCAATGCGCTGCGCCGCGATGCCGTGGCCGACCTGGAGGCCAGCCGCGCCCGCAACTTTGCCCGCCTGCTGCGTGCCACACCGGTGGAGCCCCCTGCGCCCTACCCCGAAGACACGCTCTCCTTCCTGGGCAACGTGTTCAACCACAAGGCACACGACTTCTACGTGCGCCACGGCGTGAAGGTGATCGATGCAGCCTACGAGGCGCACGAGGAAGAAGGCGAAGTCAGCCTCATGATCACCAAGCACTGCGTGCGCTTTTCGATGAGCCTGTGCCCCAAGCAGGCCAAGGGCGTCACCGGTGTGCAGGGCACCATCAAGGCCGAACCCTTGATGCTGATCAACGGCAAGGAAAAGCTGACCTTGCGCTTTGACTGCAAGCCCTGTGAAATGCATGTGGTGGGCAAGATCAAGCGCCAGGTGCTGAACCAGGCCAAAGACATCCCGCTGACCTTCTACAAGGCCCGGCCGCAAAGCGCGCACTGACGCACCGGCGTGCGGCCGCATCCTCCCGCCCGCCGCATGCCCGCTTCCAACGCCCCCCACCTGCACACCCCCGAGGCCGTCGCCCAGGCCCACGGCGTCGACCCCGACGCCGGGCTGCACGCCGAAGAGGCCCTGCGCCGCAGCGCCACGCATGGCGCCAACTCGCTGGCAGCAGGGCAGACCCGCCCCTGGTGGCACCTGCTGGCTGACCAGTTCAAGGACTTCATGGTGCTGGTGCTGCTGGGCGCAGCCGCCATCGCCGGGCTGGTGGGCGAAATCACCGATACCCTGGTCATCCTGGTGATCGTGGTGCTCAACGCCGTCATCGGCTTTGTGCAGGCCTGGCGCGCAGACCAGGCCATGGCCGCGCTGCGCCAGCTGGCGGCGGCGCACGCGACCGTGCTGCGCAGCGGTGTGGTGCAGGTGCTGCCGGCCAGCGCGCTGGTGCCTGGCGACATCGTGCTGCTGGAGGCCGGAAACCAGATTCCGGCCGACCTGCGGCTGATCGAGATTGCGCAACTGCAAGTGGATGAATCGGCCCTCACCGGCGAATCCGTGACCGTCGCCAAACAGACCGAGGCCCTGGCAGCCGAGGATGTGGGCGCACTGGGCGACCGCACCAACATGGCCTTCAAGGGCACCACCGCCACGCACGGCCGGGCACGCGGCGTGGTGGTGGCCACAGGCATGCGTACCGAGCTGGGCAAGGTCGCCACGCTGCTGGATGCCGACGACCGCAGCACGCCCCTGCAGCTGCGGCTGGCCGCCTTTGGCAAGCGCCTGGCCCTGGCGGTGCTGGGCATCTGCCTGATCATCTTTGTCGTGGGCATCCTGCGGGGCGAGGCCCCGATGCTGATGGCGCTCACGGCCATCAGCCTGGCCGTGGCCGCCATCCCCGAGGCCCTGCCCGCGGTGGTGACGGTGCTGCTGGCGCTGGGTGCGCGCCGCATGGTGTCGGTCAATGCGCTGGTGAGGCGGCTGCCGTCCGTCGAAACACTGGGCTCGGTCACCACCATCTGCTCGGACAAGACCGGCACCCTCACGCAAAACCGCATGCATGCCGAACTGCTGCTCGCACTCGGCCACACCTGGGTGCCCGGCGATCCGCTGCCCGGCCCCGTGCATGCCGAGGCGCTGCGCGCGGCAGCGCTGTGCAATGACGCCACGGCGCGCTCTGGCGCTGGCGGCGAGCCCGGCACCGCAGGGCTTGCCGCCGGCTGGCAGGGCGACCCCACCGAAACGGCGCTGGTGCTGGCCGCGCACGCGGGCGGCCTTGAAAAGACGGTGCTCGATGCTGCCTGCCCGCGGGTTCAGGAGCAGCCCTTCGACTCGGACCGCAAGCGCATGACCACCTTCCACCAGGCGGCAATGGCCCCGCACCCGGGCCTGGTGGCCTACACCAAGGGCGCGCCTGAATCCGTGCTGCCGCGCTGCACCCACCAGTGGACGCCTGAGGGCCCCGAGCCCCTGGACGCCGATGCCGTGCTGGCCAGTGCCAGCCGCCTGGCCATGCAAGGGCTGCGCGTGCTGGCACTGGCCCGGCGCAACCATGCAAAGCTGCCGGACACCAACGACATCGACGCAGTGGAAAGCCAGCTGCAGCTGCTGGGCCTGATCGCGCTCATCGACCCGCCACGGGCCGAAGCAAAGGCGGCTGTGCGCGACTGCATCGGCGCAGGCATCGTCCCGGTGATGATCACCGGCGACCACCCGGCCACCGCGCGCGCCATTGCCCACCGCCTGGGCATCGTGCAGGACCCGGGCGCACCCGTGCTGACGGGCGCCGACCTGGCCACCATGGACGATGCTGCGCTGCGGGCCCGGGTGGAGCAGGTGCGCGTGTATGCCCGTGTGGACCCAGCGCAGAAGATCCGCATCGTCGAGGCACTGCAGGCACAAGGGCACTTTGTAGCCATGACGGGCGACGGTGTGAACGACGCACCGGCCTTGAAGCGGGCCGATATCGGCGTGGCCATGGGCAAGGGGGGCACCGACGTGGCACGCGAGGCCTCCAGCCTGGTGCTGCTGGATGACAACTTCGCCAGCATCGTGGCAGCCGTGCGCGAAGGCCGCCGCATCTACGACAACATCCGCAAGTTTGTGCGCTACGCCATGACGGGCAACTCGGGCGAGATCTGGACCATCTTCCTGGCCCCGCTGCTCCTGCTGCCGATTCCGCTGCAGCCCATCCACATCCTGTGGGTCAACCTGGTCACAGACGGCCTGCCCGGCCTGGCCCTGGCGGCTGAACCGGCCGAGCCCGGCATCATGCAGCGCCCTCCGCGCCCGCCGCAGGAAAGCCTGTTTGCACACGGCATGTGGCAGCACATCCTGGGCGTGGGCCTGCTGATTGGCGGACTGTGCCTGGCCGTGCAGGCCTGGGCGCTGCACACCGGGCGCGAGCACTGGCAGACGATGGTGTTCACGGTGCTGACCCTGGCGCAGATGGTGCATGTCATCGCCATCCGCTCGGAGCAGCAGCCCCTGTGGCGCATCGGCCTGCTCAGCAACCGGCCCCTGCTGGGCGCCGTGGTGCTCACGTTCTGCCTGCAGATGGCCACCATCTACGTGCCTGCACTGAATCCGATCTTCAAGACCGAACCGCTGACCCTGGCCGAGCTGGGCGTGTGTGTGGCAGCGGCGCTGGTCGTGGGGGTCGTGGTCGAGGTGGAGAAGGCCTGGCGCAAGCGCCACCCGCCTTCAGACTGAGCCAGGGACGGAGCGGCGGGGCCTGAAGGGATCAAGCAGGTGCCCGCCTGCTGGCCCGATCCATCCATCCTTCTATCCATCAGCGCGCAACAGCGGCAGGAAAATGCGCACCTCGGTACCCTCGCCCACGGCGCTGTGGATCTCCAGCGCACCCTGGTGCAGGGCCACGATTTCCTTGACGATGCTCACCCCCAGGCCCGTTCCCTGGATGGAGCCCGAGGCATCGGCCCGGTAAAAGCGCTCGCCCACACGGGCCAGTTGCCCGGGCGACAGGCCAATGCCCTGGTCGCGCACCGACATCCACACGCCGGGGCATTCCTGGTCCAGGGCGACTGGCGCGGGGCCCGGGGCCAGAGTCACTGTCACATCCCCGCCATCGGGCGAATACTTGTAGGCGTTGCTCAGCAGGTTGACCAGCACACGCCGCAAGTGGGCCTGGTCGCCCACCACCAGCCACGCGCAGCCGGGTGCTGCGTGCAGTTGTGGCGCTGTGCGCCCTTGGGGTGCCTGAAAGCCCGCAAGCACCTCGGCCACGAGTGGTGCCAGATCCAGCGGCAGGCGCTCCATGTCGGCGCCTTCGCTCGATTCGAGACGGCCCAGATTCAGCAGGTCGTCGATGATGCTCACCATCACCCCCGCCTGCCGATACACCACCTCCAGCGCCTGCGCACGCCGGGCCGGCGGCATGTCCCGGGTGTGCATGAGTTCGGCAAACCCGAAGATGCTGACCATGGGTGTGCGCAGTTCGTGCGCCGCGGTGGTCAGGAATTCGCTCTTGAGCCGCTCCACCTCGGTTTCATGCGTGACGTCCCGCAGGCACAGCACCGACTGCACCTGCGCTCCGCGGCCTTCGCGCCATTGCAGCGCCAGCACACGCCGTACCGGCTCGGCCAGCTCGATCAGGTAGCGCTGGCCCGTCCGCCCTGCATCTGCCACGGCCTCCAGTGATCCGAGGCGATGCCCCGCGGCGCAGCGCTGGTCCAGCACCTGGGCGAAAGCCTGTTCGTCCAGGCCCATCACTTCGGCCGGTGTGAGCGAAGTCAGGTCGGTGAACGCCGGGCTCACGTACACCAGTCGGCCATGGGCATCGAACGACGCGAATCCGTCGGGGCTCAGGCCCAGCACGGCCTCCAGCTGCTCCTTGCCCTGGCGCATCTGTCTGGCAAGCGTCGAGATGGCATCCGAGATGGCGGCCATGTCGTCCCGGCTGCGCGCCACCGCCTTGTCCGGGTCGCCTTCGGTCATGGCAGACAGTGTCTTGCGCAGGCTTGCGATCGCCACCAGCCGCGCGCGCAGCTCGGCCTTCATCGCGCGCTGCATTTCCCACCGCTCGGTCACATCTCGAATCGAACCCACCACCCGGGTGGGTCGGCCCCGGCCGTCATGAAACGCCCTGCCGGCCATGTGGCCCCACAGGTAGCTGCCATCGGACTTGCGCAGCCTGAAGTCAATCTCGAACGGAGTGCCGGCCCTGGTGTGGACCCAGATGGCATCCATCACGGACGCGCGCTCCTCAGGGTGCAAGCAGGCCTCGAACGCGGGAATGCCCGCCGCAAATTGCTCCGATGCGTATCCGAGCCACCGCGGCAGCGACTCCGATACAAAAAGCTGGCGCGACTTGAAACGGTAATCCCACAGCGCCTGGTTGCTGCCCGTCACCGCCAGTTCGTAGCGCTGCTCGCTGTCCGCCAGCGACTGTTCGGAACCGATGCTTCGGCGCACGCCGCCCCAGGCCAGCGCCAGGCCAATGCCAGAGAACACCACTGCCGTGGCAGCCATCACGCCCAGCAGCAGGCGCTGCATGAACCGGTTGGCCTCGCCCAGCTTGTCCGAGAACTGCTGCTGCAGCGGGGTGAGTGCCGCATTGAGCCGCATGACCTCGTCCATGAGCGGCAGCCTCGCCAAGGTGTCGTCGCAGCGGGCTTGCACCATCGCGTCCAGCCTGTGTGCCACTGCGTCGATCTGCAGCAGCAACGCTTCTGCATGCTCCCAGATGACAAGCACCTCACGCATCGCCCCCACGTTGCCGAAGTACCGCACGAGCCGGACCATGCCGGGCATGTCTTCGGCCTGGTTGCGGCCCTGCAGGAAGCCGCGGCGGATGATGTCCATGTCCGGTTCATCCTTGACCAGCTCGAGCCGCGCCATGCGGTCGCCCATGGGGATGTCCATGGCTGCACGGTAGGCCGCAAAGCTCTCGGGCCTGCAGTCGCGGTGATAGGTGTGCAGCCACTGCACGGCATCTTTTTGCCCCTTGGACCACAGGCTTTCGCCGCCCACGTACGCCCGCCCGGCAGACAGAAAGTGAAAACTGGCCGCAGCCACCGCCCAGAGCAACATGCCAGTCAACAGGAACGGCCATACCAGGCGCAGGGTGCGCCAGCCCACCTCCAGCGACGGAACCTCCGAAGGTGCGCCCGCATTCGCACGCCCCGAAAGATCATTTTTCACATTGTCACTGGCATTGACCATGGTTATCGGTGGTGTTCCACGGATGAATTGCTGCTTGAATGCGGTTGTCGCACACAATTTATAGCATATATATCATATGAATCATATTAACAAAAGAGTTTCTGAAGGGCAGGTCATGGGGCGCGCATAAGCAAATGGACATTGCGTCTTTGAGAGCGCGCTGGATCGCTGCAAGAATGCACCGGAACCCACCCATGCAGGCCTGGCCCCTGCAACCCTGTTCACGCACCCGGAAAAACCCACCCATGAAGCTCGAGACCCTTGCCGTTCACGCCGGCTACAGCGCCGATCCCACCACCAAAGCGGTGGCCGTTCCCATCTACCAGACGGTGGCCTACGCGTTTGACAGCGCCCAGCACGGCGCGGACCTGTTCGACCTGAAGGTGCCAGGCAACATCTACACGCGCATCATGAATCCGACGACCGACGTGCTGGAAAAGCGCGTGGCGGCCCTGGAAGGCGGCATTGCCGCGCTGGCCGTGGCTTCGGGCATGGCGGCCATCACCTACGCCATCCAGACCATCGCCGAGGCGGGCGACAACATCGTGTCGGCAAGCACCCTGTACGGCGGCACGTACAACCTGTTTGCCCACACCCTGCCGCAGCAGGGCATCACCACCCGCTTTGCCGACCCGCGCGACCCGGCCAGCTTTGCGCAGCACATCGACAGCCGCACCAAGGCCATCTTCATCGAGTCCATCGGCAACCCGCTGGGCAACGTGACGGACATCCGCGCGCTGGCCGACGTGGCCCATGCGCACGGCATCCCGCTGATCGTGGACAACACCGTGCCCAGCCCCTACCTGCTGCGCCCCATCGAGCATGGCGCCGACATCGTGGTGCACTCACTGACCAAGTACCTGGGCGGCCACGGCAACAGCGTGGGCGGCGCCATTGTGGACAGCGGCAAGTTCCCGTGGGCAGAGCACAAGGCGCGTTTTGCGCGCCTGAACGAGCCCGACGTGAGCTACCACGGCGTGGTCTACACCGAGGCTTTGGGCCCCGCCGCCTTCATCGGCCGCGCGCGCGTGGTGCCACTGCGCAACACCGGCGCGGCGCTGGCTCCGCTCAACGCATTCCTGATCCTGCAGGGCATCGAGACCCTGGCGCTGCGCATGGACCGCATCTGCGACAACACGCTGGCCATTGCCCACTACCTGCAAAAGCACCCCAAGGTGGAGTGGGTGCGCTACGCGGGCCTGCCTGACCACCCCGACCATGCACTGGTACAGCGCCAGTCGGGCGGCAAGGCGTCGGGCATCCTGAGCTTTGGCCTCAAAAGCAGCGACGCCGACCCGCGTGCGGCCGGCGCGCGGTTTCTGGATGCGTTGCAGCTGTTCACGCGGCTGGTCAACATCGGCGACGCGAAATCGCTGGCCACGCATCCGGCATCGACCACACACCGCCAGCTCAACCCCGAAGAGCTGGCCAAGGCCGGTGTGAGCGAAAGCATGGTGCGCCTGTCGGTCGGCATCGAGCACATCGACGACCTCCAGGCAGACCTGGCGAGCGCCCTGGACAGGGTCTGAGAGGCAATTTCAGGCGTTTTGGGCCGCAAGCCCCGGTATTCTCATCCCCCATAGCTATCAATTATATAGCAAAACCAGCTGCGGTGTGTCCCCTGCCCCGCAGCTGCGGGCAAGGGCTGGGGGCAGCGGCCTATGCGTCGCGCGCCAGCCGCACGCCGGTGAATTGCCAGCGGGCGGTGGCCGGAAAGAAGTTGCGGTAGCTGGTGCGTGCATGGCCCGGCGGCGTGGCGCACGAGCTGCCGCGCAGCACGTACTGGTTGACCATGAACTTGCCGTTGTATTCGCCCACCGCACCCTCGGCCACGCGAAAGCCCGGATAGGCGGCATAGCTGGACTGCGTCCACTGCCAGGCCACATCCAGCAGCTGCTCCAGCGCATGGCCGTGGGCCGGCGCGGTCTGCGCAGCGTGCTCCCACTCAGCCTCGGTCGGCAAACGGGCGCCCGCCCAGCGCGCAAAAGCGTCGGCCTCGTAGTACGAGAGGTGCAGCGCAGGCGCGTCACCGTGCAGCGGCTGCAGCCCGCCGAGGGTGAAGACGCTCCAGCCCCCTTCCGCGTTACGCTGCCAGTACAGGGGTTGCGCAATCTGCTGGGCAGCACGCCAATCCCAGCCCTCGGCCAGCCACAGCGCCGGGTCGGCGTAGCCGCCACCCTCCACAAACGCGGCAAATTCGGCGTTGGTCACGAGTCGGGAGGCCAGTTCAAACGGCTGCAGGTACACGCGGTGGCGCGGGGTTTCGTTGTCGAAGGCAAAGCCTGCGCCGCCATGGCCGATGTCGCACAGGCCGCCTTCCCACCGCAGCCAGGCGCGCGCGCCAGCAGCAGCCAGCGGTGCATCCGGCGCCGTGGCCGCGTAGGGCGGGTACAGGGGGTTGCTCCCCAGGAGGTGCTTGATGTCGGTCAGCAGCAGCTCCTGGTGCTGCTGCTCGTGCTGCACACCCAGTTCCACCAGGGCCGCCACGTCCGGCGTTGCAGCCAGCGTGGGCATCAAACGCGCCATCCGCGCATCCACATCGGCACGGTAGGCCAGCACTTCGGCAAGGCCGGGGCGCGTGAGCAGGCCACGCTGGGGCCGCGGATGCCGGGCCCCCACGCCGTTGTAATACGAATTGAACAGCACCCGGAAGGCGGGGTTGAACGGCGCAAAACCCGGCTCGTTCGGCTCCAGTACAAAAGTCTCGAAGAACCAGGTGGTGTGCGCCAGGTGCCATTTGGCCGGGCTGGCGTCGGGCATCGACTGGGCGCCGCAATCCTCGGCAGACAGGGGCGCGATCAGCGCCTGCGAGCGCTGGCGGGTGGCGGCGTAGCGGGCGGCCAGCGGCGGGGCAGGCTGCGCGGGCAAAGTGGTCGGCAGGGGCGCATTCATGGTGGAAAAACCTGTCCTCAGGGCTGGGCGTGGACCAAGGCGAACCAGCCTCGTTCATCGGTCCAGGCCTGCGCGCGCGAAAACCCGGCGCGGGCCAGCATGTCGGTGAACACCGGCAAGGCGTACTTGTAGCTGTTTTCGGTGTGGATGCGCTCGCCCCGTTCAAACCGGCGCTCGCCGCCGGGCCAGCACACCCGCGCCGCGGTGGCGGCCTCCAGGTGCATTTCGATGCGCGAGGCTTCTTCGTTGAAGAACGCACGGTGCTGCCACTGCTGCTCGTCGAAGTCGCTGCCAATCAGGCGGTTGATATGCGTGAGCGCGTTGCGGTTGAACTCGGCCGTGACACCGGCTGCGTCGTCGTACGCGGCTTCGAGCACCGCGATGTCCTTGGGCAGGTCGATGCCGATCAGCAGGCCGCCATCGTCGCCCGCCAGCTCACGCATCTGCGCCAGCAGCTGCAGCGCATGGGGCGGGTCGAAGTTCCCGATGGACGAGCCGGGGTAGAACACCAGGCGCCCGCCCTGCGGCACGTCTGCGGGCAACTGCACGGGCTGTGTGATGTCGGCCCCCAGCGCCTGCGCATCCAGGCCGGGGAAGTCGCGGCGCAGCCCCTGCACTGCATCGCGCAGGTAGTCGGCCGAGATGTCCACGCCCACAAACCCCGCCGGGTGGATCAGCCTGCACAGGGCGCGTGCCTTCTGGCAGTTGCCAGCCCCCAGTTCAATGAGCGTACGGCCCTGCCCCACTGCCTGCGCAATGGCGTCGGCATGCTGCAGCATGAGCGCGTTTTCAGTGCGGGTGGGGTAGTACTCGGGCAGCCGGGTGATGGCCTCGAACAGGGCCGAGCCGCGCTGGTCGTAGAAGTACTTGGGGGAGATGCTTGCAGGGGTCTGGCGCAGCCCGTGCTTGATATCGTCGTAACCGTGTTCGGGCATGGGTGTAAACATCTCGGGCAGCCAGGCCGCCCCGTCGTCAAGGAATGCGGCAACCGGAGGGCCTCCGCACGGTGCGCCCGCCCTTCAAGGCGGTGCCCGCTGCAAACCGGTGCCCCGCCCTGGGCGCGTGCACCTTGGCGGCATTGTGGGGGCAGCCGCGGTCAGGGTGTGTAGGTCAAATCCGAATGGCCCTTCGGCGCTGCAACGCCGGGGGCCATGGCTTACCCGGGCAGACCATCGGGTATCGGGCATGGCGTGCGCTTGCGGCCGGGCACTGCGGCACACTCCGGGTCCGCAGCCTCCCTGGCACCCTTGGCTGGTGCCCTTTCCTGACCCTTCATCAACACCTGCACCTCATGGATTCTGTCAGCCAGCTGGTATTGGGCGCATCCGTCGTCGTGGCCACCATGGGGCGGCGCACCGCCGCGTGGAAAGCCGTGCTGTGGGGTGGCGTGGCCGGAACGCTGCCCGACCTGGACGCGCTGTACGACCACGGCGACGCCATCCTGAACATGGTGCTGCACCGGGCCGCGAGCCACTCGCTGCTGTATCTCACCCTGCTTTCGCTGCCGCTGGCCTGGCTGGTGGCCCGCATCCACGGCGAACCCGACCTGCGCGCGCGCTGGTGGCTGGCACTGTGGCTGGCGCTGGTCACGCATCCGCTGCTCGACTGGATGACGGTGTACGGCACGCAACTGCTGATCCCGTTCACCGCCTTTCCCTACGGCGTGGGCAGCATGTTCATCATTGACCCGCTGTACACGCTGCCGCTGCTGGCGGGCGTGGTGGCCGCACTGTGCCTGCGCAGCCACCGCGGGCTGGCGTGGGCGCGCTGGGGTCTGGTGCTGAGCACGGTGTACCTGGGCTGGAGCGTGGTGGCGCAGCAGCAGGCCACGGGCAGGTTCATGGCGTCCGCGCCCGAGCCAGGCCTGACGCCTGCACAGGTGCTGGTGACGCCCGCGCCCTTCAATACGCTGCTGTGGCGCTCGGTGGTGGTCACGCCCACGCACTACTACGAAGGCTATGCGTCGCTGCTGGACGGTACACGCCCGGTGCGCTGGACGCGCCACGACCGCGGAGCAGGGCTGTTTGCGCAGCACGGCCGCTACCCGCTGGCGGACCGCATCGCGCGATTCAGCCACGGCTTCTTCAAGATGAGCGAAGCGGAAGGCCAGGTCTTCATCACCGATCTGCGCATGGGCAGCGAGCCCGCCTACAGCTTTCACTTCAACCTGGGAACGCCCGCGCAAATGGCCACGGGCAACCAGCCGGCCACCCAGCAATGGCAGCGCCCGGACCTTGCCACCGCCCTGCCCTGGCTGTGGAAGCGCATGTGGGGCAACGATGTCGTGCTGTAGGCCCGCGTGATCCTGCGGGTGGAACTGGTCACCCGGTCAAGGGCCCCACCACCAAAAAGGCCGGCGCATGCGCCGGCCTCTTTGCCTTGGTGAGATCTCGCATCAAAGCCGGTGCGGGGAGTGCCCCCCGCCCGCGGCTCAGAAGCGCCAGCCCAGACCCACACCCACCAGAACAGGGTCCACCTTGAAGGTGCCGGCCTTGGCGCCGAACGAGTACACATCGGTCTTGATGAAGACCTTCTTGACGTCCACGTTCAGGTACAGGTTCTTGGCCAGGGGGATGTCCACGCCCACTTGCAGCGCTGCGCCAAAGCTGTTCTTGTCGACGCTCGGGTTCAGTGCTGCGGCCACGGCGGGATCAAAACGCACACTGGAGAAGCGCGTGTAGTTCAGGCCGGCACCCACGTAGGGCTTGAAGCCGGGGGCATCAAAGTGGTACTGCAGCAGCAACGTGGGTGGCAGGTGCTTGAGCGAGCCGATGCCGGTGGCGCCCGAGCGGATGGTGTGCTTTTGCGGAACGGTCAGGACCAGCTCGGCAGCGATGTTCTTGTTGAAGAAGTACGTGATGTCGACTTCCGGCATGGTCTTGTCGTTGACCGACAGGCCCAGGCCGGTGGAATCCTTGTTGGCGCTGTCGAGGTGCACGGCACGCGCACGGACCATCCAGGGGCCTTCCGCCTGTTGGGCCAGGGCAGCGCCGGACGACAGGGCACACAGGGCGGCTACAGCCAGCAGAGTTTTCTTCATGGTGATTATTCGCATCAGTTGGACGGGGACGACCCCCGTTCACGCATTGAAACGCCGCATCACCACGACGACCTTGCCCTAGCTCAAAGCACTAGCGTTTACCCTTGTTTTTCGACAGCGACGACCTCATTGCGATGCAGATTTGCCACGGATGCGCTTGAACAGCAGCACACCCGCCAGCACCAGGCCACCCGCCACGATGCCCACGACCGCGTTCAGCAGGTTGGGCACCAGCACGTGCCACAGCCAGCCCACGGGCCAGGCGGATGCGGCATTGCCCGCAGCCTCCACAGCGTGGTGGAGCGCAGGCACACCATGCACCAGAATGCCGCCACCCACCAGGAACATGGCCGCCGTGCCGGCGATCGACAGCCCCTTCATGAGCCATGGCGCCGCACGCAGGATGCCGGAGCCAATGGCACGGGCTGCAGCGCTGCCCTTGCCCGTGAGCCACAGGCCCAGGTCGTCGAGCTTGACGATGCCCGCCACCAGGCCATACACGCCGATGGTCATGATGATCGCGATGCCCGACAGCACGGCCACCTGCTGCCCGAACGGCGCTGTCGCCACCGTGCCCAGCGTGATGGCGATGATCTCTGCCGAGAGGATGAAGTCAGTGCGCACGGCACCCTTGATCTTGTCCTTTTCCATGGCCACCAGATCCACCGCAGGGTTGGCATTGGCCCGCGCACGGCTTTCGTGCTCGGCCTCGTCCTCGTGCGGCGCGTGCATGAGCTTGTGGGCTACTTTCTCGAAGCCCTCGAAACACAGGAAAGCACCGCCGAGCATCAGCAACGGCGTGACGGCCCACGGCGCAAAGGCGCTGATGAGCAAGGCGGCCGGCACCAGGATCACCTTGTTGATGAACGAGCCCTTGGCAACGGCCCACACCACCGGGATCTCGCGCTCGGCCCGCACGCCGGTGACCTGCTGCGCATTGAGCGCGAGATCGTCGCCCAGCACCCCAGCCGTTTTCTGGGCCGCCACCTTGGTCATCACAGACACATCGTCCGCCATGGCCGCGCTCTTCTTGGCAGCCACCTTGGTCATCAGGGCGACGTCGTCAAGAATGGTGGCGATATCGTCCAACAGGGCAAGCAGGCTGCCAGCGGCCATGAGAATTCCTTGAGGTGTAGCGGAGGCGCGACTATATCAACGCCGCTGCCCAAGCGCCGTCGGACGAAGGCGGGTGCGGGTGCCAGCGGGGACGGCCTCAGACGGCGTGTGGGGGCATTCCAGTGCGCGCGACGCCGCCGGGCGCATACTCAAGCGCTCACCATCCCCGCGGGGGTCCAGCGAGCACCCGTGGACCCGCCGTCTTGCAGACGTTTTCCGCCGGCGCCCTGGCTCCAGGAGCGTGTTCAAAGTCTTCTTGAAGTCGCACAAGTGCCTTGCCGGGATGGGATGCAAGGCACGGTGCGCAGCCAATAGCCCGGCTATTGGCAAGCGCCGCAACGCCGCAGACCTCCCGGCTAGGCACTTGCCCGAAGGGTTGGAGTGAAGTCGGGCCGATGAACTCGGAGTTTTGGCGCCCCGGCTGCTTGCATGGGCACGAGCCCATGCCGCGCACCCGAAGCATCCACTCATCCCGATTGCACGCCAATGCGATCTCCAAAAACACTTTGAACAGGCTCTAGTCCCCTGCATGCCCGGCTACCTCACCAAGCAAGAAGACATCGCCATTCCCGGAGCAGCCGATCTCATCATCCGGTCCCTTCTCGACCGCCAGCAGTTCTCCGACCCCCTGGGCACCGCCGAGGCGCTGGGCATCTCGTCGGCCGCGTGGCCGCTTTTCGGGTTGCTGTGGCCCTCGGGCTCGCAGCTCGCGCAGCGCATGGCCACGCGCCCACTGAACGCGGGCGAGCGGGTGCTGGAGATCGGCTGCGGCCTGGCATTGGCCAGCATGGTGTGCCACCGCCGCGGCGTGGACGTGACCGCGAGCGACTGCCACCCGCTGGCGGCGGCCTTTCTGCTGGAGAACCTGCGGCTCAACGGCATGCTGCCGCTCAAGTACCGCACCGGCCAATGGGGAGCCGCATCGGCCAACACTGCCGCCGATGTGCAGGGCCGGTTTGACCTGATCATGGGCAGCGACGTGCTGTACGAACGCGATGCCCGGGCCAGCCTCGCCCAGTTCCTCGACCGCCACGCCACCGAAAGCGCCCAGATCTGGATCGTGGACCCCGACCGCGGCAACCGCTCTGCCTTCAGCAAGCAGATGGCCGCGCTGCGCTTCGAGGTCGCGGAAGAGCGGCTGGACCACCCCGCCATGGCCGATGTGCCGGCGTACAAGGGCCGGCTGCTGGTGTACCAGCGCGCCCCTACAGCGGTCTGAACATGACTTTGATGGGTTAGCCCGGCGCGATAGCGCCACCATCAGACCGCCGAGCCCGCGCAGCCTAAACGCCAGGGCAGCCGAACAAGGGCCGCCCCGCAGCGAGGGCTGCGTCCCCCTTCCCGATTCGCGCAGCGAATCGAGAGAAGGGGGAAGGCGCGAAGCGACTCAGGGGGATGTCACCGGACCCACTTGCGCGCATTGCGCCAGATGCGCATCCACCCGCTGTACTGCGCCGCATCTTCGCTGGTCCAGCTCATCTGCACGTTGCGGAACACGCGCTCGGGGTGCGGCATCATGGCCGTGAAGCGGCCGTCGGCCGTGGTCACGGCCGTGAGCCCCCCCGCACTGCCGTTGGGGTTGAACGGGTACTGCTCGGTGGCCTTGCCGTGGTTATCCACGTAGCGCATCGCAGCAATCGCCTTGTCGGCATTGCCCCGGTACTTGAAGTTGGCATAGCCTTCGCCGTGGGCCACGGCAATGGGCAGGCGGCTGCCGGCCATGCCCTGCAGGAACAGGCTGGGCGATTCGAGCACTTCCACCAGCGACAGACGCGCCTCGAAACGCTCGCTCTGGTTGGTGGTGAAGCGCGGCCAGTCTTGCGCGCCGGGGATGATGTCGGCCAGCTCGGCAAACATCTGGCAGCCATTGCACACGCCCAGGCCAAACGTATCCGCGCGGCCAAAGAAGCCCTGGAACTGCGCGGCCAGCACCGGGTTGAAGGTGATGGAACGCGCCCAGCCGATGCCCGCGCCCAGCGTGTCGCCGTAGCTGAAGCCGCCGCAGGCGACCACGCCCTTGAAGTCTTCGAGCTTGACGCGACCGGTCTGCAGGTCGGTCATGTGCACGTCGTACGCCTCAAAGCCCGCTTCGGTGAAGGCGTAGGCCATTTCCACATGCGAGTTCACGCCCTGCTCGCGCAGGATGGCGACCTTGGGTTTGGCCAGGTTAAGAAACGGTGCGGCCACGTTGTCGGCAGCATCGAACGTCAGGTGCACGTGCAGGCCCGGGTCGGTGGGTTCGCCCGCTGCCGCGTGCTCGGCATCGGCATTGGCGGGGTTGTCGCGCTGCTGGCAGATCTTCCAACTCACGGCATCCCACACCTGGTACAGGTCGGCCAGCGGCGCGCTGAACACGGCCTTGGCATCGCGCCAGACCTGCAGCTCGCCCTTGCCCGCTGCGATGGGGGACGAAGCGGGGCGAGTCTTGCCGATGAAGTGACTGAATTTGGACAGGCCATGCTCGCGCAGGGTCTGCATCACGTCGTTGCGCTCGCTGGTCTTGACCTGCAGCACCACGCCCAGTTCTTCGTTGAACAGGGCCTTGAGCGTGAGCTCTTCGCGGCGCGCGCTGACCTGGCCGGACCAGTTCTTGGCATCACCCACTTCGGCGCGGCTGTCGCTGATGCCGTCACCTTCGGTCACGAGCAGATCGACATTGAGCGATACGCCCACATGGCCCGCAAAGGCCATTTCAGCCACTGCGGCCAGCAGGCCGCCATCGCTGCGGTCGTGGTACGCCAGGATGCGGCCCTGGGCGCGCAGTGCGTTCACGGCGTTGACGAGGTTGACCAGGTCTTGCGGGTCGTCCACGTCAGGCACCACATCACCGCTCTGGTCCAGCGTCTGGCCCAGGATGCTGCCGCCCATGCGGTTCTGGCCCTTGCCCAGATCGATCAGCACCAGCGTGGTGTCGGCCTCGGTGGCATTGAGCTGGGGCGTGAGCGTGCCGCGCACGTCGGCCAGCGAGGCAAACGCGCTCACGATCAGGCTGACGGGGGACGTGACCTTCTTCTTGTCGGCACCTTCAGACCACTGCGTGCGCATCGACAGCGAATCCTTGCCCACCGGGATGGACACGCCCAGCGCGGGGCACAGCTCCATGCCCACGGCCTTCACGGTCTCGTACAGGGCTGCGTCTTCGCCGGGCTCGCCACACGCGGCCATCCAGTTGGCCGACAGCTTCACGCGCGGCAGTTCGATCGGCGCTGCCAGCAGGTTGGTGATGGCCTCGGCCACGGCCATGCGACCGGATGCGGGCGCGTTGATGGCGGCCAGCGGCGTGCGCTCGCCCATGCTCATCGCCTCGCCCGCAAAGCCCTTGTAATCAGCCAAGGTGACGGCGCAATCGGCCACCGGCACCTGCCACGGGCCCACCATCTGGTCACGGTGGCTGAGGCCACCCACCGTGCGGTCGCCGATGGTGATGAGGAAGCGCTTGGACGCCACCGTGGGGTGGGCCAGCACGTCGATCACGGCCTTTTGCAGCGGCACGCCGGTGAGCTGAATGGGCGCAAACTCGCGCACCACGGTCTTCACGTCACGGTGCATCTTGGGCGGCTTGCCCAGCAGCACGTTCATGGGCATGTCCACGGGCAGCTTCTGGTCGGCGGCCGTGGCGGCAGGGTCGTGCAGCACCAGCTGGCGCTCTTCCGTGGCCGTGCCGATCACGGCAAACGGGCAGCGTTCGCGCTCGCAGAAGGCCTGGAACAGCGGCAGCGACTCGGGCGCGATGGCCAGCACGTAGCGCTCTTGCGACTCGTTGCTCCAGATTTCCTTCGGGCTCATGCCGGACTCTTCGAGCTGCACGGCGCGCAGATCGAACCGTGCGCCGCGGCCTGCGTCGTTGGTCAGCTCGGGAAAGGCGTTGGACAAGCCACCCGCGCCCACGTCATGGATGGCGAGGATGGGGTTAGCCGCGCCTTGCGCCCAGCAGTGGTTGATGACCTCTTGCGCACGGCGCTCGATCTCGGGGTTGCCGCGCTGCACCGAGTCAAAGTCCAGCTCGGCCGCGTTGGTGCCGGTGGCCATGGAGCTGGCAGCGCTTCCGCCCATGCCGATGCGCATGCCGGGGCCACCCAGCTGGATGAGCAGCGAGCCCGCGGGGAACTCGATCTTCTTCGTCAGCTCGGCATCGATCACGCCCACGCCGCCCGCGATCATGATGGGCTTGTGGTAACCGCGCTGCACACCCGCGACTTCCTGCTCGTATTCGCGGAAGTACCCGTTCAGGTTGGGGCGGCCGAATTCGTTGTTGAACGCCGCGCCGCCCAGGGGGCCTTCGACCATGATCTGCAGCGGGCTGGCAATGTGCTCGGGCTTGCCGACGGTGCTGCCCCACAGCTTGGAGACGGTGAAGCCGGTGAGGCCCGCCTTGGGCTTGGAGCCCCGGCCGGTGGCGCCTTCGTCACGGATCTCGCCACCTGCACCGGTGGATGCACCGGGGAACGGCGAGATGGCCGTGGGGTGGTTGTGCGTTTCCACCTTCATCAGCACATGCTGGGTCACGCTACTCTTTTGATAGCTACCAGGCATGGAATCTACTGGACCTGCGGCCATTTTGGCTACAAAACGCTCTACCTGGTGCCCTTCCATGACCGAAGCGTTGTCCGAATACGCAATCACCGTGTGCTGGGGCGCCAGCTGGTGGGTGTTGCGGATCATGCCGAACAGGCTCTTGTCCTGCGCCACGCCGTCGATGGTGAACTCGGCGTTGAAGATCTTGTGGCGGCAGTGCTCGCTGTTGGCCTGCGCGAACATCATCAGCTCCACATCGGTCGGGTTGCGCTTGAGGCCCGTGAAGGCATTGACGAGGTAGTCGATCTCGTCGTCGGCCAGCGCCAGGCCAAAACGGGTGTTGGCGGCCTCCAGGGCAGCACGGCCACCGGTCAGCACGTCCACATGCTCCATGGGCGCGGGCTGCAGTTCGGTGAACAGGGCAGCTGCCCCGCTGCGGTCGGCCACCACCGATTCGGTCATGCGGTCGTGCAGCAGGGCGGCGACTTGGCCCAGTTGCTCGGCGGTCAGCTCGGGCGTCTTGCCCAGCAGGCCCGACTTGAGGCTGATGCGGTATTCGGTGATGCGCTCCACCCGGCGGATGGCGATGCCGCAGTTACGGGCAATGTCGGTGGCCTTGGAGGCCCAGGGCGACAGCGTGCCCAGGCGGGGTGTGACCAGCAGGGCTGTGCCGTGCTGCGGGCCCGTGTAGGGGTCACCGTAGGTCAGCAAGGCTTCCAGGCGGCTGCGTTCATCGGCCGAGGGTGCAGCGTCGGTGGCCACCAGGTGCACAAAGCGCGCTGCAATGCCGGTGATCTTGGGGTGAATCGCCTCAAGGGCAGGCTGGAGTTGCTGGGCGCGAAAGGAGCTGAGAGCGTTGCCGCCCTCCAGCGTGGTCATGTGCAAGGTCACGGTAGCGGCCTGGTGGGGAGTGAGGGGTACGGAGGAGGCGCATCCACGAGGCACAGGGGCGGTGGCCCCGTCGCCTTGGAAGTCAGCCCGGCATTTTACCGGGCGGGCACGGCCTCCCGGCCCGGACCCGACGCAGGTCAAGGCCCGATGGGATAATTGCGGCCATGAGCATCACCATCAAAACCGCCGAGGACATCGAGGGCATGCGCCTGGCCTGCCGCCTGGCCTCGGAAGTGCTGGACTACATCGCGCCGCACATCAAGCCCGGCATCACCACCAAGGAAATCGACCGCCTGGGCGCCGAGTGCATGGCACGGCAGGGCACCATCTCCGCCACCGTGGGCTACCAGCCGCCTGGCTACCCGCCCTACCCGGCATCGCTGTGCACCTCCGTCAATCACGTGGTCTGCCACGGCATTCCCAACGACAAGCCGCTGAAAAAGGGCGACATCGTAAACGTGGACGTGACCGTGATCACCAAGGACGGCTGGTACGGCGACAACAGCCGCATGTACCTGATCGGCGAATGCTCGATTGCCGCCAAGCGCCTGTCGGCCATCACGTTTGAGGCCATGTGGCATGGCATCGTGCAGGTCAAGCCTGGCGCGCGGCTGGGCGACATCGGCCACGCGATCCAGAAGTTTGCCGAGGGCCACGGTTTCTCCGTCGTTCGCGAGTTCTGCGGCCACGGTATCGGCCAGAAGTTTCATGAAGAACCCCAGGTGCTGCACTACGGCCGCCCCGGCACGCTTGAAGAGCTGGTGCCCGGCATGGTCTTCACCATCGAGCCCATGATCAACGCCGGCCGGCGCGAGGTGAAGGAATTTGGCAACGACGGCTGGACCATCGTCACCAAGGACCATAGCCTGTCGGCCCAGTGGGAGCACACGGTGCTCGTGACGCAGACCGGTTACGAGGTGATGACACTGTCGGCCGGCTCGCCCGCGCTGCCCGCATTTGTGACCGCCACCGCCACCTGACCGGCACGGCGCAGGCAGGCACACAGACCGATGCATGCACTGCGCCGTTTCACCCCGAACCGGGGTTGGCACCACTCTTGCTGCATTCGGCCGGGCCTGCGCCATGGCCCTCCCGCCCCATCGATGCCACCGAGCGCCCCATGACCATGACCGACCTCCACGCGCTGCGTGACGCCTACCGCCGCGACAAGGCAGCCCTGCTGGCCGACATGCAGGCCACTGGCGCATCGGCACGGGGCATCCGCACGGCGCTGCGCCGCATCTCGGGCCTGGCAGGCAGCCTCCTGTGCACGCTGTGGCGGCGGGCCGAGCTGCCGGCCGACCTGGCACTGGTGGCCGTGGGAGGCTTTGGGCGCGACCAGCTTTTCCCGTATTCCGACGTCGATGTGCTGCTGCTGATGCCCGATACGCGTTGCGCAGACGATTGCGGCGTGCTGCGCGCGCAGCTTGAGAAGTTCATCGGCAGCTGCTGGGATGCCGGACTGGAGATCGGCTCCAGTGTGCGCACCGTGGCCGAATGCATGGCCGAGGCCGCTGGCGACGTGACCGTGCAGACCTCAATGCTCGAAGCCCGGCTCATCTGCGGCGATGCAGCGCTGTTTGCGCAGTTCCAGGAGCGCTATCGCGCCCAGCTCGACCCGCATGCCTTTCTGGTGGCCAAGACGCTGGAGATGCGCCAGCGCCACAACAAGTACGAGAACACGCCTTACTCGCTGGAGCCCAACTGCAAGGAATCGCCGGGGGGCCTGCGCGACCTGCAGATGATCCTGTGGGTGGCACGCGCCGCGGGCCTCGGCAGCACCTGGCGCGAGCTGGCGGCCAGCGGCATGGCCACGGCCTTCGAGGTGCGACAGATCGAGCGCAACGAGGCACTGCTGTGCCTGATCCGCGCGCGCCTGCACGCCGCGGCGGGACGGCACGAAGACCGGCTGGTGTTCGACCTGCAGACGGCGGTGGCCGAATCGTTTGGCTACCGGTCCATCGCGCCCGACGGCGCGCGCCTGCCGATGCGCGCCAGCGAGAGCCTGATGCGCCGCTACTACTGGGCGGCCAAAGCGGTCTCGCAGCTCAGCCAGATCCTGCTGCTCAACATCGAGGAGCACCTGAATCCGTCCACCCACGAGCCGCGCCCGATCAACGAGCGCTTCTTCGAGAAGGCCGGCCTCATCGAGGTGGCCAGCGATGACCTGTATGTGCGCGACCCGCACGCCATCCTGGAAACCTTTTTGCTCTACCAGACCACGGTGGGCCTCAAGGACCTGTCGGCCCGCACGCTGCGCGCGCTGTACAACGCACGGGGCGTAATGGATGCCAACTTCCGCCGGGACCCCGTCAACCGTACAGCGTTCATGCGCATCCTGCAGCAGCCCGCGGGCATCACACATGCCATGCGGCTGATGAACCAGACCTCGGTGCTGGGCCGCTACCTGTGGCCGTTTCGCCGCATCGTCGGGCAGATGCAGCATGACCTGTTCCATGTGTACACGGTGGACCAGCACATCCTGATGGTGCTGCGCAACGTGCGCCGCTTCTTCATGGCAGAGCATGCGCATGAATACCCGTTTTGCTCGCAGCTGGCGGGCGGCTGGGACAAGCCGTGGATTTTGTACATTGCGGCGCTGTTCCACGACATCGGCAAGGGCCGTGGCGGCGACCATTCGCAGATCGGCGCGGTGGAAGTGCGCCAGTTCTGCCGCCAGCACGGCGTGGGCCGCGAGGACGCAAAACTCATCGAGTTCATGGTGACCGAACACCTGACGATGAGCCGCATTGCGCAGAAGGAAGACCTGAGCGATCCCGACGTGATCGCCGCCTTTGCCGCACGCGTGGGCAACGAGCGCTACCTCACGGCGCTGTACCTGCTGACGGTGGCCGACATCCGCGGCACCAGCCCCAAGGTCTGGAATGCCTGGAAGGGCAAGCTGCTGGAAGACCTGTACCGCGCCACGCTGCGCACCCTGGGCGGCCGCGCGCCAGATGCCGCAGCCGAGATCGAAGGCCGCAAGCGCGAAGCCCTGGTGCTGCTGGCCCTGAGCGCCCTGCCCGCAGACGCCCACAAGGCACTGTGGGCCACGCTGGATGTGAGCTATTTCATGCGCCACGAGGCGGCCGACATTGCCTGGCACACGCGCCACCTGTCGCGCCACGTAGGCACCCCCAAGCCCGTGGTGCGTGCGCGCCAGTCGCTGGCAGGCGACGGGCTGCAGGTGATGGTGTACGCCGCCGATCAGGCCGACCTGTTTGCGCGCATCTGCGGCTACTTCGACCGGGCGGGCTTCAGCATCCTGGATGCACGGGTGCACACCGCCAACAACGGCTATGCGCTCGATACCTTCCAGGTGGTGGCGTCGTCGGCCGCGGAGCAACCGGGGCATTACCGCGAACTCACGCACATGGTCGAGAGCGATCTGGTGCGCGCCATCGTCGAGGGCGGTGCGCTGCCCGAGCCGGCACGCAAGCGTGTGTCGCGGCGCGTCAAGAGCTTTCCGGTAGCCCCTCGCGTGACGCTGCGGCCTGACGAAAAAGCGCAGCGCTGGCTGCTGGGCATTTCCGCCAGCGACCGCGCTGGTTTGCTCTATCTGGTGGCCCGCATCCTGGCGCAGCACCAGCTGAGCGTGCAGCTGGCCAAGGTCAGCACGCTGGGTGAGCGCGTGGAAGACACCTTCCTGATCCAGGGCCCCGAGCTGCAAAACAACGCGCGCCAGATCCAGATCGAGACGGAACTGCTGAGTGCGTTGAGCGATTGACCGGCGGGGCACCCGTGTGGCGCGACGGACATCGCTGCCCTGCGCCCAACGCGCCACATTTGCTATTTAATACATAGCAACACAGGCAATCAAATCCAGCACCACAGGCTATTCTGGCTTGAATTTTCACTTCTGATGGCTCCGGGAGCATCTTGCGGCACATCGATGCATCGCAGGGCAGGCCATCCCCGACATGACGCCAGCGCAGCCACAGGACGAACTCGGCCCACGGGAAGCAATGCACCAGCAAAGACGCTCAATCGTCTTCGGTTGCATCAATCTCCGGGAACAGCACCTCGGTGAAACCGAACTGCATGAAGTCACGGACCCGCATCGGATACAGCTTGCCAATGAGGTGGTCGCATTCATGCTGGACCACCCGCGCGTGAAAGCCTTCCACGGTGCGGTCAATGGGCGCCCCATCCACATCAAACCCCGTGTAGCGAATGCGCGCCCAGCGCGGCACCTTGCCCCGCAGCCCGGGCACGGAAAGGCAACCCTCCCAGTCCTCTTCTTCCTGCTCGCCGATCGGTGTGATCACCGGGTTGAGCAGCACCGTGGGCGGTACCAGAGGCCGGTCGGGGTACCGCGGGTTGCGCGCCTGCGATCCGAAGATCACCAGCTGCAGGTCGACACCGATCTGCGGTGCTGCCAGCCCCGCGCCATTGACGGCGCGCATGGTGTCGAACATGTCCTGCACCAGCGTGCGCAATGCGTCGGTGCCGAACTCCTGAACGGGCTGGGCAACGCGCAGCAGGCGCGGGTCGCCCATCTTGAGGATGGTGTGAATGGTCATGTGGGGCCCTGTATCCGCAGCACATCGCGCGGTATCGGGCCAGAGGATAGCGCCGCGCGATGCATGGCGTCGGCACACGACTGCCGGGACGGCCCGGACGCCCGCAGACGACTGCAACGCGGCCACAATAGACGCCTTCATGGTGAAGCCCGACGAGCCCTCCAACACATCCGGCAGCATGCCCGTGCCGCGCCCGCTGCCCTGGGTGTTGCGCTGGGTGCTGCACGCGTTCGCGGTGCTCTGCCTCGGCCTGGCAGTGGTGGGCGTAATCGTGCCTGGCATGCCCACCACTGTGTTCGTGCTGATGGCGGCCTGGGCGGCCGCCCGAAGCTCGCCACGGCTGTACCGCTGGCTCTGGAACCACCGGCTGCTGGGCCCGCCATTGCGCAACTGGACCCAGGGCGGCACCGTGAGCCGCCGCGCCAAATGGAGCGCCACGGTGGTGATGGGGCTGAGCAGCGTGATCCTCTGGGCCGCAGCCTCACAAACCTGGGTGTGGGTGGGGGCCATCGGCTGCATGGCCTGCGTGCTGGCATGGCTGTGGCGAAGGCCAGAGCCGCGCTGAGTGGCACAGCGCGGGCAGGCCTCGCACCTGCCAGATTTCGCCTTGTTTTTGTGTATATAATCTAAGTCTTGTTCCTCGATAGCTCAGTCGGTAGAGCGCCGGACTGTTAATCCGTAGGTCCCTGGTTCGAGCCCAGGTCGAGGAGCCAAGAATTTGCAGGCCCTGCATGTGTACGCGGGGCCTTTTAGTTAGCCACATATACCGATCATTCCTCGATAGCTCAGTCGGTAGAGCGCCGGACTGTTAATCCGTAGGTCCCTGGTTCGAGCCCAGGTCGAGGAGCCAACAGGAAGCCCTGCATTGTTTTCAGTGCAGGGCTTTTTTGTTGCCATGTCAGGGCGCTACACCACCCTGACTGCGTGACAATCCGGCGATCAAGGCAAGAACGCCAGCCGCAGGATTCACCACGCCATGTCAGCTCCTCTTCCCTGGCTGGAACCAGACGATCCCCTGCCCGCCCCAGAACGCGCCTGGGACGCAAGCGCGCCAGCGCCTGGACTGCTGGCCGCAGGCGGTTCGCTCGGAGTGGACCGCCTTCGCGCGGCGTATGCGCAGGGCACTTTCCCCTGGTACAGCACAGGCCAGCCCATCCTTTGGTGGGCACCCGACCCGCGCATGGTGCTGCCTGTGGCCGAGTTCCGGCTGCACCGCTCACTCAAGAAAAAACTACAGGCGTTTCGGCAGAACCCGCGGTGCGAGATCCGGGTGGATCATTCGTTTCGTGACGTGATCGCAGCCTGTGCAGGCAAGCCGCGCGAAGGGCAAAACGGCACATGGATCGTCCCTGACATGGTCGCTGCATACACGGCCTTGCATGCCGCAGGGTACGCGCACAGCGTGGAGACGTGGGTGGACGGCGAACTGCTGGGCGGGTTGTACTGCGTGGCGCTGGGCCATGCTGTCTTTGGCGAATCGATGTTTGCGCATGCCACCGATGCGTCCAAGATCGCGCTGGCGGCACTGGTATGCCTGTGCCGGCGCCATGGAGCCGAACTGGTGGACTGCCAGCAAAACACGCAACACCTGGCCTCGCTCGGCGCGCGGGAGATCAGCCGCACAGAATTCCTGGCGCATACCGCAAGGGCATCTCGTCGCCCGCCCATGCAGTGGCAATTCGAGCCCATATACTGGAACGAACTGATGCCCGCCATTGTGACCACGGCATGACGCAACTCAACGACCTCCCGCTGCAGACCCTGCAGTTCTATGCCACAGCGCCCTACGCCTGCAGCTACCTGCCGGACCGCATGGCGCGCTCGCAGGTCGCCACGCCCAGCCACCTCATTCAGAGTGACGTTTATTCAGACCTGGTTGCCAAGGGGTTCCGGCGAAGCGGCATGTTTACCTACCGCCCGTACTGCGACGGCTGCGATGCATGTACGCCCTTGCGGGTGCTGGTAGGCCAGTTCACGCCTGACCGTAGCCAGAAACGCGCGTTGGCACAACACAGCAACCTGCAGGCTCGCGTGCTGCGCCTGTGCTTCATGCCCGAGCACTATCAGCTCTACCTGCGCTACCAGAACGGGCGCCACGCCGGGGGCGGCATGGATCAGGACAGCATCGACCAGTACACCCAGTTTCTGCTGCAAAGCCGCGTCAACTCGCGGCTGGTCGAGTTTCGGGAGCCTGATTCGGTTGATGGCGAACCCGGCGCACTGAAGATGGTGTCCATTCTGGACGTGCTGGATGACGGGCTGTCGGCGGTCTATACCTTCTACGAGCCAGAGCCAAAGCGCAGCTATGGCACCTACAACGTGATGTGGCAGATAGCGCAGGCGCAATCGCTGGGGCTGCCTTATGTGTACCTGGGCTACTGGATCGAAGCCAGCCCCAAGATGAATTACAAGGCACGATTCATTCCCCACGAAGTCCGGACTGGGGGCGAGTGGCGATCCAGCACGGCGCGGCCGCAAGGTGGCGCCAAACCGGCGTGACTGCGGAAACGCATTTCACAAGGTAAGATGCAGCGGCTATGTTTCTTGGCCGCCCATGAAAAAAACCGATCCCGGCATTCCAGCCAAGCCAAGCGTGCAAGTGCTGGAGCGCATGTTCACCCTGATCGATGTGCTTGCCTCCCGCGAGGACGCCATCTCGCTGAAGGAAATCAGCGAAAAGACGGGTCTGCACCCGTCCACCACTCACCGCATCCTGAACGATCTGACCATTGGCCGCTTTGTGGACCGGCCGGAGTCTGGCAGCTACCGCCTGGGCATGCGCCTGCTGGAACTCGGCAACCTGGTCAAGGCCCGCCTGAGCGTGCGCGACGCAGCGCTTACGCCGATGCGCAACCTCCACAAGCTCATTCAACAGCCAGTGAACCTGAGCATGCGCCAGGGCGACGAAATCGTGTACGTCGAGCGCGCCTACAGCGAGCGCTCCGGAATGCAGGTGGTACGCGCCATCGGGGGGCGCGCGCCGCTGCACCTCACCTCCACCGGCAAGCTGTTTCTGGCGCTGGACGATCCGCAGCGCATTCGCGCCTACGCCACACGCACGGGACTCGCAGGCCACACGCGCAACAGCATCACCCAGCTGCCGCTGCTGGAGCGCGAACTGGCCCGCGCCCGGCAATACGGCATTGCGCGCGACAACGAAGAGCTTGAACTTGGCGTGCGCTGCATGGCAGCCGGCGTGTACGACGACCAAGGCAAGCTGGTGGCAGGGCTGTCGATTTCCGCGCCGGCAGACCGGCTGGACGAGGGCTGGCTGCCCAAACTGCAGGCCACAGCCAACGAAATTTCGCTGGCGCTCGGCCACAACCTGTCGTCGGGCATGCCGCGCGACGCCCTGTTGGGCAGTGCCGGGACTGGCCAGCAGGGCACGCTCTAAGGTAGCGCCCGATCTCGAACCCGGGCTGCAGAGGCCCGGTGGACATGTCGCTCAATGAACACGGTCGCTGAAGCCTGCGACCAAGCCTTCTCTGGATGACGCTTCAACCCGGACCGGGCTGGAGCGGCTGATGCCCGATCACCCTCAGCTGGACACAAAGCAAACATCCCAAGGCCAATCAACGGTACCCGGTTTGGCCACCTTTGGGCGACAGATATCTGCACCACCTTGAATGCGCCCACATCGCATCGTGGCGGCCTGGCGCACGGATCAACCGTTGCCACCCACCCGCGCCTGGAGGGGAGCAGCCAGGGGCGACGGCATCGTTTCCACCCAGCGGCGCACCCGCTCGGCATCACCCAGTCGGCTGAACTTGCCCGCCGAATCCAGGAACACCATGATCAGTTTGCGGCCTGCTACCTTGGTCTGCATGACCAGGCACCGACCTGCTTCCGAGATGTAGCCGGTCTTTTGCAGGCCAATATCCCAGGTAGGGTTCTTCACAAGACCGTTGGTGTTGTTGTATTGCAGCGTACGGCGACCAAGCGCCACTTCATAGCCGGGCGACGTGGACAGCTCGCGCAGCAACGGATCCCCGTGCGCCACGTTCACCAGCGTAGCCAGGTCGCGCGCGCTGGACTGGTTACGGCTGGAAAGCCCGGTAGGCTCGACATACTTGGTGTCCGTCATGCCCAGCAGCATGGCCTTGACATTCATCTGTGCCACGAACACGCCCATGCCGCCAGGGAACGTGCGTCCGAGTGCATGGGCCGCACGGTTTTCGCTCGACATGAGCGCCAGATGCAGCATTTCGCCGCGGGTGAGTGTGGAACCTACAGCCAACCGCGAGCTGCTGCCTTTTTCCGTGTCCACATCTTCCTGCGTGATGGTGATCGGTTCATCCATGGGCAACTGGGCCTGCGAAATGATCATCCCCGTCATCAGCTTGGTGAGCGACGCAATGGGCAGTACGGCCTGATCGTTCTTGCTCAGCAGGACCTCGTGCGTGTCCTGGTCAATCACATAAGCCACGCTGGACTTGAGGTCGAGCGGGTCACTGACCTCATGCAGGCCAGCGACCTGGCCAAAGGAAGGCCGTGCGGGCGTGAAGGCCACGCGCGTGGCCGCTTTGGACGACTTGGCCGACACACGGACCGACTTGGCCTGGGCCGCCGCGCGGGTGGGCCCCGCCTTGCTGACCGCAGCGCGCGGTTGTTTCTTGGCAGAGGAATCCTTGGCGGGTGCAGCAAACGCCGCCGGGGACGCCAGCGCCACGGCAAGCGCGGCGAAACCCAGAAGGCGAGAAAAGGAGGTCACTGCGGAGCTGCGGCCATGGTGCATCAAAGTGCTCCAAGTGGTAAAGAATGTGGACCAGTGTACAGAATCAGAAAAAGTCGCGCAAGATCAACGCCTTGCGCGACTTTTCAAGAAAACGGCTGAATTATAGGAAGATCAATCAGCCCTGCGCAGCCACACGATCAGCTTTACTTTGTAACTTGTTCAGCGCACTCAGGTACGCCTTGGCAGACGCCACCACGATGTCCGGGTCGGCGCCTACGCCATTGACCACGCGGCCACTGTTTTGCAGCCGCACCGTGACCTCGCCCTGGCTCTCGGTGGAGCCGCTGATGGCATTCACCGAATACAGCACCATCTCTGCCCCGCTCTTGACATGCGACTCGATCGCCTTGAGGGATGCGTCCACCGGGCCGTTGCCGTCCGACTCACTGCGCACCTCCTGGCCGTCCACCGTGAATACGATGCGCGCACGCGGCTGCTCGCCGGTTTCGCTTTGCTGGAAGAGCGACACGAAGCCGTACTGTTCCTTCTCGCTGGTCACGCTTTCATCGCTCACCAGTGCGAGGATGTCTTCGTCGAAGATCTCGCTCTTGCGGTCGGCCAATTCCTTGAAGCGGGTGAAGGCAGTGTTGACTTCAGTCTCGCTGTCCAGGCTCACGCCCAGTTCCTGCAGGCGCTGCTTGAATGCGTTGCGGCCGCTGAGCTTGCCCAGCACGATCTTGTTGGCGCTCCAGCCCACATCTTCCGCGCGCATGATCTCGTAGGTATCGCGGGCCTTGAGCACGCCGTCCTGGTGGATACCGCTGGCATGGGCGAATGCATTGGCACCCACCACCGCCTTGTTGGGCTGCACCACGAAGCCGGTGGTCTGGCTCACCATGCGGCTGGCCGCGACGATGTGCTGAGTGTCGATGCCCAGATCGAGGTTGAAGTAGTCGCGACGCGTCTTGACCGCCATCACGACCTCTTCCAGCGAACAGTTACCTGCGCGCTCACCCAACCCGTTGATCGTGCACTCCACCTGACGTGCGCCGCCAATCTTCACGCCGGCCAGCGAGTTCGCTACGGCCATCCCCAAATCATTGTGGCAGTGCACAGACCAGATGGCCTTGTCGCTGTTGGGAATACGCTCACGCAGCGTCTTGATGAAATTGCCATAAAGCTCGGGAATCGCGTATCCCACGGTGTCGGGCACATTGATCGTGGTTGCGCCTTCGTTGATCACCGCCTCCAGCACCCGACAGAGAAAATCCGGGTCGCTGCGGTAACCATCTTCAGGGCTGAACTCGATGTCGGCCACGAGGTTGCGGGCGAATCGCACGGATTGCTTCGCCTGCTCAAGCACCTGATCCGGTGTCATGCGCAGTTTCTTCTCCATGTGCAGCGCGCTGGTCGCGATGAACGTATGGATACGGGCACTGTTGGCCCCCTTGAGCGCCTCGGCGGCCCGGGAGATGTCACGGTCATTGGCGCGCGAGAGCGAGCAGATCGTGGAATCCTTGATGGCATTGGCAATGGCCTGTACGGCCTCGAAGTCTCCGTTGGAGCTGGCCGCAAAGCCGGCTTCGATCACGTCCACCCGCAGGCGCTCAAGCTGCCGCGCAATGCGGAGTTTCTCGTCCTTGGTCATCGATGCGCCGGGGGATTGCTCGCCGTCACGCAATGTGGTGTCAAAAATGATCAGCTTGTCAGCCATTTCGTCTCTCCTGGTATGGGTGGTGGGGATCAACCCGCAACGCTAAAAACTGGCGCCCAAAGAAAAAGGCCCGTTGCGGGTGCATACGGGCCTTTGTGGAAAAAGTGTGCGCGTGCGCCTACCGTCTCCGCCCGTGGGGAGATAGCAGTAGAGCGATTACGAACAAATTCATGAAGTGCAATGTAGCACACATCACGGGACTCAAGCGGTATCACTTGTGAAGGCCGCGCTCGTCAGGCTCTTCTGTCGATGTGCTGATCACGCTGCTGTGCTGGCCCTTGGCCCTGCGCCAGGCGTAGACGCCGTACCCGCTCAGTCCGTACGCCACAAAAACGCCAAACAGCACGATGGGTGGATGGATGTTGACGACAGCAATGCCCAATGCGATCAGCACGATGGCTGCAAACGGCACGCTCTTGCGCATCTGCACGTCCTTGAAGCTGTAGAAGGGCACATTCGTCACCATCGTGAGCCCGGCGTACAGCGTGAAGGCAAACATCACCCACGTGGTCTGCGACCAGGTCAGCCATCCGTCGTCCCCACGGTTCACGCCCAGTTCGGTCATCAGCCAGATGAAGCCCGCCACCAATGCAGCGGCGGCCGGGGATGGCAACCCCTGGAAGTAGCGCTTGTCCACCACGCTGGTATTCACGTTGAAGCGCGCCAGGCGCAACGCGGCGCAAGCACAGTAAACAAAAGCAGCAATCCAGCCCCAGCGGCCCAGGCCCTGAAGGGCCCACTCGTACGCAATCAGCGCGGGGGCAGCACCAAAAGACACCATGTCCGACAGCGAGTCCATCTGCTCGCCAAACGCGCTCTGGGTGTTGGTCATCCGGGCCACGCGACCATCCAGACTGTCAAGCACCATCGCGCAGAACACGCCGACAGCGGCCAGGTCAAACCGGCTGTTCATTGCCATCACGACCGAGTAAAAGCCGCCAAACAGCGCCGCGAGCGTGAACAGGTTGGGCAGGATGTAGATCCCCTTGCGTCGCTTGCGCTCTACCAGAACGGAAGAGTCAGGGGAATCATTGCCATCATGCATCGAATCGACCTCCACTGCTTGCCGAACAATCATCGGCAGCTATCAATTTTATAGTAATTGGATTGCATCGGCTAACCGCGGATGCTACGGCGCACGCGCAAGGCGAGGGCCGCAGTGTAGCGCCTTGAAACAACTCGTACCGTTATCGGCAGCGCGCAAAAAAGGCCACCGAAGTGGCCTTTCCATGATCAGGCCACACGGGCCTGGTGTCAGTTGCGGGTCTGGTCGACCAGCTTGTTCTTGGCAATCCAGGGCATCATGGCGCGCAGCTGGGCACCCACCACTTCGATGCTGTGGTCGGCCGTGTTGCGGCGGCGGGCCGTCATGCTGGGGTAGTTCAGGCGGCCTTCCTGGATGAACATCTTGGCGTAGTCACCGTTCTGGATACGCTTCAAGGCATTGCGCATGGCCTTGCGCGACTCTTCATTGATCACTTCTGGGCCGGTCACGTACTCGCCGTATTCGGCGTTGTTCGAGATCGAGTAGTTCATGTTGGCGATACCGCCTTCATAGATCAGGTCCACGATCAGCTTGAGTTCATGCAAGCATTCGAAGTACGCCATTTCAGGGGCGTAGCCGGCTTCGACCAGGGTTTCGTAACCCATCTTGATCAGCTCGACAGCACCGCCGCACAGCACGGCCTGCTCGCCGAACAGGTCGGTTTCGGTTTCTTCCTTGAAGTTGGTCTCGATGATGCCGGCCTTGCCGCCGCCGTTGGCTGCAGCGTAGCTCAGGGCCAGGTCACGGGCCTTGCCGGACTTGTCCTGGTGCACGGCGACCAAGTGGGGCACGCCGCCGCCTTGGGTGTACGTATTGCGCACGGTGTGGCCGGGAGCCTTGGGAGCCACCATCCACACATCCAGGTCAGCGCGTGGCACCACCTGGTTGTAATGCACGTTGAAACCGTGTGCGAAGGCCAGCGAAGCGCCTTGCTTGATGTTGGGTTCGACATTGTTCTTGTACACCGCTGCGATGTCTTCGTCGGGCAGCAGGATCATGACCACGTCGGCCGCCTTGACGGCATCGTTCACTTCCATCACCGTCAGGCCGGCCTTGCCAACCTTGTCCCACGAGGCACCACCCTTGCGCAGGCCGACCACCACCTTCACGCCACTGTCGTTCAGATTTTGTGCGTGGGCGTGTCCCTGGCTGCCGTAGCCAATGATGGCCACGGTCTTGCCCTTGATCAGGCTCAGGTCGGTGTCTTTATCGTAGAAAACTTTCATGGGTTGCTCCGGTTGAAATACGTTGTTGGGTGGGATGGAAAAGTCGGAATTGTCTTACACGCGCAAAATGCGCTCGCCGCGGCCAATGCCGCTGGCACCGGTGCGGACAGTTTCGAGGATGGCCGTACGGTCGATAGCCTGCAGGAAAGCGTCGTTCTTGGACTGGTCGCCGGTCAGTTCGATCGTGTAGCTCTTCTCCGTCACGTCGATGATGCGGCCGCGGAAGATGTCGGCCATGCGCTTCATCTCCTCTCGCTCCTTGCCCACGGCGCGCACCTTCACCATCATGAGCTCGCGCTCGGTGTATGCGCCTTCGGTCAGGTCGACCACCTTCACGACCTCTATGAGCCGGTTCAGGTGCTTGGTGATTTGCTCGATCACGTCGTCTGAGCCTGTCGTCTGGATGGTCATGCGCGACAGCGATGCATCCTCGGTCGGCGCCACGGTGAGCGATTCGATGTTGTAACCACGGGCCGAAAACAAACCCACAACGCGGGAAAGAGCACCGGGCTCGTTTTCCAGCAGGACAGCAATGATGTGTTTCATAGGTGCAGATTCCTCTTTTTGCTGCCCTCCCCCGTGCACGGTAATGCACGGGCTTGGCAGGCAATAGATTCGTCAAAAAATTGAATGCTATCTATTCGATAGCTGGCAGCGATTGTTGAACAAGCGCTAAAGGCCGATTTGGCTCGTCAAAGGTCTTCCGAGCCCAGCAGCATTTCGGTGATGCCCTTGCCGGCCTGCACCATCGGGAACACGTTCTCGGTGGGGTCGGTGCGGAAGTCCAGGAACACGGTGCGGTCCTTGAGCTTGCGTGCTTCACGCAGTGCAGGCTCCACATCCCGGGGGTGCTCGATCAACATGCCGACGTGGCCGTAAGCTTCGGCCAGCTTCACGAAGTTGGGCAACGCGTCCATGTAGCTGTGGCTGTAACGACCGGAGTATTCGATCTCCTGCCACTGGCGCACCATGCCCAGGTAGCGATTGTTCAACGAGCAGATCTTGATCGGCGTGTTGTACTGCAGACAGGTCGAAAGCTCCTGGATATTCATCTGCACCGAGCCTTCACCCGTGATGCAGAACACTTCGGACTCCGGCTTGGCCAGCTTGATACCCATGGCGTAGGGAATGCCCACGCCCATGGTGCCGAGGCCACCCGAGTTGATCCAGCGGCGGGGCTCGTCAAAACGGTAGTACTGCGCTGCCCACATCTGGTGCTGGCCCACGTCGGATGTGATGTACGTGTCAGCATCCTTGGTCATGTTCCAGAGCGTTTCGACAACATACTGGGGCTTGATCACATCTCCGCTACCCATGCTGTACTTGAGACAGTCACGCTTGCGCCAGCCTTCGATGGTGTCCCACCAGGCAGCCAGAGCGCCGCCGTCAGGCCTGGTAGTGCTCTCGCGGATCATCGAGATCAGCTCGGTCAACACGTCCTTGACATCGCCAACGATCGGCACGTCCACCTTCACGCGCTTGGAGATGCTCGACGGATCGATGTCAATATGGATGATCTTGCGGTCGTTCTGGGCGAAATGCTTGGGATTGCCGATCACGCGGTCATCAAATCGCGCACCCACAGCCAGCAGCACGTCGCAGTTCTGCATGGCGTTGTTGGCCTCGATCGTGCCGTGCATGCCCAGCATGCCCAGGAACTTGCGGTCTGATGCCGGGTAGGCTCCCAACCCCATCAGGGTGTTGGTGACCGGGTAGCCCAGCATGTCAACCAGCGTACGCAGCTCGTTGGTGGCATTGCCCAGGAGCACGCCGCCGCCGGTATAGATGTAAGGACGCTTGGCGGTCAGCAAAAGCTGAAGCGCCTTGCGAATTTGCCCACCGTGGCCCTTGCGCACGGGGTTATACGAGCGCATTTCCACCGTCTGCGGATAGCCGGTGTAAGGAACCTTCTTGAAGGACACGTCCTTGGGCACATCGACCACCACAGGGCCCGGGCGGCCGGTGCGGGCGATGTGGAAGGCCTTCTTCATCGTCATCGCCAGATCGCGCGGATCCTTGACGAGGAAATTGTGCTTAACGATGGGGCGCGTGATGCCAACGGTGTCGCACTCCTGGAAGGCGTCCAGGCCAATGGCAGGCGTCGGCACCTGTCCGGAGATGATCACCATCGGAATGCTGTCCATGTACGCGGTGGCGATACCGGTAACAGCATTGGTCAGCCCAGGGCCAGACGTGACAAGCGCCACGCCCACCTCACCGGTGGCACGGGCATAACCATCGGCGGCATGGACGGCAGCCTGCTCATGGCGCACCAGCACATGCTGGATGGTGTCCTGCTTGTACAGGGCGTCGTAGATGTACAGAACCGCGCCGCCTGGATAGCCCCAGATGAACTCGACATTCTCGGCCTGGAGAGCCTTGACAAGGATCTCGGAACCCATGAGGTCCTGCGAGGGGAAAGCGGGGGAGGTGTTGCCCTGCGAAGCAGCGGCAGCCGAACTGAGTTCAGCCTTGGAGATTTCCATGATGATCAACCTTTGTGAATTTCTCTGACGAAAAACCTTGGGTGCCCCTCGCACGCGCTCTTGTGAAGCCAGCTTGGGACTTGAGGCCAAGGACATGGGCGGGATGATTGCCGCGCCGGACCAGGACCCGTTTGCCTTTTGAATTGCAGCGTGGATTATCGCACTGCAACACGTGTAAACGCAGCTGCCCCCGAAAAAAACACGTTGCAGTGCAATAATGGAGGGCTGCAACGTGCCGAGCCCGCCACAGCTTCCGCGGACTCCAACGCACCGCCCCTCGGGGCTGACCCGTCTTGGCCACTGAACAAGAACTCTCCGATTTCCTCAAAAGTGTAGAAAAGCGCGCTTTCAAGCGCTCGCTCTACCATGTGCGCAATGAGGAAGCGGCACTGGACATCGTCCAGGACAGCATGCTCAAGTTGGCCGAGCATTACGGAGACAAGCCTGCGGCAGAACTCCCCATGCTTTACCAGCGAATTCTGTCCAACTGCACACTGGACTGGTTTCGTCGCCAGAAGACGCGCAATGCACTGTTTTCGAGCATGAGTGACTTCGAAGGACCCGGTGAAGATGGCACGGATTTTGATCTGTTAGAAGCGTACTCAGGCCCGGACGATGGAGATCGCGCCGAAAGCGCGGAGGACATCACTCGCCGGGCGCAGATCTTTCGGGGCATAGAAGCCGAGATCGCAGAACTTCCGCCACGTCAACGGGAAGCCTTCCTCATGCGTTACTGGGAAGAAATGGATGTAGCAGAGACGGCAGCCGCAATGGGCTGTTCCGAGGGCAGCGTCAAAACGCATTGTTTTCGCGCCATACAAACCCTGGGCAAGGCACTGAAAGCCAAAGGAATCGAGCCATGAACACCGCACAGACACCTTCGATTGAGACTCAAGCCGCCGCAGACCGTTTTGCACGCAGAGTCGCGGTGCGCCTGTCAGCCGGCTCAGACGATCTCCCCTACGACATCTCGGAGCGCCTGCGTGCCGCACGGATGCAGGCGGTGGCCAAGCGCAAGGTAGTAGCACCGGTCTTGCGTACGGCACCGGCTATCGTGAGCGCTGGCGGTACAGCGACCCTGGGCCGTGGTGGCGAAGGCGGGGGCTGGGTGAGCGCCTTGCTCTCGTCCATCCCTCTGCTGGCCCTGGTGGCGGGGCTGGTGATGATCAACATTGCGCAAGATGAAAAAAACACGAACGACGTGGCTGAAGTAGATGCTGCGCTGTTGACCGACGACCTGCCACCATCTGCATACGCAGATCCCGGATTTGTGCAGTTTCTGAAAACGTCCGCAGCGCAGGCGCGCTGAACCCGGCGCCCTGCCTGGCACCGCGGACCGCATGCCCATCAAGTCTTCCGACGTCCACGACTCCGTGCCAGCCTTTGTGCTGGCATCGGTGCTTCTGGCTACGCTGACGGCCGGAGGCTGGATGGCCTTGGATCGCATTCGCATGGCACCGGGAACCGCACTGGTAGCCGGAGCGGCGGCGGCGGTGGCCAGCCCCAACTACGCACGCAGCACGGCTGGGGCGCGTCTGACCACGGCGCCTGAATCCGAAACCGGCCCCAGCTGGGAATCCTTGGGCACTGCACAGCAGCTGGCGCTTTACCCGCTGGCCGAGCGCTGGGTAATGATCAGCGAAGCCCAGAAGCGGCGCTGGCTGGCTCTCGCAGTCAACTTCTCAGCCTTGCCAGCCGCAGAGCAGGCAAAAGTCCACGAGCGCATGTCCGAATGGGCGAACCTGAGCGCCCAGCAACGCAACCAGGCGCGCTTGAACTACGCCGTCACCAGTCGCCTGGGACTCGATGACAAGCGCGCACAATGGGAGGCCTACCAGGCGCTGTCTGATGCGGAGCGGGCAGCACTTGCGGCAGCAGCCCAGCCCAAGCCCAAGGGCGCTGCCACTGCGCTCAGCCCGGTACCCGCCAAAAAACTGGCGCAGGTACCGGCCGCCGTGCAGGCCAACCCCGAACGGCCCAACGCGCCCAAGATTCCGCCTGTCATCGACAACGCACCGCGGGTGGCTGCGCCTGTGTCGCCAGCCACCCTGCAGGCACCGGGTGCACCGCAACCGGCACCAGCCTCGACGGTCGTCGAGACCGCACCTGTGGCGACGCCAGTAGCGGTTCCAGCCCCCCTGCCGGCCATACCCGAGACCGCCGAAGCTGCTGCGGCCGCACCAGCCACCCCAGCGCCGGTCACGCCAGACAACTCCGGGTTGTATCCTCAGTAGTCCTGTTTCTGCTGATCTGTATCGGAATGCCTTCCCCGACCTCGCCCACTTCTACTGCCGATTCCGCCCCGTCCTCCGCCGTGGGCAGCCTCACCCACGCGCCAACTCCGGGTCTGTGGCGGCGAATGGCCTGCTGGCTGTACGAGGGAATGCTGATGTTCGGCGTGGTGTTCATCGCCGGCTACCTGTTCGGTACGCTGAGCCAGACGCGCAACGCGATGGACAACCGCCACGCCCTTCAGGCGTTTCTATTCATCGTCTTTGGCATCTACTTCGCCTGGTTCTGGGCCAAGGGCCAGACCCTGGCTCAAAAAACCTGGCATATCCGCGTGGTTGACACCGCTGGGCTGCCCGTGAGCCAGGCCCGTGCGCTACTGCGCTACGTGGTCAGCTGGGTGTGGTTTCTGCCCCCGCTGGCTGCCTATGCATTCGGAGTTTCGGCCATTGAGGTGCTGGTGCTGACGCTGGGCTGGGTTGCCGTGTGGGCCATTCTCAGTCGCTTTCATCCACGCCAGCAGTTCTGGCATGACGCCTGGGCAGGCACCCGACTGGTGCATTACGTTCCGCCGCGCAAGTAACGTTCCTGGACTGACATAGCTCGTCCGGCAGCTATCGGGGCGTGCTTGTTCGCCGCCTCCTGCAAGAAAATGCCCGCATGACACCCCCCCCCCTCCACGGGCCATCCGGCCCCGCCAATCCGCAAAAAGCCCGCAAAGGATTCGCTCGCATCTGGCATGCAGGTGGCTATTCGCTGGCGGGGCTGCGCGCTGGCTGGCATGAAAAGGCCTTTCGTCAGGAGGCGTTGGCCGCAGCGGTCTTGTTGCCAGCCTCCCTGTGGATTGGAAACAGCTGGATCGAAGTTGCGCTGCTGGCCGGTTCCGTCTGGCTGGTGATGGTGGTGGAGTTGCTGAACACCGGTATCGAGTCTGCCATCGACCGGGTGGGCCCGGAGTGGCATGCGCTTTCCAAGCGCGCCAAAGACATGGGCAGCGCCGCCGTACTGATGTCGCTGCTGTTGTGCGCCGCCATCTGGGGCACTGCCCTCTATCAAAAGGTTTTCAATGGCTGAACCTGCTTTTTCCGTCTGTGTCTACTGCGGTTCCCGCCCCGGGGACCACAACCCCGCCTTCGCCGACAGCGCCCGCGCGGTGGGCCAATGGATTGGCCAACATGGCGGCCAGCTGGTGTACGGTGGGGGCCGTAGCGGCCTGATGGGCACCGTCGCTGAAGCTGCGCGGCTGGCCGGCGGGCGGGTAGTGGGCGTGATACCCCAGGCGCTCGTCGACAAGGAACTGGCCAACCGGGCGTGCGATGAGTTGCATGTAGTGCAGACCATGCATGAACGAAAAGCCATGATGGCCGAGCGCAGCGACGCATTCCTGGCGCTGCCTGGCGGCATTGGTACTTTTGAAGAACTGTTTGAAGTGTGGACCTGGCGCCAGCTGGGCTATCACGACAAGCCACTGGGCTTGCTCAACACCGCTGGCTACTACGACGGGCTGCTGGGTTTCCTGCAGCACAGCGTGACCAGCGGCTTCATGGGCGAATGGCAGATGGGCCTGCTCCAAGTGGATACATCGCCCGATGCGCTGCTGCGCACGCTGGTGCAGTCGGCAGGGCCTGGCCAGACGCCGGTCCCGCTCCGCTCCGTGATTTGAACGCTGCGGGACAGGCGCTGCAGTGCGCGGTGCCACCCACATTCGCCAGCGGGGATCAGCGCATCGGTGCCGCCAGTGAAGGCGCGTTGCAGGAACGCGAGGCGCAGCGTGCGCCCCGCCCTGCCCAGGAATGATCAGACGGCCGCGTCGTCCAGATCACCTGTGCGGATGCGCACCACGCGCTCCACGGCGGTCACAAAGATCTTGCCATCACCGATCTTGCCCGTGCGCGCAACGTTCACGATGGCATCGACGCAGCGGTCCACATCCTCGGTCTTGACCACGACCTCGACCTTCACCTTGGGCAAGAAGTCCACCACGTATTCGGCACCACGATACAGCTCGGTGTGGCCCTTCTGGCGGCCGAAACCCTTGACTTCGGTAACGGTCAGGCCCGTCACGCCGCATTCGGCCAGCGCTTCGCGGACCTCTTCGAGCTTGAACGGCTTGATGACGGCGGTGATCATTTTCATGGCGGGTCTCCTCTGGATTTAAGAAAAAGGGTCGGGCGGACAGCCGGGCGGCGTCAGGCCCTGAATTTGCTGGTGATAGGGTAACGCCAGTCCTTGCCGAAACTGCGGCCCGTCACGCGCAGGCCTACCGGGGCCTGGCGGCGCTTGTATTCATTGAGCTTGATGAGGCGCGTGACACGTTCGACATCGGCACGCTCAAAGCCGCTCGCGATGATCGACTCGATGGGTTCGTCGTTTTCCATGTAGCGCGCGATGATCGCGTCCAGCACCTCGTACGGCGGCAGGCTGTCCTGGTCTTTCTGGTCGGGGCGAAGTTCGGCGCTCGGTGGGCGCGTGATGATGCGCTCGGGGATCGGGTTGGCGCCCGTGCCGTACGGGTCGTGGGCATTGCGCCATCGCGCCAGGTCGAACACGCGTGTCTTGGCCACGTCCTTGATCACGGCAAAGCCGCCCGCCATGTCGCCATACAGGGTGCAGTAGCCGGTGGCCATCTCGCTCTTGTTGCCGGTGGTGAGCACGATGGAGCCAAATTTGTTGGACAGCGCCATCAGCAGCGTGCCGCGGATGCGCGCCTGCAGGTTCTCTTCGGTGGTGTCCTCGGGCAAGCCCGCAAACTCCCCCGCCAGCGCAGCCTTGAACGCCTCGAACTGCGGGCGGATCGAGATCTCGTCGTAGCGCACGCCCAGCCGCTCGGCCATCTCGCGCGCGTCGATCCAGCTGATGTCGGCGGTGTAGGGCGAAGGCATCATCACCGCGCGCACCTTGTTGGCACCCAGCGCATCCACCGCCACCGCCAGCACCAGCGCCGAGTCGATACCGCCCGACAGGCCCAGCACCGCCCCCGGAAAGCCGTTCTTGCCGATGTAGTCGCGCACGCTCAGCACCAGGGCGTCCCACAGGTCAGCCTCAGGGGAAGGCACAGGGGCCACATCCGATTCAATATTGATAGCACCCTGCCCTTTTATTACCTGGACATGGACCATTTTCTCCACAAAACCAGGTGCCCGTGCTGCCACGGAGCCGTCTGCACGGAGTGCGAACGAGCGGCCCTCGAACACGACCTCGTCCTGACCGCCCACCAAGTGGGCATAGACCAGTGGCAGCCCTGTTTCGAGCACCCGTTCGCGCATGGTCTGCTCGCGCACGGCGCTCTTGCCGACGTGAAATGGCGATGCGTTGATCACCACAAGCAACTCGGCGCCAGCGGCCGCGGCATCGTGCGCAGGGCCGGGGTACCAGGCGTCTTCGCAGATCAGCACGCCGATGCGCACGCCTTCCACCTCGACCACACACGAGCCCGCGCCCGGCACGAAGTAACGGCGCTCGTCAAACACCAGGTAATTGGGCAGCTCGCGCTTGGCATAGGTCTGCTCGATCTTGCCGTCGCGCACCACGCTGGCGGCATTGAAACAGCGACTGAACGCGGGAGCATCTGTCGACAGGGCCTCGGGGTGGCCGAGCACGATGGCAAGGCCTTTCAACCCTGCGGTCTCGCGGGCCACGGTTTTCACGGCATCATCGCAAGCCGCCATGAAGGCGGGGCGCAGGAACAGGTCTTCCGCCGCATAGCCACAGATGGCCAGCTCAGGCGTCAGCAACAGGCGGGCGCCCTGTGCGTACGCTTCGCGGGCGGCGGAAATGATCTTCTGGGCATTCCCGGGCATGTCGCCCACCACAAAGTTGAGCTGCGCAGTGCAAATGGAGAGCGTCATGGAACTGGAATGGGCCAATGCAGCCCGGTTGAAACCCACCAGCGCAGACCGGAGGCGCAGTGGCAGCAGCGCGGACCAGCATGGCTGAGGAAAACACCATTATCGCCCGCGTGCTTGCATCTCCGCTGGACGTGGACAAAGCCGCCTGGAACGCCCTGCTGGCCCGGCAGGCCCACCCCACGCCCTTCATGCGGCACGAATACCTGGCCGCCCTGCACGAGAGCGGCAGCGCCACCCCACGCACCGGCTGGACACCCCGCTTCATGACCCTGTGGGACGGCGAAGAACTTGCAGCCGCCTGCCCGCTGTACCTCAAGGAACACTCGTACGGTGAATACGTCTTCGACTGGGCCTGGGCCAACGCCTATGAGCAGCACCGGGTACCGTACTACCCCAAGGCCGTCATCGCCGTGCCCTTCACCCCCGTGCCCGGCTCGCGCCTGCTGGCGCGCGATACGGCGTTGCGTACCCTGCTGGTGCAGGCGGTCACGCAGTGGTGCGAGGAAGAAGGTATCTCGTCTGTGCATGTGCTGTTTGCCGCAGACGACGATGTGCAGACCAGCGCATCGCAGGGCCTGATGCTGCGGCACACGGTCCAGTTCCACTGGAAGAATGTGGCCCCCACGCTCCCTGCTGCGCATGGTTCGCTGCCCCCCGAGGGGGCCCTTCACGCCTTGGGGCGGCCCGGCGGCGTGGAGACTGCGGCCCCCACGCTCCCCGCTGCGCATGGTTCGCTGCCCCCCAAGGGGGCCCTCCACGCATCGGGGCGGCCCTTTGAGAGCTTTGACGACTTCCTGTCCAGCCTGTCGCAAGACAAGCGCAAGAAGATTCGGCAGGAGCGGCGGCGGGTGGCCGAGGCGGGTGTGACGTTTCGCTGGGCGCGCGGCGCCGACATCAGTGCGGAGGACTGGGAATTTTTCTATCGCTGCTACGAGCGCACATACCTTGAGCATGGCAACCCGCCCTACCTGACGCGCGCCTTTTTTGCGGCGATGGCGGCCCACATGCCTGAGGCCTGGCTACTGTTTGTGGCCGAACGTGACGGCAAACCGATTGCTACAAGTTTGATAGCAATTGGTGCATATGATTCCTGGGCTAGCGGCCAAAATGACTCAAAAATGGTCGCTTACGGCCGATACTGGGGTGCGCTGGAGCGGGTGGACTGCCTGCACTTTGAGGCGTGCTACTACCAACCGCTGGCGTGGTGTATCGACCATGGAGTGGTGCGCTTTGAAGGCGGCGCGCAGGGCGAGCACAAGATGGCCCGGGCCCTGCTGCCGGTGCAGACCACCAGCAGCCACTGGCTGGCGCACCCGGCGTTTGCCGAGGCCGTGGAGCGGTTTCTGGAACGCGAAGGCCAGGGCGTCAACGCCTATATGGAGTCGCTGAACGACCGCCTTCCGTTCCGGCAGGGAACCTGAGCCAACGCTGAACAGAAGCCCGCTCGCGGCGCCGGTAGTTCAGCGGATCAGAAGGATTCCCACTCGGCATCGTCCGCTGTGGTGGCCTTGGTATTCGAGGGGGCCTTGGTCGCCGTCTTGGCGGCCGTTCGTGGGCTACCGCCCTGAGTCTGGGCCGGGAAGGCCACAGCCGGGCGAGGCTTCGGGGCAACCGGCTGCCGGGCGATGGCTCCGGCTGGCGCTGCGGTCAGGCGCGGTGTGCTGGCGCTGCGCGTGGCCGTGGTTCGATGCTGGACCGCAGGTGCATGCGCCTGATGCACGGGGGCCGCAGGGACACGCCCGCTGGGGCGACCCGGTTCGCTGCTGTGCGTGCCCAGGCGGAAAAAGGACACGGTGTTCACCAGTTCCTGGGCCTGGTTGTTCAGGCTGCTGGCAGCCGCAGCCATTTCCTCGACCAGTGCTGCGTTTTGCTGCGTGGCCTGGTCCATCTGCGTGACGGCCTCGCCCACTTGCGCCACACCCTGGCTCTGCTCGCCGCTGGCCGCGCTGATCTCGCCCACCAGATCGGTCACGCGCTTGATGGAGCCGACCACCTCGGCCATCGTGGCGCCTGCCTGGTCCACCAGCGCACTGCCTGCACCCACGCGCTCCACGCTGTCGCTAATCAGGGTCTTGATCTGCTTGGCAGCCTCGGCCGAACGGCCTGCCAGGCTGCGCACTTCGGTGGCCACCACGGCAAAGCCGCGGCCCTGCTCGCCTGCACGGGCAGCTTCCACCGCCGCATTCAGCGCCAGGATGTTGGTCTGGAAGGCAATTCCGTCGATGACGCCGATGATGTCGGCGATCTTGCCGCTGCTGTCCTGGATGCCCTTCATGGTGGACACGACCTGGCCCACCACCGCACCGCCCTGCTCGGCCACGGTCGATGCGCTCACGGCCAGCTGGTTGGCCATGCGCGCGTTGTCCGCATTGCGGCGCACGGTGGCATTGAGCTGCTCCATCGACGCAGCCGTTTCCTGCAGGGCACTGGCCTGCTGCTCGGTGCGAGCGCTCAGGTCATGGTTGCCCTGCGAGATCTCGGTAGCAGCAGTGGCCACGTTTTCAGAACCCACACGCACCTCGCCCACGATGCGCGCCAGGTTTCGCTGCATTTCCAGCAGGGCCTGCAGCAGGCGTGCCACTTCGTCGCGCCCCTTGGGCTCTATGGCGACGGCCAGGTTGCCGTGGGTGATCTCGTCAGCAGCCAGGGCGGCCTGTGTGAGCGGCCGGACGACGGAGCGCGTCGTCCACACGGCCAGCACCACCCCCAGCACCAGCGACAGCAGCGCACCAATGCCCAGCACCCATTGGCTGGTGCCTACGGCACGAATGGTCGCGGCTTCGAACTCGTCGAGGCGATGGCGGCTATCGTCTGCCACCTTGGCCAGGGCACCGAGATACTGGTCAGCCAGCGGGCGAAGTTCGCTATCCACCAGAGCAAACACGTCCTCGCCGTTCTTTTTGCGATCGAGCAGCTTGGCCCGTGCGCCCACATAGGCAGCGCGCGTTTTGGCGACGTTGGTGAGAAGGGCTTTTTCCTCGTCAGTGTCCACCAGCGCTTCGAGGTTCTTCTGCATTTCCGAGGCGCGCTGCGAGGTTGCAGCCATCTCCGAGCCCAGGGTGGCGATGTACGCGGCATCGTTGGCCTTGAGAGAGGCAGACGCCCGGACCCAGTTGAGCGTGATCGCCTCGCGCCATTTCTCGGCGTAGCTGTTGCGGTCCAGGTAAATGCCAGCGATCTTTTCGTTGGCCTGCTTGAGCATGGCCAGCTGGGTCACCCCCACCGCTGCAATCGCGGCGGTGATAAGCAGCACGATGCTGAATGCGATGCCCAGGCGGGTTCCGATTTTTACGTTGTTCATGGTTTGGGGAGGTGGGAGTCAAGGGAGGCGCACCGGAGCACACGCCAAAAGAATTATCATTTTTAACGATTATACCACTTTTAAAGAAGAGCAGGCCGCTGTGACAGCGTGGCACCGATCTGGTGCCGACGCGATGTGCAGGCCGCTCGGGGGCCGATTGGAGAGGCCGCTCCAGACTGGTGCGGGGAATTGCCCCGGAAAAATGCTACCGTGCCTGACCGTGCTCCTGGCCAGCACACGATTCCCCTGGACGCTCTCCCATGCCATTGTTCAAAGCACGCCGTTCCGCCCATGCCGACCACCATCTGCCACCGCCGGGGCTTTCGCTGCTGGCGCTGGAACTGCGGGCGCCGTGGGAGTTCGGGGCCGTGCTGCCCGCATGGCCCGTGCTGCAGCGCGCGCCGCTGGGCGACGGTCATCCGGTGATCGTCTTTCCGGGACTCACAGCGGGCGACGCCACCACCATCCCCTTGCGCCGATACCTTGATTCACGCAACTACCAGACTTATGGCTGGGGGCAGGGCCTCAACCTGGGCCCACGCGACGGCGTGCTCGAAGCCGCCAAGCGGCAGCTGGAGGAAACCGCCCAGGCCACGGGCATGCAGGTGAGCCTGGTGGGCTGGAGCCTGGGCGGCATCTATGCGCGCGAGCTGGCCAAGGAAATGCCCGGGCTGGTGCGCTGTGTGGTTACGCTGGGCACGCCATTCGCGGGGCCCCACACCTCCACCAACGCATGGCGCATCTACCAGTTTGCAAGCGGTCGCAGCATCGAACGCGAGGCCGAGAGCTACAACCTGCCAGAAGCCCCACCCGTACCGACCACCAGCATCTTTTCGCGCACCGATGGCGTGGTGGCGTGGCGCGGAAGCATTCAGGCCCCTGCCGACCACAACCCGCACACGGAGAACATTGAGGTGATCGCCAGCCACTTCGGCATCGGGCTCAATCCAAGCGCCTGGTGGGCCGTGGCAGACCGCCTGAACCAGCGACACGGCCCGGACATGCCATGGCAGCCCTTCAAGCGGCCGTCATTGCCGGGACTCAAGCTCGTGTATCCGGACCCGGACCGCACACGGCAACCAGGCCACTGACCGACGCCCCCGCGCGAAAGCGCAATCCCGTGACTTCTAACGCCGCAAGTCTTCCTGCTTGGCCTCTCCGACGCGCCTGATCTCGCGATCTTGAGGGTCGGGAATGGTGTCCGCCGGGGCGTCGGGCGTGACCAGCGAGCCCGCCGCGGCGCCGCCCAGCACGCCCGCCACTGCGCCGACGGTACCGCCCACAAGGCCGCCGATAGGTCCCGCCACTGCGGCGCCCACGGCAGCGCCGGTGGCGGCGCCTGCTACGGCACCACCGCCAACCAGTGCAGAGCCTGCTTCACGTTCAGATTCAGCGGCGGTGAGCGGAAGCTGCGCAGCGGGGTCCGGGTTTTGCGATGGCTCACCGTAGATGGCAAGCCTTCGCGCGGCCAGGTCCTCATCGCGCGTGACGGATTTGGTGCTGGAAGGGTTCATGGGGCTCTCCTGAGGTTGAAAGAACAGCGCAGTCGCAGCCATGCTGCGCCACCCGCTCCTTCCTTGTAGGCCCCCAAAGCGCGCTGGCGCGCGGTCTCTCAGCCAGCCCCGCTGTCAGACATGGCCCCGATCAGAAGCTTTCCCAGTCGTCTTCACGGCCGGCGTCCGCCTTGGCCGCTGCGCTCGGTGCAGCCGTGGCCGCAGGCCGAGTACCGGCCACAGCGGCGCCTGTGGCAGAAGCCGAAATGCGGCTGGGTGCCGGTTTGGCGGCCGCACGGGGCGGCTGTGCAGGCAAAGCGGCCCGTGCCCGTGCCACTGCGGGTGCGGCCTGCGGAGCAACGCGATGGGTCGCCGCGGGCGCAACCCGGCCCTGGCTCGCCGCGCCCAGCCTGAACACCGCCACCGCGTTCACCAGCTCGCCCGCCTGCGCATTCAGCGCGCTCGCCGCCGCCGCCATCTCTTCCA